>CAYXIP010000104.1:0-5681 GCA_964465515.1 uncultured Candidatus Methanoperedens sp. | reverse complement strand
CGAAAACTCCTTACCAGCCCGGAACTAACAGCTTTTTATTTCGTTACGTTACCACTTGCTTTACCTATCTCCGTGGTAGAGAGGTTCATATACTGGGTCAGAGCATTTCAAATCCCGGTGGGCGGGGTTATTGTTAACCAAGGTCATGCCTCATACGAACTCGACCTCGCCTTTCATCGTCAATAAACAGGCCGAGCAGAAGCATTACCTCGAACTCATAGACAAAAAATTCGGGGAACTTGTGGTTGCAAGAATTCCCATGTTCGATGGAGAGATTAGGGAGTTGAGATGTTGAGGAAGGTTATATTCTGATACATCGCTTTTAATATACTGCAAGTACATTATGATGAGAGATTAAAATGAAGCAATGGTACCGTGATTACGGACTTCAGGCACGCATGATATTAACTATGTTCTTACTTGCAGTTTTGTATCTTTTCTTCCTTGCCGTCATACTTACCTTCGGCGGAGATTTGACAAACTTTTTGATAATCATTATGTTATTCGTGCTGTTTCTCCAGTTTTTCTTTTCAGACAGGCTTGTACTTTGGAGCACTGGAGGGAGAATAGTCAACGAGCAGGAAGAACCAAGGCTTCATGAAACAATATCAAGGCTATGCGCAATAGCAGACCTGCCAAAACCAAAAGTGGCTATCGTGGAGAGCAATGTGCCAAATGCATTTGCAACAGGCAGGAGCAAGAGCAGCGCAGTCGTGGCTGTCACAACTTCGCTTAAGCAAAAATTGAGCCAGCCCGAGATAGAAGCAGTGCTTGCACATGAATTAAGCCATGTCAAGAACCGCGATATGCTTGTTATCACGATTGCGAGCTTTCTTTCAACGATAGCGGCTTTACTCGTGCGCAATATGATTTTCTTCGGGATGTGGGGAGGAGGAGGGCGAGACCGCGACAGAGGTGCTGGTGCGGCTGTAATTATATTCGTGGTCTCAATAATCGTATGGATTATAAGCTTCCTGCTCGTACGTGCACTTTCACGGTACCGCGAGTTTGCCGCTGACAGGGGTTCGGCTATAATCACGGGTCAGCCTTCGCATCTCGCCTCGGCGCTTATGGCAATCAGCGGCGTGATGGAGCGGGTGCCATCCCAGGATTTGCGGGAAGTGGAAGCCATGAATGCATTCTTTATCATTCCGGCAATCTCGGGGGAATCTATATTCAATCTTTTCTCCACACACCCGACAATCGAGGCAAGAATTCGCGCGCTTTCTGAGATGGAGCGGAGGATGGAGTTCTGAATGGGACTCCTTGACTCGCTGCTCGCCAGGGGCAGGCTTCCAAAACCCAAACCTGATAAATTGTTCGCCATGTCCACTGCATACGTCACTCTGAACACCAACCTTGCTCTGAAATCAGAAGGCGCAGGTATTTGTTTTAAACCCCTTGAAGCCTCAAAATTCCACAGCGCTGAAATCGAAATCAGGGAACTGCTCCAGCAGAGTACCAAGGAAACCAATACCCAGTACAGTATAAAAAAGGATTCCTATGGCTACATGTGGATTGTTCTGAACGACCCGGAATTTGAAGACCTTGTATCCACGCTGTACATGGTGAGCGATACTTTGACAGAGCATGATTTCGGCGAGCAACTGCTGTGTGCGGTCTTTAAATTCAGGGGCGAATCCGAAGTTTACTGGATATATAACTTCAAACATGCAACTTTTTACCCCTTTGTTCCCATGGATAACAAAAAGAGGGATTCTTCCTATGAGTTCAGACTTCGCTCTATCATGGAGAAGGAACTTCCCATAGAAAAGGATGTGGAGCGGTGGTATCCGCTGTGGGATATTCCGGTATAACATGGGCTGCGTGTTGTTCTTTGACGGGGCGTGCAGGGGTAATCCTGGACCGATGGCTATTGGCGTTGTGCTGCTGGAAAATGGAAAGAAAGTAAAGGAAGTCTCAAAACGTGTTGGTAAGGGAACAAACAACATCGCAGAGTGGAGAGCTCTTATCGAAGGACTGAAGCTTGCAAAAGCTCATGGTTGCAGGGAACTTGAGGTGCGCGGGGACAGCCAGTTGATAATAAAGCAGATTTCAGGAAAGTATAAGGTTAAAAGCCATAACCTTGTGCCGCTCTTCAACGAAGCCGTGGAATTGTGCAGGGGTTTTGATGAGTTGAGGTTTAAATGGGTCAGGCGGGAGGAGAATCTATACACCGACACATTATCGAATAAAGCTCTGGATATTTTGTCAACGTAACCTATTTATTGCCGTAAGTACTATATAAAAAGAAGGGAGAGAACATGAATATGAAATTGTTCATTTGGGGAATAATAATTTTCGCAATCGCGGGATATGTTTTCATGACAGGTAATCAGGGTATCCAGGAGATAATCCTGAAATTCGTAACATTCTCGCCAGAAAAATACGGGGCGTATAAACTGATGGAAAGCATTGGTGGAATAGCAGCGGTCATAGGTTTATTAATAGCTTTAGCCGGCATAGTTGAGAAAAATAAATAGCTATCGCTAAAAGAGGGATAAATGACAAAAGTCTGCGCAGACTTCAACGATAAAGAGTATGAAATTCTTTTGTCGCTGAAAACGTTAGAAGGGAATGATGGAGAAAAACTAAGAAATCTTTTCAGATATTATTTATCAACCATACCTGAATTGAAATCGTCAGATTATGCCTTGAAAAGGTTTGAAGATAAAGAAGAGATAGACGGAATCTTGAAAGATGTGTATGCTATTTATAAAAAAACAGAATATCCGGTTGATAGCTGGGAAAACGATAAAATAGACAAATTGATCGATGAACTCATTAAAATCAATGTTCTTACAATTATGGAAGGGGTTCGAACAGTATCAAGCCGGTTCAGAGATCTTTTCAAACTGCTGCTTCATGATATTGTGACCGAGAACAAAGATCTGGATGAACATAAAGGGGCTCTAATAGCAGTAATACAGTTGCTTAAGGAATTTGGAGTGGGGACTTTGAGCAAAGAGACCATGAGAGATGATGCTATCCTTCTTAATGAGGGATGGTTGTACGTATATGCTAAGGAAATAAGGAAGGCAAGAGAATTTATGAAAAACAAAAAATTATCATTCATAGAAGAAGTGCAGGAGTGATACGTATGAAAAGTTTTGATGAGATAGTTACCGGAGCAGTTGAAAAGGTTATACCGAGCGTTGTGAATATCAGTGAAGTGAAGCTGATCAGGGATGCGTACCTGAATGTTCACCCGGTTCCGGGAGTTGGTTCCGGTTTTATAATCGATGATAAAGGCTATATTCTGACCAACGCGCATGTGGTGTATGGTTCGCACGAGATAAAAGTGGCTCTTGAAGATGGCGGGATATTTGAGGGGAAAATCAGAGGCATCGACACCATAACTGACCTTGCAGTGGTCAAGATAGAAGCAAAGGGTCTGCCTGTCCCTGAGATGGCAAAGAATGACGGCATCAAGATCGGTCAGATGGCAATTGCCATAGGCAGCCCGCTGGGTCTTGTGGGAGGTCCTACTGTCACTGCCGGAGTAATCAGCGCCTTGAACCGGTCTATCCAGACCGAAGTGACATTCATGGAAGGGCTGATACAAACAGATGCTGCCATCAATCCGGGAAACAGCGGAGGTCCACTGATAGACAGCGGAGGTGTGGTAATAGGCATCAACAGCGCCATCATACCCTTTGCCCAGGGCATCGGTTTTGCCATTCCGATACAGCCTGCCATGTGGGTAGCTGAACAGTTGATGGAGCACGGAGAGGTCACAAGGCCCTGGATAAGCATAAGTGCCGTAGATGTCAATCCAAAACTTGTGGCATACTATCGCCTGCCCACAGATAAGGGAGTGGTGATAACCAATGTATTACCAGGTGGAGAGGCTGATAAGTCAGGTGTACAGATTGGTGACATCCTGGTTCAAATAGACGATATAGCAATCAACAACGTCAGGGATCTTATCAAAGTTATAAATAAACATAAGCCGGGCGACAGGGTTGCTATAGAATTATTCCGCGGACCAGGGAAGATTCAGCTTGAAACAATGCTTGAGAAAGCACCGTCTGTGCGAATTCCGCAACGGGCTACACAATAAAAACATAGTAGTGATTGAGGGAGAGTTATGGTTGAACCAACTGACGAACAAAAAGAACTTGCAGAAAAATTAAAAATTCTGGATAAAGACGTCAAAATACTAAGGAGTACGAAAGGTTTGGCAACTCTGATAGAAGGTCTTATTACAATTCCTATAACAAAAGATGTTGATGAATCGGTTCGTCATTTCTTGATGGAGTACGGTGCTCTCTTCGGGTTTAAGAAAGATATTTCAGACCTGAAATTTGTTACCAAGACCTATAGTCTTGATACACACCATATAAGATATCAACAGTTTCACGAAGAAATCCCTGTTCTATATGCTTTTATATCCATCCATTTGAACGAAGAATCTAAAATCCTCATGATTAAAAGTAATTACCATCCTGAAATAGCATTGGATACAAAAGCCATTCTAAACGGAGGAATACCAAAAGAGAAGGCTATCGAAATTGTACATTCACATCTAAATGCTGAAACAAGATTGAAACGAGATTCTTCTGCGAATCCTGTAATTCTTCCAATAGAAGATGAATTTTATCTGGCATGGGAAGTAAATGTTGCATTAAAAAACCCCCCTGAAGGGCATCATGTTTATGTAGATGTTAGAAATAGCGACATAATTAAAAAGATCGATATTCTCAAGAGAAAAACATATGGAAAAGGGAAGGTTTTTGTTCCCAATCCTGTTGTGGCTCTTAAAGATACAAATCTTAATCCTGAATCTGACATTAAGGAAGAAGCATACACAGAGGTGATTTTAGAAAGTCTTGATGGTTCAGGTTTTTTAAGTGGAGAGTATGTTGATACAATTAATACACCGAACAGGGCGTACGAACCTTCCCTCCTCTTCTTTTACAAGAAAGGGGACAGCAGGTTTTGTGAAGTCATGGTTTACTACCACATTGATTCTTGCCAGAGATTTATTAAGGAACTCGGGTTTAGAAACGTCTGCAACAGACAGATAAAGGTAAATGCCCATGCTGAAGGAGAGGGTTCCTATTTTGATTATGATAGCAAAACCATTACGTATGGAACAAGTGAGACTACACCTGATGCTGAGGATGCTGATATTATTATCCATGAATACGGTCATGCCATAATTGATGACCAGGTTCCTAATTTTGGTTTAACAGATGAAGGTTGCGCCATGGAGCAGGGTTTTGGTGATTTCCTTGCTGCATGTTTTTTTGCGGAGGAGAACGGAGGATTTAACCGTGAAGCAGTAGGCGACTGGAACGGCATAGGCAATGTACTGCGCTGTGTCCGCAGGGTTGATAATCAAAAATATTATCCTGAAAATTTTACTGGAGTCATGAGATGCGATGCTGACGGAGAGATATGGTCTGCAGCTTTATGGGATTTGTATCTTGCGCTTGGAGGGAACTCTGAGGACAAGGACAAAAGGCTCAAAGCAAGAAGACGTTCCATAGCGCTTGCAATCGAGAGTCATTTTTATCTCAATCCGCTCTCGGGATTCACCGACGGAGCAGAAGCTATCTTCACAGCCAATAAGTATTTTTATAAAGGGAAAGATAATGAAAAAATTAGAGATGTTTTAATTAAAAGGGGTTTTTTCTGAAACTGCGATTCGTAACGAATTATCATGACCAAAATGG
>CAYXIP010000103.1:0-5728 GCA_964465515.1 uncultured Candidatus Methanoperedens sp. | reverse complement strand
TCCCGTATGCGGCGCTGGCGGCGATGGTTGCGGCGCGATACGCGGCAATCTGAAATTAATCCGAAGGTAATATGTACAATCATTTCCTTTTCGTAACGGATGAAACTCAATATTGAAGCCGATGCCTTCCTGATGGTAAGCGAAAGCGATCACAATGCAGACATGTATTACGCCACAGGCTTCTTAGCATACGATTCCTTCATATACCTTAATTCAAAAAGCGAGAAGCTTCTTGTCTCCGACATGGAGCTTGGAAGGGCAAGGAAAGAATCGAGAATAAAGGAGGTGCTTCCCACCTCGAAATATGGCATAATGGAAAAGCTCAAGAAACACAAGGATGCCGATGCAGCATACTGCGAGATGCTCAGCGAATTCCTGAACTTGGAAAAATTAAAACGCATCGCTGTGCCGTATAATTTCCCTGTGCAGCTCGCCGATTGCATAAGAAAGGATGGTTTTGAGGTAAATCCTGTCAAAAGCCCGTTTCGAGACATGCGCGAGGTGAAAAAAGAAAACGAAATAAAAGCCATTGAAACCGCGCAGAGGGCTGGCGAGAGGGCGCTTGCAGAAGCCATTACTGCAATCAGAAACGCAAAAATCAAGAGCGGAATACTGTGGCATGAGAATTCGCCACTGAAAGCAGAGGATGTAAGGGCGATCATCGAGACAAAGCTCCTTGCGCTTGGCTCCGAGGCGTCTGACGTCATTATCGCATGCGGGAAAGGAAGCGCCGACCCCCACTGGAAAGGTGAGGGGGAATTGCGCGCAGACGAACCCATTGTTATAGACATGGTGCCTCGCTCAAAAAAGGAGAGGTATTATTCGGACATGACAAGGACAGTGATGCGCGGAACTCCGAGCAGCGAATTAAAAGATATGTATTCCGCAGTATTTGAGTCGCAGGGTGCTGCGATAAAAAAAATAAAAGCAGGTGTTACAGGCAGTGAAATCCACGATGTCGTATGCGATATTCTTGAAGAGCAAGGATACGAGACCGCAAGGGGCAAAAGTGGTGAATTCACAGAAGGCTTCATTCACTCAACAGGTCATGGCGTGGGACTTGACATCCATGAAGCTCCCAGCCTTGGCGAGAACGGAAATGAGCTGAAAGCAGGAGCCGTTGTCACTGTAGAGCCTGGTTTGTATTACAAAAAAATCGGCGGAGTAAGGCTTGAGGACGTAGTGCTTGTCACCCGGAGTGGATGCAAGAATTTAACTATGTTTGAAAAGAATCTGGTGCTTCGATGAAATACAGCGAGGAAATAATAGAAAAATACAGAAGAGCAGGAAAAATCCTTTCAGAAGTAAGAGAGGAAGCAGCCAAGAAGGTAGCGGTGGGAGAAAGCCTGATAACGGTAGCTGAATTCACCGAAAACCTGATACGTGAAAAAGGAGGCGAGCCTGCCTTTCCTGTAAATATCTCAAGGAACGATGAGGCTGCCCACGCAACCCCTTCTTTCAATGACAAATCCGTTTTCGGAAAGGATATGGTGAAGCTGGATATAGGAGTTCATATCGACGGATACATAGCAGACACTGCGGTGACGGTTGACCTTTCAGGCAATCCCAAACTTGTTGAGGCTGCAGAAGCCGCTCTTGAGAATGCGCTCAAGCTCATCCACGCAGGGGTGAATACCTCGGAAATAGGTGGCGTGGTCGAGGATACCATCGGCTCATTCGGTTTCAAACCCATAATCAACCTCACAGGGCACGGGCTTGCGCAGTATATCCAGCATGCTCCGCCTTCCATTCCAAATAAACGAATGCCGCACAGCGTTGTGCTTGAGGAAGGTGATATAGTTGCCATTGAACCTTTTGCTACCAATGGTGCAGGAAAGATACATAATGCTGGGAACGCTGAAATATATCATCTTGTCTCTAATAAACCTGTGCGTCATCCTTCAGCCAGGGCATTATTGCAGGAGATAGAGAAATATAAGACGCTGCCGTTTGCGAAAAGATGGCTGGGCGACAGGGTTGATTTTGCCCTCGTGCAATTAGTCAAAGCAGGCGTCATCGAGTCGTATCCCATCCTGAAGGAAATCCAGGGCGGGCTAATCTCGCAGGCTGAGCATACCATTCTTGTTACGGCGGACGGATGCGAGGTGATAACAAGATGAAGCTCATAGCCTTACTTGCCATCTTTCTTATAGCCGCAACGGCAGGCGCAGCCAGAGCCGAGCATCTGTGGATTAATAATATTACTGTGAACGAATACAATATGACCTGGGGCTATACAGAGACATTTACAGGTGTTGATTCGGTGTTCTACAGGACGGGTATTGCTTTTGAGCTTGGAAATAACGACAGCTTTATTTCTGCATGGGAACTCCTGAAACTTGATAAGGAGATGCGCAGCAGGCTTAAAAGTGCGATCGATAATGAACCGGATGTCAGGATAAACAACAAAACAGCCGGGATCGAGGTAATTGACATTGATTCTTCCCTTTCGCCAGGGATTATCGGGAATACCAGTATTTCAGAACCTATTGTAAACAGGTACAAAGTCAGTTACATGTGGAAGGACAGTATTTTTAATGCAAGCAGTATCTGGTTCCTTGGAGAGGCGGGGTCGCCTGTAACAATAGTATTGCCGCCTGGGATTGATGTTACCAATACGAGCGGCATGAGCAATGTTACAAAAAACATCAGCGATCATACAGAGGTTGCAGGATTTTTCACAAAGACCCCGAATTTAAATACGGGGATTAACAGTGACAGGGGTGAGATTACACTATATCTTGCGAAAAATACATCTTTTGCAGTTCAGCCATCCTTGGTAAATGTTACGAATGCTACTTCGCCAGCAAGCGAGAATGTTGCAAAACCTGAGGACATTGCATCGAAGATAAGGGATGGGAGCATATTGGGTGGAGGGATTGTAATAATATTGTTGATATATGTTTTCAAGGTGAGGAAGAGGTAATTTACCTGTACAAATAAAACCTCGCCTTCTTGTAATTCACCAGTGCATAATTCTTAAAGTACCTCTCAAGATCAGCCTTCTCATTCCCGAAAGGTCTGATAAGCAGGTCAGCCCCGACTTCCTTTGCTACTTTTGCCATTGCTTCCTGAAGGTCTATTGGCGGTCTTATTGAATATAGAAGAGAGGCGTCCTTGTATATCCCAATATCAGGTGCTAATATATCATCCCTGTAAAATTTCACTCCATGATAATTTTTTTCACTGACATCGGTCAGGATTACGTCCAATTTATCTTTTAATAGCAAAGCAACATGAGGAAGGCTTCCCACACCCACCTCCACCACTTTGTTCCTGTAATTTTTAAGAATATAATCTGCTATGTCTTCGTAATCAGGAATCATATTAAACCCAGTATTTTAATAATACGGGGATTATTCCCGAAGCTCTGGCGGAAGCATATTGGGTATGCCATCATCTATCGGATAATACTCCTTGCATTTCCCGCAGTACAGTGTTCCTTTTACTATTTCCTTCTCGTTCTCTTCCATAACTTCAAGCACGAGGTCGCCTTTGCACATCGGGCAGCACAGTATATCCATCAGGTCTCGTTTCATTATTGCCTTTTATACCTCTATTTATTATCAAGTTATCGAATGCTATTCTTTTTTAAGCTCATAAATTGAATATATGCGTATGTTGCGCACATTCATAGCCGTGGAATTGCCCAAGCAGTTCATACCCGATATAGAAAGAATAGAATCAGTGCTTGACACGCCGGGCATCAAACTTGTACAGCCAGCGCAGGTGCATATAACCCTGAAATTCCTTGGAGATATCTCCGAGGATAATGTCGAGCCCATTGCATCCGTCCTGTCACAGATTAACTGCAAGCCTTTTGAGGCGAGGATAAAAGGAGTGGGGATATTCCCTAAGCCTGCCTATATCAGGGTTATATGGCTCGGTGCTGAGGGGAATTTCGAGGCGCTGCACAGCGAGGTTGAACGAGTACTTTCGCCTTTCAGGTTTGAAAAGGACGATAAGTTTTCTCCTCATGCAACGCTTGCGCGGGTGAAGCAGCTCAGGGAGAAGGCTGCTTTGCTTGAAAAAATAAAGAAGCTTGAAAATATTGACCTTGGCACAATGAATGTGGAGTCCATAACTCTTAAGAAAAGTACGCTTACGCCGAAGGGTCCTATATACGAGACGTTGAGGGAAATAAAACTACAATGACCGACATCAATCAAATCCGCGCCTCCATCCTTTCCCGCATCAAGCCCAGCGAAGCGGAAAAAGAAAAGCTTGCGGCTCTTGCAGAAAGCATAATCGCCAGAGTTAATTCCACAGCACAGCAGGAAGGCATTTCTGCCAGCGCGCAGCTTGTGGGCTCTTCCGCTCGCGGAACCTGGATATCAGGAGAGCACGACCTCGATATTTTTATCATGTTCCCTCCTTCTGTGGAGCGCGAGGAGCTTGAAGAAAAAGGACTCTACATTGCACGGAAAGTTGCAGAATCATCTCAGGGCTTTGAAGAACGCTACGCTGAGCATCCCTACGTCCATGCCATCTTCGACGGTTTCGAGGTTGACCTTGTCCCTGCTTTCAACGTGGAGCGCGCTTCGGAAATAAAATCCGCCGTAGATAGGACACCTTTCCACAATGTTTACGTTGCTTCCATGATAAAAGGGCTTGAGGACGAGGTACTGCTTCTGAAACAGTTCATGAAAGGCATCGGGGTTTACGGCTCTGAGCTTAAGACGCATGGTTTTTCTGGATATCTTGTGGAACTGCTTGTCATTCATTACGGCTCGTTTAGAAAGGTTCTTGAAGCATCGTGCGACTGGAAGCCTGGAATAACCATCGATATAGAAAAGCACGGCAGGGCTTCGCACAATGAACCCATGATTGCGATCGACCCCACAGACCCGGCGCGGAATGTTGCGGCGGCGCTTTCGCTTGATAACATGTGCATTTTTATAGACAGAGCCTGCGCATTCCTTGAAAACCCGGACGAGGTTTATTTCATCGAAAAGCTTCAAGAGCCAGTTTCGGATAATGAATTAAAAAAATCCCTTACTTCAAGAAGGACATCACTTATAGCCATAGAGCTTGAAGCGCCTGATGTTGTTGAGGATGTATTATTCCCGCAACTTCATAAGCTTGAGTCTTCAGTCAATGAGATGTTCGAGCGATATGACTTTTGCGTGTATAACAGCAGTGTGTGGGCTTCTGATAAAAAAGCGATTGTGCTGTTTGAACTTGAGAATGCAAGGCTTCCCCTGGTAAAAAAACACGGCGGTCCTTTTGTGTGGTCAAAAGAACACGCCCTTGCATTCAAATCTAAATATAAGGATTCGAACAAATTTTCAAATGTTTTTATTCATGATGGGAAATACATGGTTGAGATTCCGAGGAAATATGCTGAGGCAAAGGGACTTGTAGAGTCACAAATCATGAATTGCAGCCTGGGAAGACATCTTGCCATGAGCATCGCAAAAGGTTTTCGTGTTTTGGAAAATGAGGAGATACTGGCTTTCAGGGATGAGGATTTCAGGAAATTTCTCCGGAGATTTTTCGAAAAATAATAAAGCAAAGGTATCATGAATTATAAATCTATAATCCTTGTTTCAGCCATTCTTTTGGTGCTTGGTTGTATCGCGTCATCCCCATACAAACAAGTCACGCCTTCTGATTTAATCTCGAATCCGCAAGCGTTTGAAGACAAAAAAATCTGCTGGTCAGCGATGATATAAGCTTCTATGCTCTTGGTTGATTCTCCAGGCCAGACTATTGGAACGTACGTTAT
>CAYXIP010000102.1:0-5975 GCA_964465515.1 uncultured Candidatus Methanoperedens sp. | reverse complement strand
GCGTTCTGGAGCAGCGTCTTAATCCTCGTTCCCTCAACCTCTGCCTCCACAAGCATCAGGGGGCGGCGCTCGATTTTCACCCTCCCAACGACAGCAGGTCTTGTCTCGCCTTCCGAGTCCACTATCAACACCTCATCACCAGAGGCGAGCTCTGAAAGGTAGCGTGTCTTCTCGCCCACCCGAATATAGGCATGCACCGCTCCTGCATTCACCCTGAACGGGCGCGCAGCCACATAGGGGCTTTCCTCGCTCTCAGAATGCACAAGGAACAGCCCGTTGCTCTGCGAACCTATAAGCATCCCTTCCCCTGGTATCATAAGCGAAGCCGTGTCCACACACACCCTGTCGCCCATGCCAACGGGTTTTACCTTTGTCACAGTGGCTTTTACCAGCGGGATTTTCTCCATCCCAGACCTATCACGAACTGCTATGACCTTCTTAATCTCAGAAAGATTGCCGGTATCAAGGAGCACGCCGTCCGAGCCATGCTCAAGCGTTTCAAGGGTGAGCTTCGCCTCCTCGGCATTCTGCACGCCTGCGATGATCTCCACGTCAAGCTTCTGGAGCCCTGCAATCAGGTTCTCAAGCGGAATCACCTTCCAGTCGGTGCCAATCACGATCAGGTAGTCGCACGATTTTCCAAGTTCGACTGCGAACTGCTCGTATTTCTTATTTTTAATGATAACGTATCCTGCAACTGTCTTACCTTCCCTTGTCAGGCGCTGCGCCTGCACAATATCCTCAGAGTTGGCAAAATCCGAAGGCAGCTTCGTTGTCCCATCGCCCTCGCTGTTTATTCCTACAACCACGATGTCAGCTTCTCCACCTGGTGCTGCGGTCTTGATATTGCAGAGTTCCTTTACCTTTTGCACATGCTCTGCATTCAAAAGCACGGCATCACCTCCTGATTCAAGACCAGTGGTGATACGGGGCTTATTTTCCTCCCAGTCTCTGCTATCTGCTTTTATCCAGACAGTTTTTCCTTTTTTCACCTCAGCGCCTCCATGGCTTCTTCAACGCTTGCTCCTTTGTGCACTATAAGCGTCAGGGCGCGGGTCATTGCCGTGGGATTCTCATGCTGGAAGACATTCCTGCCTATTGCCACCCCTCGACCTCCCGCATCTGTTGCGGCACGAACCATTGTCAGGAATTCCTCATCCGTATCGGTCTTGGGGCCTCCTGCCATCACTACAGGCACAGGCGTGCCCTCAACAACTGTCCTGAATGAATCAACGTCGCCAGTGAAATTTGTTTTTATGATGTCTGCGCCAAGCTCTGCGCCCACGCGTGCAACATGCGCCACGACTTCAGGGTCGTTCGGGTTCTTGATATCCTTTCCTCGGGGATACATCATAGCAATGAGAGGCATTCCCCACTCATCACAATATTCAGCTACGAAGCCCAGTTTTTTCAGTTGTTTAGCTTCTGTCTCAGAACCAATATTGATGTGCACGCTCACGGCATCGGCTCCCATTTTTATGGCTTCCTCCACGGTGCATACCTGTACCTTGTCGTTGGGGTCTGGTCCGAGTGAAGTGGAGCCGCTCATGTGTATTATAAGCCCGATATCGCGTCCATACCCTCTGTGTCCATGCTTTGCCATTCCTTTCTGCAAGAGAACGGCATTTGCTCCGCCGTCTGCGACTTTGTTCACCATGTCGGCAAGATTGACAATACCTTTTACAGGCCCTATTGAAATTCCGTGATCCATAGGGATTATTACCATGTTCCTGCTTTCCCTGTCCATTATTCTCTCAAGTCGTATTTTTTTACCAATTTCTGACAATTAGCTCACCTTCTTACCAATTTCGTGTTAGTGTGTGACACACTTACATGGTCATAACGATATATATAATTAACGCATTCTTGTTATTGGGGTTTAATATGCAGACACAAAGCTATGTCCCGGGCGTATGCAATATTGGGAAAAGTGAATTAGCAAGAAGACAGGCGGCAGGCTGGATAGGACTTATCCTTACTCTCGTTCTTTTCGGTCTGTTAGCCTTCATCGACGCACCGCACATCTGGCGCCTTCTTATTTTTATTCCTGCTATGATGGCAGCGATTGGTTTCTTTCAGGCTCGAATGCAATTTTGCGCCTACTTTGGCATGCGCGGAGTGTATAATTTTGAAGATGTTGGCAATACCGAATCAGTTTTGCAGGCAGAATTCAGGGCATTGGACAGGAGGAGGGCATGGCAGATGATTATATATTCGTTAATTGCCGCTGTTTTGATAACGGCTCTTGCTTATTATCTGCCGTGAGATATGAGTAAAAAAATTATTCTCTTGCTTGCATTATTCGTGATAGCGATAACGTTAGCGATTTTTCTGGGCATCAAGCCTGCCGTGAAATCGGATTCTCTCGGGGAAATCAACCTGCCGCAGGGGTTCAGGATAGAGGTTTTTGCAAGCGGTCTTGGAGGAAGCCCGGTTTCATACCCCGGCACAAATCCGGGTCCGAGAATGATGCTTCTCAAGGATAATGTTTTGTTTGTTACAATAACAGGTCAGGGAAGAGTGATAGCGCTTCCCTACAAGGAAGGCAGTAACAAGGCTGATGAAACCATAACGTTCATCGACGGTCTCAACAATCCGCACGGGATTGACTACTACGATGGCTGGTTTTATATCGCCGAGGAGAACCGGGTGATACGGGTAAAATCAATAAAAAACGGCTTGGTCGCGGACAGGAACTCACTCCAAGTCATTGTCAACAACCTGCCGACAGGAGGTCATTTTACAAGGACATTAAAAGTCCACAACAACAGTTTATACATAAGCATCGGCTCCTCATGTAACGTGTGCTATGAGCAGGATGAGCGCAGGGCTGCAATTACGAGATGCAACCTCGATGGAACAAACTGCATCGTTTTTGCAAGGGGTTTGCGGAATGCGGTCGGTTTTGTCTTCCATCCCATAACAGGCGAAATGTATGCCACGGAAAACGGGCGCGATTATCTGGGCGAAGACCTGCCGCCTGATGAGATAAATCTCGTCGAGGAGGGAAAAGACTACGGCTGGCCTCTATGCTATGGCAAGAATATACACGACACGGATTTTGACAAGAGGGTTTATATTCGCAATCCTTGTGAGGATAAAGCGCCAAGTTTAATAGACTTGCAGGCGCACTCAGCGCCGCTGGGTCTGGCGTTCTATTACGGGGATAGCTTTCCGAAGGAATACCGGGGCAGCCTGTTCGTGGCTTACCACGGCTCATGGAACCGGAGGGTGCCTACGGGATACAAGATCGTGAGCATAGATATGAATACTTTTACTGTTAAGGATTTTGCGACAGGATGGCTTCAGGGCAATAACGTGCTTGGGAGACCTGTGGATATTGTTGTAGCGCAGGATGGGTCGCTGTTTGTTAGCGATGACAATGCGGGGAAGATATACAGGATTTCGTATCAGGGTTGAAAGGATTACAAACACTTTTACGAGGTTATGGTGAATTGTGGTTACGCATATACTTTTTAATTTTTCGACGTGGAAACGACGACATAATGAATTTTTATTTAATTTTATAATGTTTTCCGTTTTTTAACCAATTCGTTTAATTCGTTCCTAAACTTTTCAATATCCTCTTCAACTTTATTCCTTATATTGTCATCTACAATATCATAGCTGGAATATCTATATGCTGAGATTGCCACATTCTGAAATGCTTTCTTAATAAAGTCGTCTAAGAGATTCTCTAATTCTTTTGAAGATAAATATTGAAAGGGGATAATATTGTCTATTTTTTTTAAGTCGATACATTGTTGTCTATTTCCACCTAATAAATCCACAGCTATAGGATTTTGTAAAACATCTCTTAATGGATAATAGAGCTTTTCAAGTCTTCTTTCAATAAAAGCTATTTTTTTTGATGTTACTTGCTCGTCAAAAAGTTTTTTTTGCTCTTCCAATAATGACCTTGTAAAAGTAGCATAAAAAAATGTTATTATGGCTAAAAATATTGATGCCGATGCAACCATTACATTTGCATCAATACCAGATATTATAATGGCTTTAGCAAGCAATATAAAAAACACAGCAATACCTATTGCAATACCTACATTAAGAAGGAAACTTTTTTTGTTTATATCCATACCTTCACGACATTTGGATGATTTTAAATAATTTATTAGGCTATAAATAACTTGTTATATTATGAAACCGCCGATGAACATAGACGAACGCAGATTATCCGAACTCATAATCCAAAAAATCAGCGCTCAGCCGCCATCCCATTCCGCGATTTCTGCAAATGGCGCGGCTGATGAACGAATTGCCGACAGAGAGAAAAGAATAAAAGAAAGGCATATATATCAATGGAACAAATTTGTTACATATGGAACTAAATATAACCAGTGAGATTCTGGACATACTTTTGACCGAGGAGATACATGCCAGAGCACTGGCTAAAAGACTTGAAATCAATCACATGACAGCGATAAGAAACCTGAAAGAACTCGCCAATGAAAATGTTCTGGAATTCAGGAAGGATGGAAGGAACAAGGTCTATTTCATGAAAAAAAGCATGGAAGCAAGAAACTATGCGCTCATATCTGAGTTATACAAATTAAACAAAATATTGAAAAAATACCCTGAACTTAGAAAAACAATAAAAGATATCCAGCAAAACAGAGGAATCGGGCTTGCAGTTCTTTTCGGGAGCTATGCAAAAGGCATGGCGAATAAGAACAGCGACATTGACATGTTTATCGAAACAAAAGACAGGAGCATCAAAAAAGAACTTGAGCTACTTGATTCAAGACTCGGTGTGAAAATTGGGGAATACGACAGGTCAAGTTCACTCATAAAAGAGATCGAAAAAAATCATGTAATAATCAAGGGAGCTGAGCTATTTTATGAAAAAATCGGATTTCTTCAATAGATTGCATGAGGAAGGAAAACTCCAGATAATCTCACCCAGCGAAGAGATTATGTCTTCTTACCTGAAAAAATCAGAAAGCCATCTCGCATCTGCAAAACTCCTCTTAAAAAATGATCGATTGGAAGAATCGGTCTCCCTGACTTATTACAGCATGTATTACATGCTTCTCTCCCTGTTTTTCAGGGTTGGCATAAAATGCGAGAACCACTCCGCCGCAATAATCCTGCTCAAGGAGTTATTCAACGTTGATAATTCACTCATATCCTATGCCAAAAAAGAAAGAATCGATAAGCAATACTACGTCGATTTTAAGATAGTGAAAGAAGAAGTTGAAGAATTAATCCAAGCCGCAGAGGTCTTCGACTCTAAAATTCTTGATTTCATAGAGAAATTGAACAGCGAAAAGATAGCAGAATTCCGGATAAAAATGGAAACTTTGTTAAAGCAGGTGTGAACTGGCACTATCGAATCCTCATATCAATATGCATTCAAATCCTTATTCAGTACCTTTATCCGAACTCATAATCCAAAAAATCCGCCGCTCAGGCGCCATCCCCTTCCGCGATTTCATGGAAATGGCACTGTATTACCCTGAGCTTGGGTATTACACCTCTCCCACGCAAAAAATCGGAAAGCACGGCGATTACTATACAAGCCCGAATCTCACCCCTGCTTTCGGGGAAATGCTGGGAAGGCAGCTCGAAGAGATGTGGCATATCCTCGGAGAAAAAAAATTCACAGTAGTTGAGATGGGAGCGGGCAGCGGTCTTTTAGCATTCGATGTTCTTGAATACCTTAAAAAAAATCAGGCGTTATACAACAACCTTGATTACTGTATTATCGAAAAAAGCCCTTCTCTGCATGAAGAGCAGAGAAAGCGATTGGGAGAGGAGGTTCAATGGTACGATTCCATTCATGAGCTTGCCAGGATGACGGGATGCGTATTCTCAAATGAGCTTGTGGATGCCTTCCCTGTGCATCTTGTGGTAATGGAAGACGAACTCATGGAAGTCTTCGTGGATTACGATGATGGTTTTGTTGAGGTATTAAAACCGGCTTCAGAGGAACTTAAAAATTATTTCTCCGAGCTTGG
>CAYXIP010000101.1:0-6008 GCA_964465515.1 uncultured Candidatus Methanoperedens sp. | reverse complement strand
ACATATATTCGTATGGTTCTAATTAGTAATAAAAGTTACGTTTTAAACTATAATTTCGTCCAATAAGTCCATAAAGCAGCTCCATGGCTTCCTTCTCCTGATCCCCTCCGCATTTTTTGACGATGGTATTGTAATATCCGATGCAATCGAGTTGCTTTTGCTCCTTCAGCACCACATATCGTGTGGCATGTATCGAAGCCTCTATCACTGCATTGAAACCGCGATTTGTCGGCTGGATTTTTCGCCGATTTATTTTTCCTTTAATAGGAGAAAGATTCACAACTGAAATTTTTTTGCTCTCTTCGCATCTGCAATCAAAGAGAATCCACCCAAGAGCGTCTTTAAGAACAGGAAATCCCTCTACGAGTTCGAATCTTTCAGGTTCAAGGTCTGAAAGTGCTGACTGCACGAATAAAACAGGGTCGTCCACGATGTTTGCTGCCGCCAAAGAATTACTTAGTATATTATCCAATGTCTTTGAGTTATAAATCCCGGCAAAGAGCCTTTTGCCTTTCCTGTGCAGACCCATAGGCGCAGCGTTTGGCACTCTATCGAGCGAGAGGGTAGTGAAAATCACCTCAGATATCCCTTCACGAATCCCGAAATCCTCGATATTCAGAATCTCATCCCCTCGAACAGCGAGACAAACAATCCTGCGATGATTATATCAGCGGTTGAACCGGGGTTGATACCTTTCTTTAATAATTCTTCATCGAAGGAACGAATATCAGCTATATCGCCTTTTTGCAGTCTTTCTTTTGCCCTCAAGGAAACCTCTTCTGCTCTTTTGTTATCAAACTTTGTCTGGATGAAGGTATCTTTATTGACGGATAGGAGTTCCATGAATGTAAGCACAACCGCATCGTTGATTCCATGTTTTCTGATTTTATCCCGAATAGATGCCGCACACTCGAATGTCTTTTTGAATCCGTTTACCCATTCTTCTGCAATCATGTCATAGCTGCTTGCAATCTCCATCAGGCTAAAAAGAGGCAACCCTCGCGCTTTTATTTTTTCAATGGAAGAAACCTCGCCGAGGTCGAGGTCATCAACAGGTTTAACCTTCACTTTCACTTCGGAAAATGCTCTGTATAATTCAATTGCGTCATCAACTGTTGTTTCTCTTACAATTTTTTGTACCTGCACCTTCAAGCATTTTGTGTTCTCGCATCTGCCTCCTGCCATCACAAGCGGTATGAGAAGCAGAAATGCCCCGAAATGGGTGTTGCCCCCATTCTGCCACCTGCTGCTTTCGACCACCGCTTCATGGATGAGCGCACCCGCGCCTGAGCTTGAGCGTGCAGCTTTTTCCAGTACAGGATAAACGCCCACGGCGCTCGCAAGGAAATGCTCGAAGCGGGTGTCCTCGTAGTTGTGGTCTCGGTCTATGTTGCCGGGCTTTGGCGTGGCTGAGACCTCGAGAAGCATGGCGAGCTGCGCGCAGCGGGCGATATGAGTTGTGTCCATTGTTTATACCTGAATTTTATAATTTGCCTTTAAAAATGGGACTAAAATCTCAAAAACTGTTCGCATCCTTGCTTCGCTCATTTTTGCATTATCAAAAGTGATTTGCTGGGATGGAATCCATATTGGTTTAACGCTCCAATCGGGATATCTCGATAGCGCCCAGCTTTCTTCTATAGGAACAACTGCATCTTCAAGCTTTGCCATCGTCCTAATATCTATTTTCTCGTTGAATGTATTCAGAAAAAAAGAAAAAATTTCGTGTTTATATATACCGATTTTGCCTTCTGCTGCAAGACATGCTTTTAGTAATTTTTCTACTGCCTGCTGAGCATGATAGGCTGCGATGCTGTATTTTTTATTTTCGATAAGCATCGACACCGTGTCGTAATCGTTTTTTGCCTCAATAAGATATGCTTTAGAAATATCCAAGTTCCGATTCAAACCGTCACTTCCCAGTAATCGGCGCGCCTCAAAACTTCAGCAGAAACTTTCTTTTTAAAATGCTCATTTAGTTTAGAAAAGGCACCATCGTCATATAATGTAATGCCAGAATCTAAGATATTAAGTATTAGGGGATTGTGAGCCTCCAATGCAGCCTCCAATTCTTCTATAGAACCAACCTTTGGAGAAACCTGCCCTACTGTTCGATAAAGCCTTTTCCTGAGTTCTATTTCTAGGTCGCGCCGCTCCATCCAGTCTGCGAATTTCCTTTTCAGGATTATGAGGATATCGATATCGGAATAAGTTTGTGCGGTGTCTTTTGCATAGGAGCCGAATAAAATCACGCTGCATATGTCAGTCTGAAATATATCTTTTAATTCTGATACGATTTTTTCTGAGATTTTTTTAGTTAACATTTAATCACTCTTATCACTTCTGTGGCCCTCCCTTCTTCAATATCCCCCTTCCCGCAATCACTCCCGTCGCCGCCGCATTCACAATATCCCTCGAAAGCCCTGCGCCGTCCCCAGCAGCGAACAGGTTCTTCACCGAGGTTTCCATATTCCTGTTCACAAGAACCTGCATGGAATAGAACTTCACCTCAGGCGCGTATAAGAGCGTGGAATCAGAAGCCACGCCCGGTATTATCTCGTTCAATACCTCAAGCCCTTCCTTTATGTCCGTAACAATTCTGTGGGGCAGCGCCATGGAAATATCGCCGGGCGTCACATCCTTCAAGGTATTGATCACAGAATTCTTCCTTATCCTCTCCTCGGTACTGCGCCTTCCCCTTCTCAGGTCGCCCATCCTCTGCAGCACAGGTCTTCCCCCGCCGATGGTGGTTGCCAGTTTTGCGATGCTTCTTCCGTACTTTATGGTATTCTCAAGAGGCTCTGTAAGCTCAACCCTCACGATAAAAGCGAAATTCGTGTTCTCGGACTCCATATTCCTCATCGAATGACCGTTCGTGGCAATGTACCCCTCGTACTCCTCCTTCACCACGAAACCATGTTCATTGGTACAGAACGTCCTTACAAAATCATCATACGTCTTTGTCTGTATATGGAACTTCGGGTCGCGGTTGATCCTCGTAATCGGATCCATAACGATTGCCGGAACCTCGACCCTCACGCCAACATCGATAGGAGCGTACTTCGCGGCTATGTTATGTTTCTTTACGGTCTCATCCATCCATGTTGCTCCAATCCTTCCGGGTGCGATAATCGTAAAGCGTGAGCGTATTTCTGTTCCGTCCTGCAATATAATGCCTTTGCAGGTACCATCCTCGATAAGAAGGTCTGCAACTTTCGTTTCAAGCAGGAACTCGATGCCCCTTTCCTTCAGGTCTTTCTCAAAATTCTCGATGACGCGAGGAGCATTGTCAGAGCCGATATGCCTCTGGGTTATTTCGATGAACCTCGCACCCACTGCTGCGGCACGGCGCTTCAAATGCTCAACCTCGTCTCCTTTTGGGATATAAAGCTGCTTGGGTGCTCCGTACCTCACAAAGACCTTGTCCACATGCTCAACAAGCTGCCAGGCATACTCAGGGTCTCCTGTCTGCTCCGCGAGGTCTCCGCCTATGTCGGGGCGGAGGTTAAGCGTGCCGTCGGAAAAAGTTCCTGCACCTCCGACGCCGCACATTATATCGCAGGGTTCGCAGTGCATGCAGATGCTCCTCAGGTTCATTTTGCAATCGCGCACATCTATATCCCTTCCCTGGTCTATGATGAGCACATCCATTTTTCCTGCAAGCTCATCTGCCGCGAACATGCCAGCAGGTCCGGCGCCCACGATTATAACATCGTATTCTTTTTTCATGAAATCACCTCTGAGAGTAGGTTCATCTCTCTCGCATTCTTAATCTCGCGCGCAATTCTTCGACCTGTTGAGAGCTTTTCATCCAAAAGGTCGGAGTAAGGCGAGCCTGAGATGTACAGGTTGGTTCCTGCAACGATGCGCGCCGAAATCTCAAATACCTTGAGTTCAAGCGAGTCGGTTACCACAGTTTCAAGGCAGAAGGGTCCTATCATCCCGCCGAACAACTCAAGCGACTTCTCGACCACTATCTCTCCCATCTCGAATATCTTTGGCAAAAGAGACTCCCTTATCATGAGAGGCAAATTTCCCGTTACCACGAACGTTGGATAAATACCAGCCTCCGCCAATTCCATGGGCGAGCCTATCCTGAAAATCTCATCTGCGTTGGACTCCACACGCCTGTCGATGCCAAGGAGTTCAAGCGAACCCTTGCTCAACGTATATCCTTCCTTCTTTATAGGCGAATAAAAATAATGCATGTAATAGCGTGTCCCCAGAACGAATTCCTGAATGGTGTATTTTTCCTTTTTGTTTATCCTTTTCTGGAAGTCTGAAAAATTCTTTACAACAAAGAAACCCATGCCTCCTTTTGCGCCGTAATACTTTACCATCATGGGCGAATCTATATCCTCAGGGTTCCTTATCTGCTTGGGCATTTTTATTCCAGCCGATTCAAGCCATCTGCGGCTCATCTCCCTGTCAGATTCCCATTCAAGCACGCGGCGGTTGCCGAATGTGGGAAGGCGAAGCAGCTTGAAATTTTCTGCACCGAGGTATTCCACAAAGGAGCCGTGCGGGATAAGAATGGCATTTTTCCTCGCAAGTTCATCTGATTTTGAGAGAATTTCCCTGTAATCTTTCACAACGAAGAATTCGTCTGGTTTTGCCTTCGGGAAAGCATCGTAGAACTTCGGGGGCATCCCCATGCATATCCCGATTGTCCTGAAGCCCTCTTTTCTTGCCCCGTCAAAAATCTGAAGGCTGCTGTGTGAACAGACTGTAGCTATGGCTATATTATCCTTGTCGAAGCCCTCTAAAATCTCAGTTATCTCCTGCTTTTCGACCATTATGCACCTGTGCAGTGCGACAGCTATATATTTTAATGGGTTAATTAATCTTGTGGAATAGTGTATAAATATACGGCCTTGGCTCGCCTGAAGGCATATGAAATGTATAATCAAAATATTCAAGCAGGCTGAAATCCTTTCCCAAGAATTCTGCCAGCATGTTCTGGTCATAGTTTTTAACATCTAAACCGCTACATTTTTTTGCGCCCTTTAACGAAAAGGTAGCGATAATGACATAACCACCTTTTTTAATTACTTTCTTAAGCGTGGATAAATACATGTTCTGCTGGTTCTCTTCCAATAAAAAATGTAAAACTGCCCTATCATGCCACACGGTAATATCTCTCAGGTTCTGAACATGAACCGGCTGGGTAATATCATCTACTATCCATCTTACCATGGAAGATTTTTCTTTACCCAATCTTTCTTTTAGCTTGTTCAAAGCTATCTCGCTTATGTCGGTAGCAATGATATTTTTAAATCCTTGACCAATAAGATAATCAATAAATGTCGACGCACCTGCACCCACATCTAATACTGAATCATCTTTTTTTATATTACATTTAGATAATAATTTTATGGAAGGTTCGGGTATTTCTTCGTACCAGGTCAGCTCATCCACATCCAGTGCCTCATAAATTTCGTCCCAGTGTTGTTTCATCAAGTCGTTCATAATTCTTTATTGACTTATGCCTGGCATATAACAGTTTTCCTTCGGTAATCAAAACTCCCCGAGCGTTCTCTGACCTTTCTCCTCCATCAGATTAGCAACCCTTACTCCAACTCTTCGAAGGGTAACCGGATTCTCTTCAAGAAAGAGCTTTGCAAGCCTGCGAGCATTCTCCTTCATCGTATCAAGACTTTTTGAAGGAGCCTCGAGCCTGTGTGTTTTCGTCCTGGTTTTAAAATCGGTTGAAATCGCCGCAAAAGTTACAGATTTGAAGCTGAGTTTGCGCGCTTCAAGCTTCCTGTACACGTCCTCTGAAAGCTCATCTATAACCTCAAAAATAACGTTTAAGTCATTGGTATCTCCCTTGAGCGTGGTTATCCTGCCTATTTGTTCAGTGCCTTCACGTACCTCCACAGGCGAGTCGTCAATTCCCTGAGATGCCTGCGTTAACCACATACCCTTTGCCTGTCCGAATTCCTTGACGAGGTCTTCTGCTGAAAGCTCTGAAAGCTCACCTATTGTCTTTACTCCAAGCTCGTTCA
>CAYXIP010000100.1:2993-6131 GCA_964465515.1 uncultured Candidatus Methanoperedens sp. | reverse complement strand
TGTTGCTTAAGCCCGCACTTTCCCCCTCATCCATGCTTCCACTCATCGACGGCGCCACCCGCTGACATTGCACCCGCCGAGTTCGTACGAGTTCGTTTCGAGTTCGTTGTTTTTTGAACCGATACGATTGGACAGGATTTACAGGATTGACAGGATTAACTTCAATATTCAATCCTGTTCATTCTGTTATCCTGTCAGAGAATCGCTGCCGAAGTACAAAGATTGCATCTGTGCTTTGCGTTCTTCGCGCTCTTTGCGGTGAGCGCACGCTAATGGTCGCTTGTTCCCTATCGGCGCTGCGCAAAGTTTAGTCAAGAACTCTTAATTAACCCAGATAATCATTTTCATGGCAAATGTACAAATCCAACCACAAACTATAATATGCGTCAAAAATAGATGTATGAATATGGTTAAAATTCGACTCAGAGCGCCCAAAACCCGAATAGCCAAAACAAATGTAGCCTACGGATTCAGAACCACAATCCCAAAAGAAATCCGAAGAGCCTATGCGGTGAAACAGGGGATGCAGGTCGTATGGTACGATAAAAACGGGGAAATACGTGTACATTTCAGGAAGCCAGTCAAATCCATCAAGGAACTGAAAGGAAGCATACGAGGAGGAAGAGACCTCTCAAAAGTGAAGGTAGAAGAGCTCGTGGATAGAGAATACAACCTATGAAGCAGCATGATCTCTTCCTCGACGCCAGCGCCCTTGTGGCTTACTTCAATATTGAGGATGAATTCCACAAGCAGGCGACTGAAATAATATATACCAAAGAGATTAGCCTGAATCTTTATACCTGCGACGTTACGGTGCTTGAGCTGCAGTACGTGCTGTGGAAAAAAATAGACCTTCTCACAGCAGTAGATAAGACGCTTGGTTTGATTGAAGCCGAGGATGTTACTGTGCTGAACAGCGATATTGAAGATATGCTCAATGAACTGGAAATATTCAAGCTCCATCCCATGCCAAGCTTTGATGCAATTATATGCGCGATTATGAGCAGGCAGGGAATAGAGTTACTATTGTCTTTTGACAGGGAGCATTTCGACGCGGTTGACGGTATCGTGAGAATTGAAAGTTTGAAAGAATTGAAAGCAAAAATTGGGAAAAAGTAAGCGCTGCCTGCTGACATTGCGCCGCCGAGTTCGTACGGGTTCGTTTTGAGTTCGTTGTTTTTTGAACCGATACGATTGGACAGGATTTACAGGATTGACAGGATTAACTTCAATATTCAATCCTGTTCATTCTGTTATCCTGTCAGAGAATCGCTGCCGAAGTACAAAGATTGCATCTGTGCTTTGCGTTCTTCGCGCTCTTTGCGGTGAGCGCCTTCGCCTGAATCTATATAGCATCAGCTTTCATATACTTGAGATACATGATAAAATCCGGCGGCTCTTTTCTCTTCAAAGGAATCTGCTGCGTAATAGGCGCCGTCGTAGTAATCAAAGGAAGGCACTACATAGCCTGCGCTTCCCATATATTTCATGGAACAGGAGTGGGAATCTGTGTGAAAGTTGACGGCGCAGAGGGAATCGTGAGCAGATTTCTGGAGGGTTTTGATATAGCTCTTATCGAGCTTCCATCCGGCTTCAACGTAGAAGCAACCGAACTTGGCAGCGCCGCTGTAATGGAAGATGCGCTCCTTGTCAATGAGCAGCACAGCATCCCGTGCAGGGTTATTCGTGCAGGTACATCGTTAATTTCATTGTTGTTCCCGTGCTCTGATATGCCCCAGCCAGGAGATAGCGGCTCGCCCATTCAGCAGGAGGGGAAGGTCGTAGGAATATTGTCCTCTGTGATGCTAAGCAACTGCACGGGGACGGCGGTTTCATCTGAAGTTCTAAGTAGCTTAAGCATTTAGTTATCAAGAATTCGCAAAAGTCAAAAAAGATAGCCCACAAAAAAAGAAAGTGGGCTATTCCATTTTACGAAACTGTTACTTTGGTGTTTACAATCTGGTTTCCTGAAGGTACATCCTGGATTGTAATTACAAGAACCTCGCCCAAGGATAGGGGTTCTTTCCAGACATGTCTGATTTTTTGTCCGGGTCCAAGGTTTTCAATCACAGGCGCATCCTGGAATTCCGGCGTACTGCCATATAGTGCTACGGCGTTTAATCCATCAACCACTTTACCATTAACGTCTCTTATTACAGTTATTTTTTCATTCTTTAGTGATATTGTATCTCCGCCTTTATTGGTAATAGTGAGCCCGGATGCGGCTTTTGCAGAAAAATCCAGCTGCGACTGCGGCGCCTTGGTTCCGACGCAGCCGGCAATTACAGATGCAAGTATCAGGGTTATCGCTATCAGAGCAATATGTTTTAAAAAAATTTTTGACATATAACTCCTTTCCCTTAATACCATCGTCCATATCCCATCATGCCAGGAACCGGACTCATCGACCACACTACCTGTGCAGTTATTGCTGCAATGATCCAATAAACCACCAACGCTACAACTATAACCACTATCGTATAACCCAGTGCCTTGTCCTTGGGTGTCTCCATGAGCACTGGAATGCCAAGATAGAGAATATACAAACCGTAAAGTGCAAATAATAAAGTAATAACACTTAACACTGGTATGATGGTGAATATTCCTCCAACCAGCCCTGCCGTAGCTGAATATGCCGCAAGCTTCATTGCCTGGTTTTCATCCTGCTTCGAGGCAAAACTCGGAGCAAGGGTGTTAATCACGATGCCTATTACGTATACATCTACAATGCTCAGTATATACGTCAGTACACCGCCTACCACAGCGGTTCCGATTGGAATCCTAAAACCTCCAAACATTCCCAGACTAACTCCAACGATCCCCATGCCGATAATATAGGCTATCGCAGGTATCAATGCCAGGATTGCTATGTACTGCTTTATTATATCGTTCTTGCTTATCCCTTCAGACTTTACCTTTGTCAATTCGCTCAGAGGGCTTTTCAGAATGCTGATTGCCCTATCTAATTGGTTCATATTTTTCCTCCATACAGCCCCCTGAGTGGCACACATACATCACGAGTGGAAGGAGTTTTTAAACCACTATTTGAGATACCCTGGGACTGTTTGGAATAAATGTTAGCTATAATACTATAAAAGTCTTGCGAATTATGAATGTATAATAATGATAATTTGGTAA
>CAYXIP010000100.1:0-2893 GCA_964465515.1 uncultured Candidatus Methanoperedens sp. | reverse complement strand
AAACCAAAATCCTGACTTTCTCTATAATTTAATGATGTAGAGTGCATAGAAAAATTTTAATAGCAATGGACTCGTATTTGTAATAATGAAGACTATGTTAAGGGGACTCTTTCTGCTGGTATTGTTATCGTATATTACTGCATTAACCGCGGCTGCACCTGACCTAAAAAACCTGACAGAAGTTGGTTCATTCACAACTACAGACCCTCACGATGCCGAATTTTTTAACAATTACCTGTATATAGCGGATGGGAACTCGCTTCTGATATACAATACAAGCGACCCCGAAAGGCCAAAATTCGTCAGCACATTTACAGGTATAAACCCTCCTGGCAAGGCGTACGGTATCTCGATTTCGGGAGATCAACTTTACGTTGCGGCAGGTCCGGGATGGATATACGTACTCAACATAAGCGATCCAGAAAACCCAAAAAAAATGTACCAGATAGGCTATTCCAATTCTGCAAATGATGTGGCTGTATCTGGCAATTACATGTATGTTGCAGATGCAAATAACGGAATGCTAATCTTTGATTTAACAGACAAAATGAACCCCAAACTTGTCAGCGTGTTCTATGTCGTGAAATCCAATGTCAGTATATCCTGTCCGGAGTACTCCACAGGAACACAATGCTGGTTTACTACGGGATGGGGCGGCACATCAGTTGCAGTTTCGGGAAATTATGTGTTCTTAAACGGTGCACAGAGACAGGGGTTCTATATAATCGACATATCCGACCCGGCAAACCCGACACAATTATTTCATTCCACAACGGAGGCACATAATATAGCAGTATCAGGGAATGATGTCTACCTTGCACACTCGGATGGGACAGTTTCATTTGATTTGCTCGATGTAAGCAATCCCTATGCACCAAAGATCGCAAGCCGCTATGTGCTTCCAGATACTGCGGATAAAAGCGTCATAGCTGTCCATCCGCCGGGCGATTACATCTATGCGGCAGCGGGTGAGACGTGGTATGTATTCAGGGCACCTCCCATGCCTACCGCAACGATTGCAAAACCCACACCCGTACCCGCATCCCCGACACTTCCCACACCCACTGCTATTTCAACGCCAGTACAAACAGCAAGCGCAACTCCGACTGTAGTTCCGGCAGCAAGAGAAGAGATAAATATCCTAAAAAATCCTTTTTTCTACATTGCTGTAATCGTGATATTTGCAGTTATTATCTACTGGTTCTGGTCTCATAAAATGAAAAAACCATGATTGATTGCTCTCTGTTTGCAAAGATGGGATAATTTAAATAGTGTAAATGCCATAAATATAGAACATGGCAATGTCTAAAAAGATTATGGAAAGGAGAGAGCGCGAGCGCAAGGAAAAGATAGCAGAACTTGAAAAACTGGCAGCAACAGGGAGCGGTGAAGCGAAGAAAAAACTTGCCAAAGAAAAAAGGAAAATGAAATAAACCCCGTGTTTAAATACGGGGAATATCCGAAGGGGCGCCGCACAATTTCGCAAGCGCTTCTGCTTCGATGAAATGGAGTTGAGCAGGGATTACCAGAACGTGCAGCGGGCCCCCAAAATCATAATCTTTTAATCTTTCAAGATAATCTGCATGAACAGTCGGTGAGCTTGACCCTGCTCTTGAAATACCGACCGCAAGCGTGTTTACAAGCACGCCCTCTCCACGCTTTTTCTCCATTTCCAGCAGAAGCGAGGCGGCATTTCCTATATCCATGAACTTTTTCTCCCTGTCAATATCAAGAAAAATAAGCGTATGCAGGTCATTTTTCTTGTTCATTTTAATGGTGTCGTATGGAGCCTCTGATATTACAGTTTTGTTATTGCGGATATACGGGAACGGGATGGTGGTGGATTTGCCGAACCGGTAGTTCTGAAGTCCGGTCAACCCGCAGACTGCGGATGAAATCGAGGGGGCGTGGATAATTGCAGTCTCTATACCCATATCCTTTGCACGAAGGCGAAGGTCAATGTGCGTAGTGGCTACCATGGCATCCCCTCCGCTTAAGAATACCACGTTTTTTTCTTTTGCCCGTGAGAGCCACACGGGATTCTGTTCCACCTCTTCCCTTGTAAGCACGCTCACTTTCCTGCCATAGAATTTTTCCATTTTTTCGATAGTCGTACCGAAAAGGTGCGAGGTGTAGAATTCAGCGTATACGGCATCGGCTTTCTTTACAGCCTCAAGTCCCTTCACAGTTATGTCTTTTTCATCGTATAATCCAAGCCCGATAAACGTGAGCATACCTCATTGTACGTGGGCTTTGTTTGTAAGTCTTGCCGTGGAAAACTATAAACTTCATGCGGACTAAAATTAACTGATGGAAATAAATCAAAAATTAAAAGAAACAGGTCTTACAGTAGGAATTATTCTTGGATATATTACAATCCTCACAGGGATAGTAATGACTATTTTGCTGCTTGAAACGATTTTTTCAGGCGAATATATTTAGCAAACATGGAATCCCTGTGCGTAAGAGTTTCCAAAAAGGAAGGGGAGGAGACAAGGCAGAAACTCATCGAGCTTGGCGCCATTGATAAGAACCTGAAGATAAAATCCGAAGGCGAAGACCTTTTAATTCCTGTTATAAAGGCGATTGAAGGATACGATATAGAAAAAGAGGATTTTGAGGTATTGAAAAAGGAAGAATCCTTATTCGATGTGCTTGGTTTTATTCCTGCTTATGAGATTGTGGGAGATATGGCGATTATCGACCAGTATGAGAGCGATGCCCGTAAAATTGCAGATGCCCTGATTCGGCAGAAAAAAATAAAAACTGTCTTGCAGGCAGCAAGTGCCGTTGAAGGCGAATACAGGACGCGCGAATTTACATTCCTTGCAGGGGAAAAAAAGACAGAAACGCTGTATAAGGAGAACGGCTGTCGATACCTGCTCGATGTTTC
>CAYXIP010000099.1:0-6281 GCA_964465515.1 uncultured Candidatus Methanoperedens sp. | reverse complement strand
TATTCATAGCAATATGGTACTTTTCAAAGAGGTGAGAGCATGAAAAAGAAGACCACGATAGTGATCGGAATTCTTGGGATACTGCTTGCAGTTGGCGCAATGTCTGTCGCAATGGCGCAGGACCCAAGTAGCAGTAAAGCAAAGGACGTTGAAAATCATGAATGCACTCCCGATATGATGCAGAACATGTCCAAGAACTGCCCAGAACAGATGATGCAATCAGAAACATACAAAAATATGATGAATGCTACGAACGAAAGTTCGATGATGGACAATAACAGTACAGAAGCTGGATATGATCATTGCGGAGATGTGGATTCTGATATGGGTTCAACGATTGGTTCCAGCGCAACAGCAACAAAGGCTATGCTTTAAATCTTCTATTTTTAAAATTATTATACATGTAGGATTTGAAATGTTAAGCAAGCGCCATTTTGATTTGTTTTCTTTGAATCACAATGCACTTAAAAAGGCAGGTTCTAATAGTCAATGACCGGAAAGCTCCCCCACTTTTTGATACCACCACACCCAACTTTCCGGTCACTTCTCCATCTAAAGCTTATTTAGAATTTTTAAAGCAAATTCTATTTTTTATAAACGGCAACCCACGCAAAAAGCTAAGCTTATGAAGAATTACAAGTAAGCAACAATTGCATAAATTGCAACTTTCAATTAACCTGACTGACTTAGGTGTTTAAGGCTACAGGAAATTCCTGAATGTAGGTTTAGAATTTTAAGCAAAAACATGTCTTAATTTGTGTTTTATAAACCAAAAACCACATAAAAAGGTATATTCTATTTACATCTATCGTAAACTATATGTACTTTACACGTATTGTAAAGTTGAGAGTTTTACATGCGAGGATAGGACATGAATAAAAAACACAAAAACATGCTTGGCATCGGGATCGTGGCGGTATTAATATTATACCTCGCGGCACAGAGTTTTAGCAATGCGCTTTCATTTTACTATGAAGTAAGTGAATTTGTGCAAAAAGCGGATTCGTTAAATGGAACAATTGTGAATGTGAACGGCACGATTGTAAAAGGCTCTACGATATGGGAACCTGAAAAAGCAAGGCTGACATTCAAACTAACAGATAAAAATGCCACCATCACAGTAGTATCAAATGATGGTATGCCAGGGAATTACAAGGAGGGTATACCTGCAGTGGTGACAGGCTATTTCGCGAATAACACTTTTCAGGCAAATCAGGTTGTCACAAAATGTCCCTCGAAATACGGAGGAGACCTTGATCACGGAGGCCATAACGCAACATAAAGGAGAATTTTAATGGAATTAGGAGAAATAACATTAGTCACCGCATTGATATTTAGCGTATATGCGCTTGCAGCCCACATAATAGGCATATGGAAAAAGAAAAATGAACTTTTTGTCAGCGCCAGAATAGCGATTATCGGAATTGCAGTGCTGACCACGGTCGCATCCATCTGGCTTATCAATCTATTCATTACCCGTAATTTCCAGTACGAGTACGTAGCAATGTATAGCAGTCTGGATTTACCCTTAGCATATACCATCTCCGGATACTGGGCAGGTGCCGATGGCTCATTGCTACTCTGGGCATGGCTGATATCGATTTATATCGCAGTTATTGCAGCGAGAGGAAAATCCTATGATAACCTAATGAGACATGCAATGCCTATAGTCCTTATCACCATTATTTATTTCTTCTACATGCTGCTCACCGTATCCCGTCCTTTCAGGCAGCTTGATTTCATGCCCGTGGATGGAAGTGGCCTAAATCCTTTGCTTCAGGACCCTGGAATGTTCTTCCACCCGCCTACGCTTTTCTGGGGTTATGCCGGTGTAATAATCCCGTTTGCTTTGATGGTCGCTGGTATTTATCTTGCAGATGATACATGGACATACCGCGCAAGGCGCTGGACGCTGTGGGCATGGCTTGGATTGTCTTTAGGCAACATGTTCGGCAGCTACTGGGCATACACGGTGCTAAATTGGGGCGGTTTCTGGGGCTGGGACCCGGTAGAGAATGCCTCCTTCTTACCATGGCTTACGATGACTGCGTTCTACCACAGCACCATGATACAGGAACGCAAGGGAGGAATGAAGTTCTGGAATATCCTGCTTATCCTTTTCACATGGGAACTTACTGTTTATGGGACGCTTCTTACGCGAAGCGGGATAATCGCTTCAGTCCATACATTCGGGCAATACTCGGCGGCACCTTATTATATCAACTACATGGCAGTGGTATTCGCAGCAACGCTTGCACTTGTGGCATGGAAGTACAATTCGATACAGAGCAAGAAAGTCTTTGAATCTTTTGTTTCGCGCGAAGCAAGTTTCCTGTACAACAACTGGATATTTATTGCATCCACAGCATCTGTGCTATGGGGAACAACGTATCCTTTGCTCTCAGAGGCATTCAGGGGCTACAAGGTAATGGTAGGTCCCAGTTTCTACAACCAGATAAACGTGCCTTTAGGCATAGCGCTTCTTTTCCTCATGGGCATATGTCCCCTCATAGCATGGAGGAAAGCATCTGTTTCTCATCTTGAGAGAAATTTTTCAAAACCTCTCACTGCAGCCGTTATTGCAATGGTTATAGCATTCTCTTTAGGAATACGGGATTTCTATGCCCTCCTGGTTGCCACAGGAGGAACAGTATTAGTCGTATCGACCCATCTTCTGGATATCTCCAGGATTGTGAACAAGCAGAAAAAGCTTGATGATGCCGGACTCTTAAAGAATATTACAAGAGCGTTCTGGAATAACCGCCGCACCTTTGGCGGCTACACGTGCCACATCGCGATTCTCATGATAATCGTAGCTGCTGCTGGTGCTGTGGTTTATGAGAAGGCACAAACCTTTGATATGAGAATAGGCGGTACATATAGTCTTGGTGACTATGATTTCAACCTCAAGAAAATAGACCAATATAACACGAATAACAGACAGGTAACAGCGGCAGTATTTGATGTATATAAGAACGGAGAAAAAGTCCTTACAGATGCCAATGCAAGAATGTACTATTATCCCAAGCAGGAGAGTACGAATGTCAAACCAATGGCTTACCAGGTAGGCGTTGAGGATGTGTATTTCTCAGCCGTAGCCCTGACCTCTGAACACGCTACAGTGAAAATAAAGGTAATGCCCATGATGTTCCTGATGTGGATCGGGGGATTCTATGTGCTCATCCTTGGAATCCTGATATCCCTGTCAACGGTTGTACCAATAAGGCAAAAACGAATATCTGATAATGTAAATATAAATCAAAATATTAAAAAAATGACAACGGAGATTGTATGACGAATAAAATAATTGCAGCGTGGTTTTTCCTGCTCGTGCTTGCGGTGCCGGTACTTGCTGTGACCGAGGAAGATATTACATCCAACCTGAACTGCCCAGACCAGGGGGGATGCACCATGATTGTCGTCGATTGCACATGCCCGAGTTCACTTGAAATAAAAGATAAGGTCAGGGCGATGCTTGCTCAGGGACTTTCGGAGAAGCAGATATACAACAAACTTATCGCAGAATACGGAAAAGGCATTCTTGCAACGCCTCCCAAGGAAGGCTTTGACTGGATAGTATGGCTCGCTTTACCTGCCGGCGTCATTGTAGGCGGGGTTGTTGTCTATAAGATCAGCAGGAAAAGAATGGACGAAAATGAAGTATTTGAGTATGAATATGAAAAATTCTTGAAGGAACGTGAAAAACAATGAATAAATTATTAGCAATTTTTATAATATCTGTTATACTTGTCAGCACAGCATCTGCGGCTGAGATCAGCGGCAGTGTTGTTTCAGATGGAAAAAAGCTGGATGGATTAGAAGTCACCCTGAGTAAGGTAAACGGGACTGCTCAAAATGATACAAGCATAATAGGGGTGATTTTTGATTTCCTCCCATTGACCCGTACTACAACAGATAAGAATGGGAATTATGCCTTCAATAACCTTAATAGCGGCCTGTATCGAGTTAATGTAACTTACAACAGTACGACATATGGTGAAAATATCGGTCTCCAGGATAAGGCTGCTCTGGACTTCAATCTCTCTGGAAAGATTGTGGGGTATGTCATGAAAGAAAATAAGACGCTTGAGGGTATACCTGTTCGCCTTTTCGATATAACCGGCATTGAGGTGATGAACACTTTTACCAATAAAAGCGGGAAATACTCATTCAATAAGGTCAATGCCGGAAATGGCTACTTTGTCCAGGCCACCTATGCCGATGTACCCTATACAAAACAGGTGAACGTCTCAGAGAGTGCTGATTTTACAGTTTATGAATCCACAAAAGATGACAGTATCATCGCAGTGAAGATAGATCATATAGTTCTCTCAAAAGCGCCTACAGGAGTTAAAATGGATGAATATGTTGAATTCACCAATACCGGAGACAAAGTCTTCTTCAGCAAGGACAGAACCTGGCTTGGCATTTCGACCCCCGAGGGGATATCAAGATTCCAGACCGATGTGATGGAATGCTGTCTGCAAAGGCAGAAAGACTCTGCCTGGATAGACCCGATGAGACCTATCATGCCTGGCGAATCGTACAGCGCACAGATATCATACATTCTGAATTCAGATACATCTGCGCCAACATTCAGCAAAAGGATGATCTACAACACCTCATACATGTCTTTGGTATCTGACAAAAATAACGGGTTCGGGATTGAGAGCAAATCTGCCCAGAAGGATTTAGTTCCGAATGAAGGGAAAGAGTTCGAGGTACTGAGCTCTTTGAATGTTCCGAAAGGGCAGATCATAGATACGAAGATAACAGGTTACGTTCCCTCAACGACTGGTAGCGGAGTGGATTTCAACTACCTTATCCCTGCACTGGCGGTAGTGTTGATAGGGGCTGCCTCGTATCCTTTGCTCAAAAACAAAATTGGCAGAAAACCAGGAAGGCGTTTTATCAAAACACAGCCATCAGCGCAAATATCTATGGATGAACCTCACGAAGCAGCAGAGAGCAGCTTGCAGCCGGATGTTGTACTGGGAAATGTTGCTGGAAAAGACATTAATGAAATGTCCTTTGACGAACTGCTGACCGAAAAGAACGCCATGTTTAAGTCTATACTGGCTCTCGATAATAAATTCAATGCAGGAGAAATTACAGAAAATGAGTATAAAGAGATCAAGAGAGAATACAAGGAAAAGTCAGTAGCCGTTATAAAACAATTAAAAGAAGTTGCATTAAACCTTGATCTTAATCAGCCTGTACCCGATCTTGAAAAAGTAATAGCGCACGTGGACGACATAGATATCCTGGAGGAGCTGCTGGAACGTGAGAAAGAAGGAGAAAACAGAGATGAACTAAACGAGATCATCGAACAGAGAATAGAAGACATCGAACAGAATGAGTAATCGTTCAGGAGATTGCTGAGCAATCAGCATCTCCTCTCTCAATCGGAGCCAGTAGAAATATATTATGAATAGGGGGGGCATTGGATGTTCAAAATAATCATTCTTTTTATTTTGATATCGGCAATTGTTCCAGTTAATGCTACGATGGCAGAAGAAGATGCGGCCTCTCATCTTATTTGCCCCTGCGAATGTGCCATGATAATCTCAACATGCGATTGTTCCACTGCGATGCAGGTTAAAAAAGAGATCAACTCAATGAAAGAAGCGGGTTTTTCAGAAAAGCAGATATTTTCAACACTTCAGGCAGAATATGGCAAGGAAATTCTGGCGCATCCTGAGAGAGATAGTTCAGTGCCATTATGGATTGGCGGCATATTGACCATTACATTCGTATTTCTTGGATACATTGCAATCAAAAAACCAAATTTGAGGATTATAGCTGACATACCCGACAAACAAAAATATGAGCAGCAGTTTGAGGAAGAGTACCAGAAATATATCTCTGAGGTGGAAGAAAAGTGAAAATAGCTCTAAAGGGATCCATTTCTGTACTCATAATACTGTTTTATTTCATAAGCAATACCTCTGCTCAAACCGATAAGAGTACTGAGAGAGAAAAAATTATTGGAAATGTTGCCAATGAACATGATCTGAATAACCAGAGCCACAATATTAAGGTCATTCTCGACCATATTTTCATTTCTAACAAAAATAATTCTCTTGAAATATCTGAGATTGTTGTATTCAGGAACGAAGGTTCTGAGATTTACTACAGCAAGGATAACCACACGTTCTTTGCGATATCAACTCCGCCGGATGTTAAGAATCTAAAAACCCAGGCAATGGAGTGCTGCCTTGTGCAGGAAGATGGGGTTGTGTTCATGGACCCGATGCAGCCTATTAAGCCGGGGGATAACT
>CAYXIP010000098.1:0-6292 GCA_964465515.1 uncultured Candidatus Methanoperedens sp. | reverse complement strand
GACACGCCCGATGGTGCGGGGAAAACATTGGCAGACGCAAAAAGAAGGCTTGCACGCGTGGTGTGTGCAGACCTCTCCGAGATAGAAGATGAAGAACTGGTTTTGATAGCACAGCAGGTTATGGCGGCGCAGCTTCGGGATATTGTGGATGCACTGCGCGATGTTGCGAGGAGGCATGGTGTTTCAAGAATAGTGGCATGCGGTATTGGCGAGTTCATAGCTAAGAGGGTGGCAGAAGAGCTTGGGTTCGAAATCGTGCTGCTATCGCAGAGATATGGGAAGGAAATATCCAGAGTATTCCCTGCTTATGCTGTGGCAGTTCTGCTTGAGCAAAGATAAAAATTTCATTTTATCTGCGCTCCTATTTTATTGTTCAGTATTCTCAAAAATTCCTGCTTCGAATCCCTTGAAATGAAGGCTCCCGCTGCTATATCATGCCCGCCGCCTGAGCCTCCGACTGCTCTTGCAGCCTCGCCTATCGCTATTCCGAGATTCAACCCTTTCCTGATAAGCTCCTGGTTTCCCCGTGATGAAACTTTTATTCCGCCTTCAGAATCAGCAAAAGCTATTATGGGAAGGTTCCGATTATTAACAAATGACATGCTCATTCCAGCAACTATTCCCACTATTGTTTCCCTGATTTTATTTCCAGCATCGAAATACTGTAGGTTTTCCATCTTGATCAACCCCTGCTCTTTTACAAGATTCATTCCTTCAACAAGGTTCTTCCTGTGCTCGTTGAGAAGGGTGCACGCCTCTTCGTACTTCTTATCCCGGTCGCCCATGCATACCGCAAGCCCTGTATCGGCATGGTCATAGCGGGCAGTTGAATTGAGCAACGTGGAATATTCGCAGGCATCTCTCACCTCTGTGCCCTCACGCTCCTGTAGCAGCGTATAAACTTCGCCCACCAGCCTCTCTATTTTATAGCCCGGCATGCCAGAGGAAAGACCGAACTGCATGAGAGCGGATACGATTTGCTGTTTCTCTTTTACCTCCAGGTCTATCCACCGCCTCCATTTCTCACCGTGCTGTCTTATGCCTATTCTTTTTAGGAATTCTATACTTGCATCCTCACTGCCAGTAATGCCTGGCAGATAAGGGTCTGTGGAATATTGAAGCAATTTGAAGATCGGGCGCGTCTGTTTCCCGAACAGCAACAGGTCTTTCTCATAACGCACTATGCCGCTTTTTACGCCGCTATCCAGTATCTGCCTGTTCATGCCGATTAACTGCCCCTGCTTTACATGCTGGAGATCGCCTACTGCCCCCACAACTGCAAGGGCTGCAAGGTCTTCATTCCCGTCCATTTCGGATGCAACAAGATAGGTAACTCCGGACCCGCTTATCTCCGTTGCGCCGTTAATACCGAAAAGATGCGGATTGATATGGTACTCGTAAACACCCTGCGGCTGGTGGTGGTCTATAACGACTGCATTGAGCTTTAATGCGCCTATCGCATCCAGCATGCCGCTTCCGAGGTCAGTGAATGTAACAAGTTCAGGATTACTGTTTGCTATCTCATTGAGCGAAGGTAAATCCAGTTGTTTTACAAAGCGTGTTTTGTATTCGATGCCCGCTCTTTCAAGGGCTTTTCCCATGATGGCAGCCGAGGTAAGACCGTCCGCGTCTACATGCGAAACAACGAGAGCAGACGTATGTTTTCTAATATATGCAGCGCACTGCGATGCCTTTTTCCCCATCGTCATAATCAACTTTCGTGGATTTGATTGCTTAAATATCCTTTGATAGCGGGGTGAAAATATTCAGGATAATTGTTTTATAGATTGCACTATATCAAAGAAATCTATGCACGACTACAGGGCACTCGGATTAAAAGCCGGGCTTGAGATTCACCAGCAGCTCGATACAAAAGAAAAGCTTTTCTGCGGCTGCCCTACGATTCTTCGCGACACAAAGGATTCAAATTTTGAGTTCATGCGTTACCTGAGACCCACACAGAGCGAGATGGGCGTGGTGGATAAGGCTGCGCTTGAGGAAGTTAAACTCGCAAGAAAATTCATCTACAAGGCTTACGACACCACCTGCCTTGTGGAGAACGATGAAGAGCCGCCCCGCGAATTGAACCAGGAAGCTTTAGATTATGCGCTCATGATTGCGCGTATGCTGAACATGAATATCGTGGATGAGCTTTACACGATGAGGAAAATTGTGATTGATGGCTCCAACACTTCGGGTTTCCAGAGGACTGGGCTTGTGGCTACCGACGGCTTCCTCGATTCAAAAAGTGGAAGAGTGGGCATAGGTGTTCTCTGCCTTGAGGAAGAGGCTGCTCAGAAAATCGAGGACAGGAGAGATTCGGTGATATATTCGCTTGACCGCCTCGGGATACCGCTGGTTGAGATTGGAACTGCACCTGATATTGTTTCCCCCGAGCATGCAAGAGAGGTGGCTGAACAGCTCGGGATGATACTTCGCTCAACAGGAAAGGTGAAGCGCGGTCTTGGCACCATAAGGCAGGATATAAACATCTCAATCGCAGAAGGCGCAAGGGTGGAGATTAAAGGCGTTCAGGAGCTTTCTCTGATAGAAACCATTGTGGAGCTGGAGGTAACGAGGCAGGTCGCACTTTTGGAGATAAAAGAGGAACTTAACAAGACAAAAGCAAGCGTTTCTGATAAAATTATCGATGTCACACATATTTTTTCAAACACTGCCTCTAAAGTAATACAAAAGGCATTGAAAGGCGGTGTCGTATATGCTTTAAACCTGCCTGGATTCGCAGGATTTGTAGGCAGGAAAATCCAGCCCGGAAGGCGTCTTGGTACTGAATTCTCGGACCGCGCCAAGAAGTCAGGCGTTGGAGGGATATTCCATACCGATGAACTGCCCAATTACGGGATTACTCCTGACGAGGTCGATGAGCTCAGGAAAGCCATGGGTGCACATGAAAGTGATTGTGTGGTTATGGTGGCTGATACCAAGGAAAAGGCACAGAGCGCCCTTGAAGCCGTTATTCTTCGTGCGCATGAGGCTCTGGTGTGCATTCCCGAAGAAACAAGGCGGGTGCTTCCTGATGGTAACTCGGCTTATATGCGTCCACTTCCGGGTGCAGCGCGCATGTATCCAGAGACCGATGTTCCGCCTGTGGCGATAACGGAGGGGAGATTGCAAAGCATAAAATTGCCTGAACTCATAGAGGAGCGAAAGGCGAGATACACGAAGCAGTTTTCCCTGAACGAAGAACTTGCGAACCATATCTCACGATCAGGGAACTTTGTGCTTTTTGAGAGAATAATGCAGCAGGTGCCTAAAGCAAATGCAACTGCAGTGGTGCGTACCCTTGAAACTATTTTATACGAGCTTGAAAAAGAAGGTGTGCCAGTCAATAATATTGAAGATGAGCACCTGATTTCGCTTTTCAAACTTCAGTCGGAAGGAAGGATTCCGAATGAGGCAATCGGTGAAGTTTTGAAGACCATTGCGAAAAAACCCGAAATTACTGTGGATGAGGCTTCCCGCTCCCTTGGCATTGGAATCGAAACCTGGGAGCTGGAGGCTGCCATCGATAAACTCATCGAATCCAGGATGGATTTTATCAGGGAAAAAGGCGTAAATTCAGTTGGACCGCTAATGGGCGTGGTCATGAAGGAGTTCAGGGGAAAGGTGAGCGGTCAGGAAATCAGCAGGATATTGAAAGAGAAAATCGAAAGAAAATTGAGCGCATAGTTAAATAGGATAAGAGCAGTTAATTAAAATGGGAGTGATTTGAAATGGATAAAGTAGTGCATTTTCAGATACCTGCGGATGATATGGCTCGTGCAAAGAAATTCTACAGGAACATCTTTGGCTGGGAGATAAAGGAAACAGGCATGGAATTGGTTTACCTGCTTGTGACAACCACGCCGACAGATAAGGAAGGCATGCCTCTTGAACCCGGAGGTATCAATGGCGCGCTGTATAAAAGAGAAAGCCCGGACGAAGCACCATCAGTTGTGATAAGCGTGCCTTCAATTGACGATTATCTAAAAAAGATCGAAAAGGCAGGCGGCAAGGTTATCTGGAAAAAAGAGCCTGTGGGAGATTTCGGGTTTTACGCGACGATTGCTGATACCGAGGGCAATGTAATCGGTTTATGGGAGGATGTCGGATAGATAAAAAAGGCTATTTTATCACGTCCACAAGCGCAACTCTCTCCAGAACAAGCTGCGGGATTTTATCCTCTCCCACAGCTTGTAGCTCTTCTTTTGTGATATTGAAAATGTCTATCAATGCATCGTTTTTGGAGCTATCATATCGAAGCACTTGCTCTGGTGTTATCTCATTGAATGTGAAATCAATAATCTCACCCACTGCAACAAGTGCGATGTTATTCCTCCCATTATGCACCCCAAGTCTCATCGCCCTGTTTATCTGGCGCGTACCTGCTGCATAGAGCATCATTTCCTTGCCGAGGTCTTTTGCTATATTTTTGCCGGTCTTGAATGAGTTTATCGCTTTTTCAACTGCGAACCTTATATGTTCCTTGCCTGCTAATTTATCGGCATCCAGCGCCTGGATGACTATATTTTTTTCTTTGCTTATTTTTTTGAGCCTGTGCAGGAATTTTTCTGTATCATCTATTACAATTGTTCCCTCAAGGATCTGAATCATAAAATTATTTTCTTAAATTTATCTCTTTTAAAATTTCCTCTCTGGAAACCCTTCCCACGAACACAACCTCTCCATCGATTGCCACCGCTGGAACGGACATTATATTGAGTTCCGAGGCACGGCGCTGCCCTTCGGGATAGGAGATATTTATTTCCTTGAACTTCATGTTTTTGGGGAGAACCTCAAGTAAAAGTGCCCTGAGAGAATGGCAGTTCTGGCATGTGTCTGAATAGTAAAGTTCAACTGTTGTCATTATCCATCACTTTTTTGCGTCATAAATGTGTTGTTTATGAGACAAGATTTGCGTTATCATTATTTTCAATTTAGATTAAGATTTGCTTTGGATTCAATGGTTCCGTAAAAAACATGGGCATTATAATTTGCGGCTCTTCAGCCTGCTCTTTATAGCAGGTATTTATTTTTTTCTTCAAATTCTTCCTTGCTTATCTACCTTCTGGGGTACTTTTTCCTGCACAGCTTTTGCCGATTAGCTCTTGTGGCAGAGATTTTTTATTTTCACATCTTTTCAGCGCAGTATACCATTGATATGCAAATAATATAAGACTGATAGATGCCAACATTTCAAAGGAAATGATGATATACCAAAGAATTAAGGAGGCCTGTTTCCTCAAAAAACTCATGAGTAATGAAAAATATACTGAAAGAGAGCACGTAGATATAATTTTTTTTGAAAAAGGGATCGCTAAGGGAATTTCTAAATTTCAACTCTTTCTTATCAATATCCTCCCATAAGAACCATATTTGAATTGATAAGAAAATGAAAATTAAATATGATGACGCTATTATAAAATCTACAAACCCATGAATATTATTAACCCCCTCCCAAATCTTACCATTCAGCAAGCCTTTGTAAATGTCCTTTATCGGTAAATCCCATCGAAGCAAGGATGCCAATCAAAAGGACAGCTAGAGAACACGTTTTTTCGACAGAACGCCTCGTATATTTGTGCAATTTGTCCAAAGACAATGCATTTTTCTCAATTTTGAAAATATCTTCGATAAAGCTTCTGACATACTTTAAAGATTCCCAATTTATTATAGTCTCTTTAAATTCGCCAACAAGTTTCTTCAAAAACAAAAGCTTCTCTTGAATGCGATTTGGCTTATCAATATAAAATTCAAGTGTCGGTATAATACCGTTCAAAACTTTTCCCAGTTTAAAATTTTTTCTTGGAAAAATCAGAGGCAAAATGCCATATTTCACCAATCCATCAGTGTAGTGGTAATATGCATAAAAACCCTTATCAAGCACCAGAATATCACCTTTCCTCATAACTCTCCTTCTCATCAGTTCATTCACGATACCATCAAACAACTTAGAATCATTCGGACTTCCAGGATACAGCAGAAACGCTAACGGCTTCAAAGATGGATACTCTATTGCCAAAACAAGTTTAAATCCAAGATAATGACCTTTCGAGGAAGAAAAAGCCCATTTGAAATCCCGGTACTCTAAATCACTTTTCTTATAGGTATTTCTGAACCAGTTTATATCCACACTAACATCAGTAGAATCAATTATTATGGTAGTTTTTCCTCTGTTTCTTCTTCTGCATATTGAATTTAAAATGTTTAGCGACATTTCCATAAATTGGCTCGGATCTATAGTCAAGTTCTTAAATAATCGTAAATTGGCACTTTGACAAAATCTTGGTGA
>CAYXIP010000097.1:0-6379 GCA_964465515.1 uncultured Candidatus Methanoperedens sp. | reverse complement strand
ATGTTTTATGCATTTTATTATGCTATCTAAATGTATCCCTTGGATAAAAATATATCCCAGAAGCCGAGGAAAATGCGCCCATCGAGAAAGAACGACTAAAAAGCGCCGAGGTACGTGCCTAAGGTTCTGGTTCAGGCAGTAGGAATAGCGAAGGGAGATAAGATTAAGTGGATTATTGATAGAGGGGAATTAGCGATGAAAAAGGCATAGCCTTTTAAATAGCATGTAAATCAAGTATAGTTATAATCATGCCTGCTGAAAAGATACCCTCATGGATTGAACGCTTATTATTGCCTAAGCTCAGTGAAATGGAAGGGGAAATGAAGGCAATCCATGCAGAGATAAAGAGCCTGCGAACTGAGATGGATACCAGGATAGATTCGGTAAATGAACGGATAGATTCAACGAATGAGAGAATAGACAGCCTCAGGAATGAAACAAAATCAGATTTTACAGCTTTGAATTACCGGATTGATTCACTGGAAAAGCGTATCCCTGTTATTGAGGAGATAACAGCCCTTAAGCTTAAAATCGCTGATATTGAGAAAAGGCTTGCAGTGGCTTGATTTTACCCATACTTTTACCTATCCCTGTCTGAAGGTACTGTTAACTTAAGATGAATAACTTTTTTCGATTATCGGCTAATAAATGCGCCGAGGAAGGGATTCGAACCCTTGCTTACCTGAAGGTAAAACAGGTCTCGAGCCTGCCGCGTTAGTCCGCTCTGCCACCTCGGCATGGGTATTTATTAGCTATTAACCTTTTTAATAATATGCTTTATTATACAGGTGCCCCATGAGGCTTGATTCTTATCTTGTCGAGATCGGCAATCTCGGCTCACGCGGGCGAGCAAAGAGGGCAATTACCGAAGGACATGTCAAGGTCAACGAGCGAATAATCACCAAACCATCGTATGATGTTGTATATTCTGACAGGATTGAAATAACAGAAGACCTCGATAAACCCGCAGGCTACTTTAAACTTAAAGAGATACAGGAGAAAACGAATATCATCAAAAAGGACGACAGCGTACTGGACATTGGTTCAAGTGCTGGAGGGTTTCTACTGTTTGCATCAGAGGTTGCATCCCATGTCCATGGCATTGAGTATAGCCGCGAGTTTCGCTCACGACTTAAATGGCTTGCACAAGAACATCCCAATATAACAGTGGAATTCGGGGATGCATTTACCATGCCTTTTGAAAGCGGGAAATTCGATGTCTTGCTTCATGATATAACAGCGAGCCCTTTATCCTCCATAAAAGCCCTTGAGAATGTGCTTAAAGCACTGAAAAGGAACGGCATATTGTTGCAAGTGCTGAAATTACCAAAAGAACGTGATATAGCTCCGACTCTGAGTAAGCTTTCTTCCATGGGATTGGAGATTCTCCACGTGCTGGAATCTGAAAAAAAAGAAGCGTATATAATAGCAAGGAAGTTGTAGATGGAATTTGATTTTGATTTAGAACGGGTATTTAAAATTACAAAGGATAAGAACTGCGAAAAAGTCGGGCTTCAGTTTCCAGAAGGGCTGAAAAGACAGGCAATCAACATCGCCAGGGAAATTGAAGGGAAAACAGGTGCACGGGTAATTATTTCAGGCAATCCTTGCTTTGGAGCCTGTGATATCGATACCGTTCTTGCAGGCAAGGTTGATATGCTTTTCCATTTCGGGCATGCTGCCATGGGCGGATATAAGAACGTGGTTTTTATCGAGGCGCGCTCAAGCGTGGATGTCATACCTGCGGTTAAAGCCGCGCTTCCTCTTTTAAAAGCCGGCAGGATAGGCATTATAACCACTGTTCAGCATATCCATAAATTAGAGGAAATCCAAAAATTCCTGAGGGAAAATGGAAAGGAAGCAGTTATTGGAAAAGGGGATTTGAGGTTACGCTATCCCGGTCAGGTCATAGGGTGCAACTTCACGGCAGCAAGAGTTGACTGCGAGGAGCTTCTCTATGTGGGCAGCGGCTTTTTCCACCCGCTCGGTACTGCGATTGCCACCGGCAAAAGGGTGATTGCGGCAGACCCGTATTTGAATCAGGCTGTGGAGGTATCCCCTGAGCGGTTCCTTCGAAAAAGGAGCGGGTATATCGCCTCTTCGATGTCCGCAAAAGTCTTCGGCATCATCGTTTCAACAAAGAGCGGGCAGAACAGGATGAAGCTTGCGGAAAGGCTTGTGGAGAGCGCCAAAAAGCACGAACTGGAGGGCTTTATTATTATGATGGATCTTGTAACGCCTGAGCAATTGCTGGCATTCAAGGTGGATGCATGTGTGAACACGGCATGCCCAAGGATAACGATCGACGATGCGGAAAGATTCCATGTGCCTGTTCTGACGCCGCAGGAGTTTGAGATTGTGCTAGGTGAGAGAAAATGGGCTTTCGAAATGGATGAGATACTGGAAGCTTAATATCGCTCTATTATATTATACAGCGTATCCCTCTTTGCAACCTGCCGTCCCATTTTTTTAGCGATATGTAAGAACTCATCTATGCTTTTGCTGCGAAAAGGCACGCCTGCGGCTCTCACGACGTTCTCCTCTATCATCGTACCACCGAGATCGTTTGCGCCAAAGTTCAATGCCACCTGTGCAACCGCAAGACCCTGCGTAACCCATGAAGCCTGGATGTTTTTTATATAACCGTTTAGAAGAATGCGGGATATGGCTACCGTTTTCAGGTAATCCACACCTGTCGAGTTGCCACTTAACATCGTATTCTCAGATTGGAAGCTCCACGGTATGAATGCAGTGAAACCGTTATATTTTTTCTGCATATCACGAATTCTTATGAGGTGTTTTACTCTTTCTTCCATGGTTTCGGCATGCCCGAAGACCATCGTTGCTGTTGTGGAAATCCCCATGGAATGCGCAATTAGCATAACCTCCTTCCATTTTTCCCATCCTATCTTATTGGGCGAGACGCTGCTTCGCACCCTGTCATCGAGGATTTCGGCCCCACCGCCAGGTATGGAATCAAGCCCCGCCTCACGAAGGCGCGAGAGCGTTTCTTTTATGCCTGCCCCATATAATCTTGAGATGTGAACAATCTCAGGAGGGGAGAAGGCATGCATCTGCACATTGAACCTTTTCTTAATCTGCCTCAGCATCTCTTCATAATAATCAATTGTCAGAGAAGGGTTCAATCCTCCTTGAAGAAGAATCTGGGTTGCACCGAGCCGAACTGCCTCATCAACTTTTGCAAGGATTTCTTCTATAGAAAGAACGTATGCATCATCGGCATTGGCTTCCCGGTAGAATGCGCAGAATTTGCATTTTGAAGAGCACACATTGGTATAGTTTATATTCCTGTCCACAACAAAGGTTACAAGGTCACCGACGCTGCATTTTCGAAGCTCATCCGCTGCTGCGCCAAGAAGGTTAAGGTTGTTGCTTTCGAGCAACTCAATGCCATCTTTTATTCCAATTTCATCAATCCCCGTATTTAAATACGGGGTATTCAGGGCACGGGTGAGAATCTCAGAAACAGCATCTTCACCTGTGAGTTTTTTTATGAGTTCAAAATTTGTCATCCTGGGAATAGCTCCTCCCGAACTTGAGGGCAAGCTCGGCTTTCATAAGTTCTCTGCCAAGATAAGCAGCATGGTCAAGGCGCGAAACAAGTCCTAACCCAATGATGGTATCAAGGATTTCCTTCGCTGTCTCACCGACAATTGAATTGCTGTTGTTTGTTGCCACAATTTTTCCGCTATAAAGTTTTCCATCCCGGATTTCATCGTTCGTTATGGCAGTTTTAAAACATCCGGCTGGGTCAAGCTGCCATTTTTCGCTTGGTTTTGCTTCTATAAAATTTTCAGGCAGAACAGCGAATCCCCGCCTTCTCTTTTCCTTTATCGAAAGTAGGTCAATTCCAAGATCCTTGGGAGCGGTACCCCGTTCCTTTGCAAGCATCATCATAATGGAAGCGGTTTTTAGCTCAGAAACGCTGTTGTAGGCTTTATGGCTGAACTCAGGCGTGAACAGGATACTTGCTTCAAGCTCCATTGCAATCCCTGAGAGCATACCATTAATGCCGATGGAATCAGCATCCACAAGTTCTGTCACATTACCTGCGCCAAAGAATAAAGGAGTTGTCGGATCGCGTTTCCTGAATTCATAATACCTTCCGAGCGATTCCACAAGCCAGCTTCCGAGGGGCGAAAGCACTGGGTCTGCAATAATATTTGTGATTCCAAGGCTTCGGGCATATTCAATATTGTTAAATAAACTTTCAAGCTCCTCCACGCAATCGGGTATTATGACAGAGGCTGCATTATGTCTTATGATGTTCTCTTTTACCTCAGGAATGTTTTCAGAGTTCAGGCTGAGTACAATATCTATTCCCGAATCAAGTGCTGTGTTTATAAGTTCAGGGTCAAGCGTATCTATACTCAGGGGAAGTGGCGTAGCCGAGTTTGCGGTTTCCACGGCAGTTCCAACTTCCTGAGGTGTAGTATCGAGTGAAATCCCAAGATCAATGATATCCGCGCCTCTTTCTGCAAAGTATAATATTCTATTAATCAATTCATTCCGGCTTAAATGACCTGCGTCCACTATCTCTGCCATCACTTTCATTCTGGAATTCCCGCCGAGTTTTACTCCTTTTAAAGTTAAAGATGAAGCCGCCCTGTTTTCAAGTTCCTCTATTCTTTCAAATGCGTCAGAACGTCTTTTTTCAATCAAGAGTTCACAAGCAGGTATTTTTTTGGAGAAGGTCATGTCTTCAAAGGAAAGAACAAAATCAAGGTCAGCGGCGTGCTTCGGTCCGAGCCTTACAGGCGTATCTATTTCCTTTTCGAGCAGTGAAAAATCGCCTGTTGCAAGACCTGAAATAAGTATTAAATCGTACTTTTTTTTGGGCACGGAGCGGCGGAGAAGTGCTGGTGTAATAAAAGCCGCAATATCTATATCCAGAACGAGAACATCGGCTTCATTCCGCACAGCCTTTTTTACGGTGTTCTCTGCAAGTTTGCCTGTTGCAACGAGGATATTCATACTCAAGCCAGATTAAATATGCGTTTTATTCCGGTTGAAATAAAATCAACAGCTATCGCTCCAAGGAAAAGACCCATCAATCGCGTCGTAACAAGCATTCCTGTCATTCCCACGACTTTATTAAAGTAATCAGAAAACCTGAAAATCAAAAAAGTGATAACGAAAGTAAGCAGGATCGCCCCTATTACTATCATTTTTGAGTTAAGATCCGCTGCTGTTCTGATCAATACTATGATTGTGGTAATCGCCCCCGGACCTGTTAAAAGAGGCATTGCTATCGGGAATATCGAGATGTTTTCCCTCTGCGATGCATCTTTTAATTCCTCGGTTGTAATGCTCTCACGCGTGGTTCTTGCGAAAAGCATGTCTACTGCCACGAGGAAAAGTAGAATGCCCCCGGCCACCATGAGGGAATAGACTGTTATGTTAAAAAGGGATAATATAAACTCCCCTGTTATGGAAAAGATAATTGCGATAAGGGTTGCTATTACCACTGAGCGCCTTGCTACATAGACCTTATCTGCCTGGCTCATGTTGGCAGTCATGGAAATAAAAGCCATAACGCCGCTTACGGGATTGACGATGACAAAAATGGATGTGAAGGCATAGATCGAGAAGGTAAGCAGAGGGGTCATTAAGGATTATATTGTTTCAATGCTATTGAATGTTTTGTTTTCAAGATATTGTCTAATTACAGTGATACAAATAATCCCCGATATTGTTCAACCACAGATACTCTAAATTGTCATTGTGAAAAATTTTTATAAGGCTCATCAGCTTGTTCCTCTCCAGGTTGAGCTCAATACCCGCTGCCTCGGCAGGTGTTCCTTTTAAACCCATGTGTGGATGCACAAAAAACTTTAAGAAAGTTTTCAAAAGATGAGCAACTTATAACAATTATCCATAAGTTTCAAGAAATCTTCTGCCGATTCTGAATTTTTGAATCCTCTTGTGGTTTTGTATCTCTGCTTAATACGCTCATTATCACGTTCAGCACAATTGTTGTTGTGTTCAAGCCCATATTTTTTACAGCCAATTGGGACACCGTGAACAAGCTTACAACTTCCTCGCAGTCGGTAGAAAAACATGTTATAGGCTCTGCGGTAATGCCCAAGCTTATCGGTAATGATTTTTTCTGGAATGCCTTTGCATCCATTTCTAATCTTCTTGAAAACGTGTACAGCTCCGGATAAAGTTCGCTTTTTAGTAAGTTTTCCTGCGATCTTGAACTTTGTCTTTCTATCCTTTGCTCCCCAGTACCAATTTTTCTTGCCTTTGGTCTTGACAATTACCTCATCAGCGTGCACGTTTCCCTTAATTTCTGGCTCAAGTGTCTCCGTAAAATTGTTGATGATTTTGGAATAACGTTGGCACCATAGGAGGA
>CAYXIP010000096.1:2666-6509 GCA_964465515.1 uncultured Candidatus Methanoperedens sp. | reverse complement strand
AATAAGAAAACGATATAGACATCTCAAGATTCGACAAACTATTTACCTGCGGATTTGCCTTCTCAATCATCTTCAAAACCCCAGCCCGTAAAAAATCGCAACCCCATAAATCCCCATCAGTATCCACAAATCTGGCGTCCTCCTGAACACCTCGATCACCCTCCCCGAATACGACTGCGCCGCAAGCTGAGCTGAACCAAGGCTCTGCGCAAACCAAGCGCCAGGATTACAGCAAAACTATTCGAAAAATTGGCATTATCCCAAAACGCTATATATCATGCTCTCCATATATTCCACTAAGGGAGGTTTAGAATGAATAAAGCATTGATTTTTGGACTTTTAGCACTGGTGCTCCTCATAAGTGGCTGCACTTCAGCACCAACAACAACGCCGCAGCCGACTGTGACACCCGCCATGACAACAGCACAGGCGACGGGGACGCCTGTCCCAACAGCTACAATAACGACCACAGCAACCCCTGTGCCAGCAGGTGTAGCCGTAGAGATTAAAGGTTTCGCATTTAATCCGCTAACCGTATCAATCTCTAAAGGGACAACCGTCACCTGGACAAATAGCGACAGCGCTCCGCATACTGTAACATCTGTATCGGGTGCATTTGATTCAGGCAGGCTCAATCAGGGAAGCACGTTCAGCTACACATTTAATCAAGCCGGAACATTCGAATACGAATGCACTATCCATCCCAGCATAGTACATGGAAAAGTAATCGTGACGTAAAATTATTTTGCCTATTAAATCGCTTTTGCAACTATGAGCGATTTAATAGGTTAGTTTTTAAATACTGTTTTCAACAGTTTTCTCTGTTCATTTTCTGACAATTGTTCGAATGGTGGTTACAACATTGATTCCTTTCTCATTTTCAATTGGGCTCATGTTGATCTCAACCGGGAACTCGCTTCCATCCTTGCCCTTTGCAAACGAACCAAAATGAAGCGCCATTGGCATTATTGTGGGTTTCGCAAAATAATCTCTACAGGATTTAGCGTGAGTATCCCTGAAGCGCTGGGGTATCAGCATATCATAAGGTTTACCAAGCAGTTCTTTTCGTTTGTAACCAAATATTTTTTCAGTCTGTGCATTAACATGAAGGATATTGAAATTGCGATCTATTATCACTATGGCATCTGGTAGAGATTCTATAAACCTCTGGAAATTTTTCTCAGCCCGTTTGCGTTCCGTTATATCGCGGACGAGTGCCATCACGACTGTGCCTTTTTCAGTCTCCAGCGGCCCGAGAGCTATATCTACGGGAAATTCGCTTCCATCCTTTCTTATAGCATATAATTCCAATTGGGTGCCCAGAAAGCGAATATGTGGCGAGGACATATAATTATTGCGCTGCTCCACATGCAGCTTTCTGAAGCGTTCCGGCACAAAGATCTCAACGGGTTTACCGAATACCTCATCCGTGCTGTAACCAAACATCTTCTCAGCTTGCTTGTTGATCTGTACAATGTCCCCGCCGCGGTTTACAACTACAATAGCATCAGGCGCAAACTGGAAAAGACCTTCAAACATTGGTTTGGTTTTAAAAGATTCTGCCAATTCATTGAGTTCACTTATAAGTTGCTCTATTGTCTTATCTTCATCTCCCATATTTGAATCCTCCCGAAATAATTTCAATAACTTGCACAGATCTGAGTATCTGTTTTGTCATTTTTTAATACTCATACATGACCAATAAATTGCTATGCTTCAAAAAGAAAAGATGCGCCCTGTTTCAGGCGCATTTAAAACCTATGCCTTTATCTCTTCGGTGCGTTCTCCCGCTCACTTTGAGAGCGGAGTATCGGCAGTTGCACGCGATACCGGCAGTCCCAGCGCCTCTCTTTTCGCATTGATATGCGTTTCTATCGCATCTGCCGCCTTGACCGGGTCAAGCTCAACCAGAACTTTTCCTCCTGTCAGCGCCTCAACATCGTTCGTGAGCATTTTTGCCACAAGCGGAGCTCCTGTGACCGGGGGCATAGGTGCAAGGTGAAGCAAAAGTCCGAAAGCAACAGCAAATGCTCCGTCAGCAACAGCTTTTTGCTCAAGATATTCCGGCGCTGATGCCGCGACAGGCAGCGCGCTCGGATCAACTCCAAGAGCGGATGCAATCTCGGTAACTGCAACCCCTATTCTGCCTATATCCACGCATGAGCCGTAGTTGATGCACGGCGGTATGCCCAGTGATTTACAGACAGCCTTCAGACCTTCGCCAGCCTGTTCTGCTGCCTCAGGTTTCATTAGCCCCTCAACTTGCGTGGCTGAACTTACGCAGCCCGCGTTTATTACAAGTATGTTCCTCTTGATAAGTTCGCGCGACAGCTTGATCGACACGGTATCGTGTTTTGTTTTTGCAGTGGTGCAACCCACGACGGCAACAATACCCTTGATGCTCCCTGCCTTTATTGCCCCAATAAGAGGATTCCAGCTTCCTCCGAGTGCAGCCTTGCAGCTCTCCACAGAGAAGCCTGCCATCACTTCTGATTTATACTTGGGAATATGGATCTTGGCGTTATTCCTCTTTTTGTAGGCTTCGATTGCCATCTTTATTATCTCTTTTGCCTGCTCATCCGCCTTCTCTGGATCGAAGTCGAGGTGGTCTGTTACCCCTGCCATCCTGACGAGCCTGTCAACCGAGATGACTTTGGTGTGGAAGTGGTCTGCCATGGACTTAAGACCCGGCGTGGAGCAGTTGAGATCCATCATCACAAGGTCTATTGCGCCTGTGGCGATGAGGTACTCCTGGTTTATCCAGTTGCCCGTCTGCCCTGCGAATCCTTTTGCACTTCCGGCTGAGCGCTGCATGAGTTCCTGCCCTGTACACATAGAACCCAAGAGCTTTATGTCGCTTGCACCTGCTTCCTTTGCAAGTTTCTGCATTTGCGGACTCTGTGTGGCCCGAAGCACTGCTGTCGCCATGAGTGGAACATGCCCGTGCGCAACGATATTCACAGCTTTCGGGTCTATAATGCCAAGGTCAGCCGAGGAAGTTGTGGGCGTCGGAGTTCCAAGCAGTATATCCTGAAGCGTGATTGTTGCTACAAGCCCCATGTAGCCTGTGGCTATTCCCACTTTCAAGGTAGTGAGCAGCAGATCAACAGGGTCAGTGTCGATGGATGTTAAGGTCTTTGTCATTGCATCCCCGACTTCCGCATAGGTACCACCCGGTATTACCCCAAGCTTCTTCCAGACCTCAAGCCGTGTTTTTGGCGCGAACTTTTCAACAAGCACGAGCGGCTCATCAGAGCCTTTCTTGATCTCGCCGAGCACTGCATCTGCCAGAGCGACCGCAAGCTCCTCTGTTGACTTTGATGTGTCAAGTCCAAGAGCTCCTGCAACTATCCTGAGCTTGGCAGGGTCCTGTATCTTGAATGTAGTTTTCCCCTGTGCCGTAGCCTTGAGGGTTCTTGCGACCATCTCAAGATGGTGGGTGTAGGCTGCAGCGCCTCCTGCCGTGAGCCGCAGGAAGTTCCTGGCTGCAATAACATCCGCGGTGGCGCCGCATATGCCAGCAGAAGCTTTGTTGGTTATCCTGCAGGGACCGTGGCTGCACAACTGGCAGCAGATGCCCTGCGAGCCGAATGTGCACTGGGGCTGCTGTGCATTATAGCGGTCAAATATAGTGGGGATGTTCATCATGCCTGTTCTTTCGTACATCTCCTGTGTTGATCGATGTACTGAAGCGTTTTCATTCAAGGTTTTCTTTATCTGATCCATTTAATTTGCCTCCATTTGAGTGTTGTTCAAGTGGTTTCCTATTATGTATAAATTTATCCACTATATGTTATAAGTAAAAAATTAAATTATGCTATAGTTAATCATAATCAGGAAATA
>CAYXIP010000096.1:0-2566 GCA_964465515.1 uncultured Candidatus Methanoperedens sp. | reverse complement strand
ATAAGGCAAATCTATCAGCTAAAAACCTTGAACGTCTGAACCCTCTCAAGAAGCATGCCTTCCACGATTATCGGATAATCCTTCTCTGCACTCTTTAATGCATTTGTAAGCTTCCAGCTCTTATCCGCAAAAATAGTGATAAGCGGCTCGCCTTTCTTAACTATTTCGCCTTTTTTCCTATGAATCCAGACCCCAGCCCCTGTATCATTTGGAGCGCCAGCCATCCTTGCAATCTCGACTATGCGTGTATTATCGAATTCAATGACGTACCCGTCTGCAGGCGATGCAAGTTCTGCCCTGTGTTCTCCTGTTTTAATATCTGTATGCACGACATTCGGATTTCCACCCTGTGCTTCAATTATCTCCTTCAGTTTCGCAAGCGCTTTGCCGGAACGCAAGGTTTCCATTGCAAGCTCCTTGCCGTGCCCTTTAGCAGCAACCCCTCCCATCTCAAGCAAAATTCCCGCAAGACCTGTACTCTTTTCAATAAGGCTGTTCGGCCCCTGCATTGTTTCCAGTACCTTCAGCGCTTCCCTCACCTCAAGCGCAGGTCCGACCGTCCTTCCCACAGGCGATGCACCGTAGGTCATGGCGCATTCCACATTCATGCCGAGCCGCTCACCCAGTTCGATGAGGTCTCTTGCGAGTTTTTTCCCTTCATCCATTGTAGGAACCTTGGTACCGCTGCCTATGGGAATGTCTATAACAACACAGTCAGCCCCCACTGCACCTTTTTTTGCCATTATGGATGCCAGAAGCTGGTTGTGCGGGTCTATGGAAAGGGGATATTCGATACGTATCAGCTTATCGTCGGCCGGTGCGATATTCGTGGCACCTCCCCATGCAATTATGCCGCCGACCTTCTCGGTAATTGACTTTATTTCTTCTGCCGAGAATTCTACGGGCGCAAGCACCTCCATCAGGTCTGCCGTCCCTGCTGCGCCCGTGATTGCCCTTGAGCTTGTCTTGGGTATGAGAAGACCGTTTGCGGCTACGATGGGCACCACGAGCAGCGATATTTTATTCCCGGGTACCCCGCCTATGCTGTGCTTATCCATAATCGGATGCGTGTCGAACTCGATTTTTTCCCCGCTGTCGATCATAGCTCTTGTCAGCCATTCGATCTCGTCGCTGCTCATCCCGTGGATGTATGAGGCGGTGACGAAGGCAGACATCTCGACCTCTGTGAGATTATCCTTTACAATGTCCTGGACTATCTGGTAGATTTCCTCCTGCGTGAGCTTCTGTTTATCCATCATTTTTCTAATGAAACCCACGGAACTCGGCCTTAATGTCGGGATGAGATCTATTGTGAGGGGACATACTTTCCCAAGCTTTTCACAGCATTCCTGGTATACTCCAACCGTACCTTTTTGAATCATATCCCCTATTTCTACGATTGCAGTCAGGTAGCTGTGGTCTTTTAACTGGACGCGGTCTCCCCCCTGGACGCCGAGCTCATTGGCATCCTGTGGATTAAGTACTACTTTGTACTTGCCCACTTTGATTTGAAGAGGCTGGACTTTAAGCTCCATTTTATCGTATCCTGTTTATTCTGCATTCAATTAAATGGTGTTTGCAATACTAAGAAAGAAAAATTTAAATTTAAAATTTGCTCGTTATCACAAACATATCATATTTGAACGACTGTTATATTGAAGCTTTGCTTTAAGTGCTTCGCAATACGATGGTGACGTGGAGTTTCTATTGTAAATGCCTCCTTGCCGCAGCAGGTGCAAGACACCACCGCTATTCCATTAATGAAATCAGCCATGGTTATATCTATTCCATGCTCGCAGTATGGGCATTTATATTTCTTTAGTAACATTTTTTATCCCAGCTTTTTCAATTCCTTAAAATCAATAGTAGAGGAAATTGGATACGTAGTTACTTTAATTCCCATCTCACTTACGGCTGCCATGATATTAGTTCCTGCGTATACCACAATACCAACTTTTCCTGCATCAACCGCTGCATTAAGCACAGATTTCCCGGTTTTCCCAATCTCAGCAATGCCTCCAATTCTGGCTTTCACCGCAGAATTTAGAACTCCTTTAGCCTTCGAAAGAGCCGACCTTGGAATCTCGCGAAGATTGGCAAGAAGCCTGCCTGAGCCTGTATTGACAGTATCAAGAACGCGGGTCATTCTCTTTGATATAAAAATCCGCATTGGATCAATAGTGGTGCCACTGTAAGCAATTATGTCCTCGAAACAGACGAGCTTTTTATTATCTACTTTTAATGTTCCCCCATATTTAGGACTGACAAGAATCCTGCTTTTTAATAGTATTGCATCGATTGTTATACTGCACATAGTCGCTACCCCTATTTTGCCTAAAGGGATTTCGATGCCTGAAGTGATAGTGTCTTCTTCTATTAATTTTATATATGGACTGAAGAGATATAGTTTTGACCGTAATTTGATGGCAGCAGCCAACTGCCATTATTGTTATCCCAGACGCATTATCAAACGATGTGGAAATAAAATTCCAGCATGCCGTAAATGATGCTGGAATTGGCTTCTGATTTATATATCGAAGTACTGGTAGAACTCATAAGGCGTTGG
>CAYXIP010000095.1:0-6588 GCA_964465515.1 uncultured Candidatus Methanoperedens sp. | reverse complement strand
AATGAGTAAAGTTGTGCTGATGGATTTTTTTGCTGAATGGTGCGGTCCATGCAAGATGCAGGACCCGATTCTTGAAGAGCTGAAAAAGAAATTCGCGGGTAAAGTGGAATTTAAGAAAGTGGATGTTGATACCAACAACGAGCTTGCTGCCAAATATACCATACATGCCGTACCCACGCTGATTCTTGAAAAAGACGGCGCATTGTTCAAACGTTATGTAGGCGTGACCCGTGCAAACGTGCTGGAAGCGGATATAAACGCAGCCTTGATGTAGTGGTCTTTTTGAAACCTTTATTTGACCTCGGCGTGCTTCCCATAAGGCACCGCTCAGGAAGGGGATTCAAACCCCATGTCTCCCTTGTTTTTAACTCGGGGAGAAGGTTAAACTTTGCAATAGATACAACAAACTCTTTTTCTCCTGATGCACACCTGATTACCCATGCACATTCAGACCACCACGGGAGATCAGCCATGCTTTCTGAGAAAGCGGTATGCTCTGAGGAAACTGCGAAAGCACTTGAAATCCTCTACGGGAAGAAATACGCGGGCAGGACTTTTAAAATCGGGGAGACTATTGAAATCTCAGGGGTTGAGGTAAGAACATATCCCACCCACCATACCATTGGTTCATGTGGCTTTTACTGGGAAAACGATGTCGGGACAAGGATTCTGGTCACGGGGGATGTGAAGGATGCAAAGGATATGCCCAAATGCGATCTCATGGTCACTGAGGCAAACTATGGAGACCCCGATGACCCGAGGTGTCATTTCAAGGACGATATCAATGCATTTAACGAAGCTGTGGAAGCAGGAGAAGTAGCGTTCGGCGCATATGCATTCGGGAAAGCCCAGCGAGCTGTAAGATTGCTTCGCGAATCAGGCTATTCAGGGGAGATAGGGATGGAGCCTGTATCGCGAGCGCTTACCGAAGGATTGATGGATAATACAGGCGCACTTGCCGACCTTGAGAGCAACTGCAGGGTTCGCATCACCACGCCCGGGGGTGTAATAAAGCTCAAGTCAGCAAGGAAGTTCATCCTCACAGGGATGCGTTACAATTTCCCCACCATCAATATCAGCGACCACATGGATGTGGAAGGTCTTATAGGCATGGTAAAGAAATGCGAACCTGAGGCTGTCATTGCGTACCATCCCGGCGGCGTCCGCCCGCTCAAGCTCGCCGCGTATTTGAATAGAATGGGGATTTATGCGAAGGCGCTTGAGGAGATAAATACGGTGGTGGAGATTTGAGACTTTAATCTGCATTATCTGCGGTTCGTGTTTTCGACATGCCATAGGCTGCATCGGTTTCCTATCGGCGCGCCTGACAGTTGAAGATATTTAATTGAGTTCGTACGAGTTCGTATAGGTTCGTTGTTCATCCTACCTCCACACTTTGCGCTCTTTGCGTTCTTGGCGGTGGTACCTGCGTTTTCAATCTGCGTTCATCTGCGGTTTTTTATATTTTAAAACCCAGGCTTGCTCAGATAACCTTATGCTCAAAAAAATTTCATACTACATAGATGTTTGCAATACAGCCTTTATTCACAATAATCGGTCAGGCAGTAGTATACCTTGCAATATTCTTATTCATAATCGCGGTAACTGTTGCCCTGCTGATAGCATATTCTTTTAAAACCGAGAGATTTATTTTCCCGAATTTCATGCTGTTTTCGATTACCCTGCTTGAAAACCTTGTGAAAGCATTATTCCGTCTCGTAAGGATGGATGATTCCATCGTGGATGATGTGGGCATATCGCTTAAGAACAAGATTTCAATTCGGAAATTCAGAGAAACCCCAATCAACAAGCGCATGATATTTTTCCCGCAATGTTTGAGAGCAAACACCTGCCCTTCAAAACTCAGCCACGAAGGAATGCAGTGCACCAACTGCGGCTGCGATGTCGGGAATGCCAAGAAAAACGCCGAGGCTCTGGGCTATAAGGTATTCATCGTACCGGGTTCAAGCTTCATAAAAAGAATGGTACGCAAGCATAAGCCAGAGGCAATTCTTGGCGTGGGCTGCATGACAGAAGTGAAGGCAGGGCTTGAAATGTGCGAGAGGTTGAATATCCGCGGCGTCGGGATTGTACTGGAGAAAGCGGGATGTGTTTCCACTGTGCTTGACTGGGATAAGTTCTATGAGTTTATAGAGGAGTAATTTTGATGAATCCAAAGTATATTCAAGAATTTTAGACGGATTCATCAAATCCGAACCCTTTATTAACCCGTATTCTGGTATTCAGCACATGAACCAAAAAGGGCTCCCTGAGAAAGAAGTGCTGGCATTGCTTTCCAATGCAATGCAAAAGGACACTTCATACGATAAAGTGCTCTCTGCGATGTGCACAAGACCGCACCCGATTGCGATAAAGGCACACATGCAGTTCATAGGCTCGAACATGGGGGACTTTGGCATGTTCCCGGGAACAAGAGAACTTGAACAGCACGTAATAAAGATGATGGGGAATATGCTCGGGGATAAGGACGCCTGCGGCTATATAACAACAGGGGGTACGGAATCCAATATCCAGGCACTCAGGACTGCGAGGAACCTCAGTAAAAAAAGGCACCCGAATGTGGTTGTTCCTGCTTCTGCCCATTTCTCATTCGATAAGATTGCAAATCTTCTTGGAATAGAACTCAGAAAAGCTTCTTTAGATAATGAATTTAAAGTTGATATGGATTCTGTAGAAGCTCTTATGGACGACAACACCATAGCACTTGTGGGGATTGCAGGATCGACTGAGTTCGGGCAGATCGATCCGATAGATAAGCTTGCAAAGCTCGCCTTGTCAAACAACCTGTTTCTGCATGTGGATGCAGCCTTTGGCGGCTTCGTCATCCCTTTCCTTGATAAAAAATATGATTTTGACTTTTCTGTTAAAGGTGTGAACTCGATAACAGCAGACCCACATAAAATGGGTTTGTCCACAATTCCAGGAGGTGGCTTGCTTTTCAGGGAAGAATCGTGTCTTTTGCCTCTTGAAATCGATACGCCCTATCTCACAATAAGGGCGCAGCATTCTTTAACAGGAACAAGAAGTGGCGCAGCAGTGGCAGCAGCCTATGCCGTGATGATGCATCTGGGCAGGGAAGGGTACAGGAAAATCGTGAAGAGGTGCATTAAGATGACAGACATGCTAGTTTCAGGAACCCGAGAGCTCGGGATAGAGCCTTTGATCGAACCTGTGATGAACATCGTTGCTCTGGATGTTCCCGACCTTGAGGAGGCGAGGAAAAAACTGCGCAGAAAAGGATGGATGACCTCGATAACCAGAACCCCGAGAGCCATGAGGCTTATAATAATGCCTCATCTTAGCGAGGATGCAATTCTGCTTTTCATTTCTGATCTAAGAGAATGCCTGAAGGAATAAAGAAGAGGGCAAACCTTGTTCGACCCTATTCTCTTGTGAAATATAACAGTATGCTCAATGCTACAAACTCAAGCGCGTCAGGGATTACTACATATATTGGATTATAGCCCAGCAGATTAATTATTATGGGATAAAACTGCGGGGAAGGCGGGCTTGCAATTATAAGCAGCAGCATGACTGCTCTTGAAATGCTCTGCAGCAGGAGCGCGATTGTGAAGATTATCAGACCGAGAGTAAAATTAGACTTTATTTTGCTGTAAATCTCAAAATATGAAACTAAAAGCACAAGCAGTAATACGATATTGCCTGCCGTGATGTAGTATGCAATCTCTGTTATCTGAATAAAGCTTCCTCCTTGTCTTCTTCATTTACTTTGCTTATCAATTTTTTCCCAAATTTCATTGAACTCATTTAAATTTGCCTCCATAGCCTTGGAAAGGAAGTACATTGCGCCGTATTTGTCCCCTTCCATTGTGATTACTCCGTTTTTGACAAGAATATCAAGATGGTGCCTGATTGTTTTATAATCCATATTCATAGCCTCAGTTAATTGATTTGCATTGTAAGGTCGATCAATAAGCATTTTCAGGATTAATGCACGGGTGTGCCCCCCGCGTGTTCCTGCGATCAGATACCATAGTAGTTTCTTCAAAAACTCTGCTCCTGAGCAATTAATCAGAATAAATGCATATCTTAATAATTATAGCTTATGGTAAAAATGTTTATCCTGTTCCGCCGTATCCCCTGACTTTAAGGTCAGCGCAGTAATCTTTTGCGATTTTCTTGCATTTTTCGATATCTACCACAGGCAGGTTAACCACTGTGAACCGAAGCTCCATTCCTGCTTTTGAAACATCCCTAGCGAACTCAAGCATTTTTCCATAAGCTTTTATGTATTTCGGGTCGCACAATTGATTGTATGTGTCAGCATCCTGTGCATTCAAGCTTATGGAAACAACTTTCATTCCGGCATCGGCAAGTTCCAAAGCTACATTTCTATCAGGGTACAGGAGTTTGGCATGCCCGATGGTATCGAGCCTCACAGCAATCCCGCGGGCTGCAAGCCATTTTGTGATTTCAATTACATCGTCCAGACGCACCAGTGGTTCTCCAAAACCTGTGAAAACCACCTCCTTGTATTTTGATAGCTCAAGCTCGGAAAGTTCTTTAATGATTTCTGAAAGTTTTGGTTCCTTTGAAAGCCGAAGATTATAACCATACACCCCGTCGGAATACCGCTTGAGGCAAAAAATGCATTCGGCAGTGCATCGATTTGTGATGTTGAGATACAGATTACCGTGTGCCTCGTAAACGATGGTGTCTTTCCTGTTCATTTTCCCACATTAATAAATGAGCCTTATAGCTCATATTACTTTTCCTCATCTCGTTATTACTTCGCAACCCTCTTCATTCACTATCACCGTATGTTCAGCCTGTGCAACAATCTCACCGCCCGCTTCGATCAATTCAAAATATTCTCTCAGCCCTTTGCGAGCTTTGCCGCCGATTTGGGGAATCCATCGCAGGGCAAAAGGCAGCGTTCCAAATCTCTTCCTGATCTCCTCAGTTTCTCTCCCCCAAAGCCTTCCGCTTATGGCAAAAATATGCGGCTTTCCATGTCTGATATTGCCTTTACCATAGGTTGCAAAAGGTTCGATTGCAAAAACCATATCCTTTTTTATCCTGTTGCTGAAAAAGCTCTTATAATTTGGAATGGTTAAACCTGCATGCAGTTTATACCGCTCGAGGCTGTGCCCTGTGAGATCCTTCACTGGATTGAAACCATGTTTTTTAATGGTTTCTTCAATTATCTTTCCTATCTCACCAGTCTGTGCCCTGTCTTTGATTGCGGCTATTGCCATTCCAAGTGCTTCATCGCAAGCCAGGATTAGTCTATTGTGGTTCTTGGTTCCGATCTCGAGAGTTACAGCAGTATCTGCAATATAGCCATCTATGTGAACCCCGATATCTATTTTGACAACGTCACCTTTTTTAAAACGAGGCACATCGTCCTCAGGCGTATAATGGGAGGCGATTTCATTGATGGAGATGTTGCAGGGGAATGCGGGCTTTGCTCCCAGGTCTTCTACCCTTTCCTCAACATACTGTGCCACTTCAAGTAAGGGGATGCCCTCTTTTATAATATATGTCGCTTCTTTTCTGACTTTTGAGGCAATTTCCCCGGCTTTGAGATAGCATTCATGGATTATATCGTTCATGTGTCTCTCATAACAAGTGCGGCTCCTGCTAATATAAGTACGCCCCCGATTATTTCAAGGCTTGAAATTTTTTCACCCAGGATAAGAATCGCTAAAATAACCGCACTTACAGGTTCTATTAATCCCAGAATGCTGGCGCTCTGCGCTTTAACCTTTTTTAAGCCGTTAAAATAAAGCGAAACAGAGAGTATTGTAGGGAATATCGCAAGGAGTATCAGGAAAAGCATATTATCAAAAACAACCTCTTTAGGCACAAGCCCGATCGGAAGGAACATCAGAGTAGCTATTATGAAACTCCAGAATGCCTGGGTATAGCCTGAATAAATTGAGCTTATATGCTTTGAGGTTATTATCTGAAGAGCATACGCGATGCCTGAGAGTATGCCTGCCATGATACCAGGGAATTGAGAAAAATCGAGTTTTTCCGGATTGACGATGAATACAATTCCAAGGAGCGATAAAAATAATGCGATTATCCCTTTCCTTGTTGAGCTTTCTTTTAAAAATAGAGGGGAAAGCACTGTCACATACGCAGGCGCGGTATACAACAACAGTACAGCAACCGAGACCGACCCTTTTAATATGGAAACAAAGTACATCAGCATGGTCGTTGCCTGGAAAATGCCAAATAATACCAGGTAAATCTTCTTATCCCCAAGCTTTACTATGTTCATATTTCCAGATATTAATAAAATAACAAAAAATATAATTGAGGCAAAGGCAACCCTGTAAAATATAATGCTCTGGGCAGGCATTCCGTGTATCATTTTTGCAAGTATTCCGACAAAACCCCACAGTATTGCGGCTGTGATTATTTCCAGGTATCCTCGCTTTGGAAACTTCATCTTTTCCTATACAATTTTTTCCTCCCCTTTTTCTCTTGTCCTTACCCTGACATCCTTCAGAAAAGAAACACTTTGAGCAAGAGCTATTATTTCTTCCCTTGCAAGAGGCTTTTCCTGCCTTATTTTTTTATCAGGGGCATACTCGG
>CAYXIP010000094.1:0-6599 GCA_964465515.1 uncultured Candidatus Methanoperedens sp. | reverse complement strand
ATTCGATATATTTAATATCTCAAAAATGCCTTAACCCCCTCATGAAACCATCCGAAATACTGAAAAGCGCACTATATGCGATTTTATTTGGAATTATGGGATTTATCATAGGAATCTGGTTCGCAGATCTTCTCTACAGTTTGGTATTGAAAAATATAGCACGGTTTACAACTACATATATTTCTTTAGTAATTATCATATCAATCACCGTGTTCGCCTCCTTTTTGGGCGCTACCAGAGGCAAAAGTTTGCTTGAATAATCGATTTTTTTGAAAAGCTTTAATATAGACATTACTATACGGGAATCGATTGAAATGAATATTGTTCTACTCGGTCCTCCCGGCGCAGGCAAAGGCACGCAGGCAAAGAAAATACAGGAATACTACTCCCTGCCGCACATTTCAACAGGCGATATGCTTCGCGAGAATATCAACAATAAAACAAGTCTGGGGATAAAAGCAAGATCATACATGTCAAGAGGCGAGCTTGTACCTGATGAGCTATTGATAACCATCATAAAAGACAGGCTGTCGAAAAAGGACTGCCAGAACGGGTTCCTGCTGGACGGCTATCCCAGGACGATACCGCAGGCTGATGCGCTCCAGATGATTCTCACGGAATCGGAAAGGAAACTTGATGCCGTCCTCAATATCTCTGTCGAGGACGAGGAATTGATAAAACGCCTCTCGGGGAGGAGGATGTGCGCCTGCGGTGCAAGTTATCACATGGTATTCAACCCTCCCAAAAATGACGAATTCTGCGACCTGTGCAAGGGAAAACTTTACCAGCGCGACGACGATAAAGCCGATACTATAAGGAACAGGTTAATTATATATAAAAAGCAAACGCAGCCGCTGATAGAATACTACAGGAAAAAAGGAATTCTCCGAACATTGGATGGAGGAAAGGATATTTCAGGTATATTCGAGGATATAAAAAAGATACTGGATGAATTATGATTAAAGAAGCACTCAATAAACTTGCTTTGTTGGTTGGAATTTTTCTCACGTTCGGCATTATAGCTGTTCCGGGCTTGAGAGACACGATTGGCGCAATGGTGGGAACACTTTTAAACCCGATATTGACCTTGCTTCCACTGTATATAGTGATTATGATTCTGGCTGCGATTACAGGACTTTATGCCTCCCTCATCCAGAAATACACCATGAACTGGAATTTGATGAGGCGGATTCAGGAAAAGACAAAGAACATACAAAAAGAAATGAGGCAGGCGCAGTTATCGAATAATGCTGCGAAAATGAAAAAACTGCAGGCACAGCAAGCTGAAATGCTCGGAGACCAGATGGAGATTATGAAGCAGCAGTTCAAGCCCATGCTTTATATAAGCATCATATCAATTCCGCTTTTCTACTGGGTGTATCTTGTAATCAGCCAGAACCCCAACTATTCCATAGTATTTCCCTTCTGGGGAGAACAAAAATTGACCGATAAACTGTTCGGACCTTTCCAGTACTGGTTATTCTGGTACTTTTTGTGCTCCATCCCCGTGAGCCAGATGACCAGAAAGGCATTGAATATAGGCGGTATGTAATTGATTATCACAATCAGCGGTCCACCTGGCAGCGGCAAAAGCACACTTGCTAAACTGCTGTCTTCGCGGCTTGGAATGGAACTTGTCTCGGTAGGAGATATTTTCAGGAAGCAGGCAGAAGACCGATGCATGTCGCTTGAGGAATTCGGTTTGCTTGCAAAAAGCGATGAGGATATCGACAGGCGGCTTGATGAAGAGCAGAAAAAAATCGCAGAGGAAAAAGATAATATAATTCTCGAGGGAAGACTTTCAGGTTTTTTTGTGAGAGCAGATCTTAAGGTCTGGCTCAAAGCGCCTGTTGAAGTAAGGGCAGAGCGAATTGCACAACGTGAGGAAAAACCGGTAGCGAAAGCAACGGCAGAGACTAAAGATCGGGAAGAGTGCGAAAGAGAGCGGTATATAAAATATTATAATATCGATACAAACGACCTCTCGGTATACGATTTAGTAATAGATTCAAGCAGGTGGAGTGCTGAAGAAATAAGTGAAATAGTGGCAAAAGCCATTGGTTTTTTATGAATCTGTTACCGTCTGAAATAAAAAGGGAAATTTTGATAAAATCCCAGGACACAACCGACGAGAGGTTTGGTAAAAAACCATCCGATCGCACAATAGAAAAATATATTCAAAAAGGTGTGATAAACCTCGACAAGCCGGCAGGTCCGACAAGCCATGAAGTGACGTCCTGGGTTAAGAAAATCCTAAACCCCGTATTTAAATACGGAGACTTAAAAGCCGGGCACAGCGGCACGCTCGACCCCAACGTGACCGGACTTCTTCCTGTTATGCTGGGTGATGCTACAAAAGCCATGGACGCTCTCCTCACGGCAGGGAAAGAATACGTATGCCTGATGAAACTTCACGCAGCAGTGCCGCAAACACGGATAAAGAATATTTTCACCGAGTTTACAGGCGAGATATACCAGAAGCCCTCGATAAAATCCGCCGTGAAGCGGGAAACCAGAATAAGAAGCATTTACTATATGGAACTTCTTGAAATCGAGGATAATAATGTCCTTTTCAAAGTCGGATGTGAGGCTGGAACCTATATAAGAAAATTATGTCATGATATTGGCATGGCGCTGGGCACAGGCGCGCATATGCAGGAGCTTCGACGCACAAAAACAGGTCCTTTTCGCGAGGATGAAACCTTAATTACTCTTCATGACCTGATGGATGCGTATATAGCGTGGAAGGAAAATGGAAACGAAGAGTTGTTGCGAAAAATTATAAGTCCAATGGAATTCGGGCTTTCTCATCTTCCTAAAATCGTGATACGTGATAATGCCGTGGATTCGGTGTGCCACGGCGCCGCTCTTGCTGCGCCTGGTGTGCTTTCTGTCGAGAGCGGAATAGAGAGGGGGGACTTTGTGGCGGTTTTTACACAAAAGGGCGAGGCTGTATCCTTTGGCAAAGCTAAGATGAAATCAAGCGAAATCTTAAAAGCCGCTACAGGGATTGTGGCAAGCACTGACCGCGTGCTTCTGGAACCAGGCACTTACCCGAAGGGCTGGAAAGCAAAAGCATAAGAGTAAATGGTACTATTCAGAAGCCTGTGCCGAGGTAGTCTAGCGGCCTAAGGCGCAAGCCTGGAAAGCTTGTGGGGCTTTGCCCCTCGGGAGTTCAAATCCCCCCCTCGGCGCCATTGTAATTTGACTGAGTAATAATGAACGTAAGAGTTTTATAATCGTAATACAATGTAATACATATGAGCGAAATTCTAACTTTTAGAGAGGATGAAGAGACCACAAAAAAACTCGATGAGCTGGCAAAGTGGAAAATGAAATCACGGTCAGAGATAGTTAGGGGAGCAGTAAGAGATTATGTAACCCGAAAACTTGAGCTTATTGAGATTCAGAAGCTGGCAGCAAAACGCTATGCAGAGGGGAAACTATCCTTCGATGAGCTCGTGGATATCCTTGGTTACGAAGAGGCAAAGAAAGTAGCATACTATAAAGATATTGCAGAGGCATCCTTCGCACAGGGTCTCGCATGAAAGTAGCAGCAGACACAAGTTCTTTGATGTCTCTTGAATTTATGGAAATACTGGACGATGCCCTAAGCGCTACAGACATTTATATAACCAGTATTGTTGAAGAAGAACTTAGAGAAATTGGAAGTTTTTACGATGAAAAATCCCGTACTGCAAAAAGGATTCTGAAACTTGTTCTTGATGGAAAAATAAAGTGCGTACATATTAAAAATGGGTCATTTTTGAAATATATTTCGAGAAACGTTGATGCTGGAGAAGCGTCCTGCCTTGCACTCTGTATCTTGGAAAAAATCCCTTTTCTGATAACAGATGACGCTGATGCAGCATATTCCCTTGGGAGAGTGGCGATGCAGAAAGGGATAAAAATTCGAATATGTGTAGCCATCCTTATGGAGTTGATAAAATCAAACAAAATCAGTAGATCAGAGGCAAAAAGTAAAATTGAAGAGCTGATAAAAAAACGTAGCTGGGAGGGTGGTGTTCTGGAAGTTCTCATGAAAAGGTATCTGGAAGAAAATGAGTAATCACCTATAAAGCGAAATTATTTATTACTTTACATCTTATGTAAAGTCATGTTTTTAATACAACCTTCGCCCTATAGCACAGCAGCAGGCTAAACAATGGTAGAACCATCGGTACCCTCGATATTTCTGGTATTCCTTGCAGGAGTGGTCACTATACTCAAGCCGTGCTGCCTTCCTCTTGTGCCTGCGATATTCTCAGGCTCTGCAGGTCTGAATGTTACTCCTTTTAGCGTCAGTTTGCCGGCGTCAGAGCTATTTGATTGAGCCAGATAGCCTGCGAATAACACGAGCAGGGCAAGCAATACGAATATCCATTTTTTCACATCTATCTTAGTTTACAATACATGTAAAGTAAATAAGGATTGTGGTTTGTTCTTATGTATAAAAAGCTGAGGAGCTGTATGGCTCCTTCACTGGTCAGTAGTATCATCCATACGGGTATGAGGTCACAGTTACTGTCGGAGTAACCACCGAAGTTGTCGTGGGTATGGTTATGTTTATTGTCTTTTCGCCAGACCAGTAATTTGTCCCGTCGATAATGGCATGCGCCCTGAAATAGAATATCCCCGTCTTGCTGATGGTTATGTTCGCACTGAAATCATTGGGTATTGTTCCACTCTGAACCGCGGTCAGGCTGGGATAGCTCGTAAGCGTCAGGGGCTCTGACTTCGAATCCGGACCATAGTGAACCGCTGTGTGATTGATAGTTTTCTGTACGGGGCTGTTGACCCTCCATGACACCGTGAAGCTCTGACCTGCCGCTGCAGTGGCAGGCGCGCTTAAAACCTCAACACTGTAGCCGGGTGTTGGCGATGGTGTCGGGGTGAGCATGGGCGTTGCTGCCGGCGTCGGCGTTGGAGTAGCCGGCGGTGGGCTCACACAGCCCGATATGACCAACGACGATACCATAACGACTAACGCTACAACATAGATTATTCTTCCCCTTATCATAAATACCTCCAAGTGACGTTTATCTGGGATAGTATTTATAATCTCCTACCATGATATAGTCCAGTATCTTTCCTCTGATGGATGTTCGATTGATAATATCCTGCTTATCATTGAACGGTCTCTCCCGCATTATCTCAGCTACCTGTTTTTTCCCCATGCCTGGAAGCATCTGGATTATTTTAAGCGGCATGTGATTTAAATCCAGTGGCAGGGGAAGACCTGTTATCGACCTGTGGCCATGCCCGATAACCAGTATATCGAAGCTCTTGTTTAACTCAAGTTTCATGGGGATGCCAACGAGAAGCGGGTATGAAGCAAGCTGGCGCCCGAATGTTATTTTATCGTAAATTTCCGTACGCACATCCTTCATTATTGTGCCCGCAGGAGCAACGCGGCGCAGCATGGGAAGGTCTATCTCGTTTCGGATTTTTTCCTTATAGCGAAGGAAGGTATGCTTTTTAATACCCTCATCGAAGCCGTACATGGGAGTACCTGCGAAGGTCATCACCTGCCTGATGTTCACCCTGCGCACCATGAGATTGCTTTCCAGAACTTTTTTCAGGAATGCAAAGTTCAGCTCAAAAGTCTTTTCCGTCTCGCCTTTTAATCCGTGCACGAAGTTTATCCCTGGCAAAAGTTCGGGAAGACCGTTTGCTCCCCGCGCTGCACCGACCTCGTTTAAGAGTTTTACAGCCTCGAACACTTCATCGGGCGAAGCTTTCAGATCGTTTGCCGCTATTACATCAGGGTCTGTACTCTCCATGCCAAGCGCAGCCACATCTCCTGATGTGTGGTATCTCACGATTATCCTTGCAATCTCCCGCGACTCGTCTGGATACCTCGCAAGGGTTGCTGGATTGGCATTGTCCATGTGTAATACACAAAGTGCAGGCGCCGCATTTCGTATCCCGCGGTAGAGTTCCTCCAATGCTTCTGGATTTGGAACTCCGTTTTTTGCCTGGAACATGAACAGGTCAGGCTGCCTTCCTGTCCTGAAATAACGCGCCCCGTGAGCATAAAGCGCAGACGTTTCCCTTATTACATCCTTTATTTCGCGATAATCAGGTCTTCCATAAAAAGGCTCTGTGCAGAAAGAGCAGTGTGAATGACGCGGGCAGCCGCGGTAGGTTTCAAGCTCGCACATCACATAAGGATAATCAGGATGCTGCTTGATTATAAAAGCACCCTTCTCTCCCCATCTTCCAATCTCGGACGTTGTCCTCATTCTGTGCTCAACACTGTCTGGACTTTTTACGTTATCCATCAAATCGTAGACAAATGCTTCTATGTCCTTTTTTGCAAGAGTTATGCCTGATACGACTAATGCCTTTGCAGATGAACCCCCTTCCTCGCCAAACCCAAGCCTTATAGGTCCTCCGATAATCTTTGTGCCTTCAAGATGTGAAAGCTCCTGAATTTCTTTCTGTGTTATAGGCGCTGCTCTCAGGTATTTTCCCGGCACTGTCATTCCTGCAACAATGACTATGAGGTCAAAATCTATTTTCTCTCTGCGAAGGCGCATCTGGTCTATGGTACGGTAGAAAATATCTTCGGGCTTTACCCCCTTTTCCACAAGTGC
>CAYXIP010000093.1:1215-6634 GCA_964465515.1 uncultured Candidatus Methanoperedens sp. | reverse complement strand
CTCAATAACAATCTTTATCTAATTCCAGCCTGAAATCAGATGCGATGTTAATCAAGCCTATTTCTGAACTTTCAGCCAAAGAAAAATCAAAGCTATTCAACCGCAGCACAGGGCTTCAGGATGCAATGGAATCCGTACTTTCAATACTAAGAGATGTGAAGGAAAACGGCGACGATGCGCTTCGCCGATACACGCTCAGGTTTGATAATGCAAGCATCGGCGAAATAGAAGTTAAACATGATGAGATTAATTCCGCACTTGCATCTCTTGATAAAAAACTTATCGCATATCTTAAAAAAGCGGCTTCCAACATCCGCGCATTCCATGAAGCGCAGGTCTCAAAAGACTGGATGAAGGAGTTCTCTCCCGGAATAAGGCTGGGGCAGCGGATTACTCCCTTTGAAACCATAGGTGCATACGTACCGGGCGGAAAAGCTTCGTATCCCAGCACTGCCCTGATGACCGTTATACCCGCAAAAGTAGCTGGCGTAAGGGAAGTAATAGTATGCATCCCGCCAAAGGCAGATGGAACGGTAAACCCTTTGACGCTTGCATCTGCTCATTTTGCAGGTGCAGACAGGGTATTCCGCGTCGGCGGCGTGCAGGCAATCGCAGCCATGGCTTACGGGACAGAGACCATACCGAAGGTGGATAAAATCGTGGGACCGGGGAATGTGTATGTTACTGCAGCCAAGATGGCGTGTGGGACTGCGATAGATTTTCCTGCGGGTCCAAGCGAGGTTCTGATAATAGCGGATGGCTCTGCGAGGGCTGATTACATTGCATCGGATATGATTGCACAGGCAGAGCATGACCCAAATGCTGTTTCGATTCTTGTTACCTCCTCAAAAAAACTTGCCGAGAAGGTTAAACAGGAAATAGGTATTCAAATGAAAAGCGAATTGAGAGTCGAAATCATAAGAAAATCCCTTGAAAATGCAGCCATACTCACAGGTACTCTTGATGAGTGTATTGAATTCTCAAATAAGTTTTCGCCAGAGCACCTTGAAATAATGACAAGGAAGAATATCCTTTCAAGGATAAGGCATGCCGGCTCGGTATTTATCGGCTCTCATGCGCCCGTATCTGCTGGTGACTATGCCTCTGGCACGAACCATGTGCTTCCAACAGCAGGATATGCGCGAATGTTTTCAGGCTTGAACACCGACCACTTTGTGATAAAATCAAGCGTCCAGATAATCGAAAAAAAAGGGCTTGATGGAATAAGCGAAGCGGTTATTGGCCTTGCAGAAGCCGAGGGACTTTCAGCCCATGCAAATGCTGTAAGGATAAGGGAAAATAAAGGAGTAAATAAATGAAGCTCGTTGCAAGTGATGCAATGCTCGGATATTTTAACGGGCTTGAAAAAGAGCTTGGAGAAGCCATCGATCTCGCCAACCGTGCCCGTGCCAATGGCGCCGACCCGTCTCCGAATGTGGAAATACCGATCGCGAAGGATCTTGCAGACAGGGTTGAAAAACTCCTTGCTATCGAAGGTGTTGCGAAAAGACTTCGTGAACTTGAAACCACCATGGGGCGCGAAGAGGCTTCACTGCAGCTCGGTCTTGAAGTAGCAAGCGGAAAAATCAAGAAATTCGAATCAAAAAGGGACGCCATTGAAGCTGCTGTAAGAATATCTATGGCAGTCCTTACAGAAGGGGTGGTGGCTGCGCCTATAGAAGGTATCGCAAAAATCGACCTTGCGAAAAATGATGATGGTTCTGAGTATATCCGGATTTATTACGCAGGACCAATAAGGAGCGCCGGTGGCACGGCGCAGGCGCTTTCAGTGCTTGCGGCAGACTATATCCGTGTAAATCTGGGGATTAACAGATTCATCCCGAGAGCTGAGGAGGTGGAGAGGTATGTGGAAGAGATCGGTGCATATCATAGATCAGTCCACCTGCAATACCTGCCAACCGATGAGGAGATACGGCTTATCGTGAAAAACTGCCCCATTTGCATCGACGGCGAGCCCACCGAGGAGGCTGAGGTAGAGGGTAGGCGCGATCTTGCACGCATAGAAACGAACAGAATACGCGGCGGCATGGCGCTTGTGATAGCAGAAGGAATTGCTCTCAAAGCTCCAAAGGTGAAAAAACATGTGGATAAACTCGGGCTTTGTGGCTGGGAGTGGCTTGATAAAACCCCGTATTTAAATACGGGGATTAAAAGCGATGATGCCTCTGCGCAGCTGAAACCGAAGGACAAATACCTTCAGGATTTGATAGCAGGCAGACCTGTTTTTTCCTATCCTTCAAGACCCGGAGGATTCAGGCTCAGGTATGGAAGAAGCCGGAACACAAGCTTTGCCGCAGCAGGTACCAGTCCTGCCACGATGGTATTGATGGATGATTTCATTGCTACCGGTACCCAGATAAAGATAGAGCGCCCCGGAAAAGCTGCCGCCATAGCGCCTGTGGATACCATAGAGGGACCTACTGTGCGGCTGTTCAATGGCGATGTTCTGCAGGTGAATACTGCGCAGGAGGCTCTCAGGATAAAACCTTCTGTACAGAAGATCCTCGATATCGGTGAGCTATTAATAAACTACGGGGATTTTCTTGAAAATAATCATCCTCTTGTACCTTCTTCATACTGCTATGAATGGTGGCTCCAGGAACTTGCTGCAAAAACTAAGACCCCGTATTTAAAAGACCTCAAAAACCCGGATCAAAAAACAGCACTCTCTCTATCAGATACCCATAAAGTGCCGCTTCATCCAAAATACACATATCTCTGGCATGATATTTCTCATGATGAGTTTGCAGAACTGGCTGAATACATCCATAAAAATGGTAAATATGGTGAAATGCTTTCATTTCCACTTGATGATAAAATAAAAAACATTCTTGAAACGTTACTTGTGCCCCATATCGTACGTGAGAGACAAATCCACATCGAGGAGCCACTTCCTCTGATGAGATGCCTTGGACTTGATTCAAGCTTGAAAAAGAACTGGACTAAACTTGAACCTTCGGTGATGGAGACAGTCTCAAAAATTAGCGGGATAACCATCCGAAGCCGCGCTCCAATCAGAATCGGCGGCAGGATGGGAAGACCTGAAAAATCGGATAGGCGGGAAATGAAACCTGCACCGCATGTACTTTTCCCTGTAGGTGAAGCTGGAGGAAGGAAGCGGTCGCTGAAAAGCGCAAAAGAATATGTGGATACGGATAACGGGGAGAAAAGTACTGATTTGAAAGCTGGGCTATCTTTCCAGAAAGAAAAGATCGGGACAATAAAAGTACAGGTAGGAGAGCGAATCTGTCCATCATGCAAAATCAAGACATTCAAGAACAGGTGCGCATGCGGTAAATACACGCAACCTCTGCTTAAATGCCAGTCATGTGGCATTGAGGTAAATGGCCGTTTGTGTCCGAAATGCAAAAAAGAGACATCGCCTGTCACCGAGATGGAAATTGATTTCAAATCTGAATTCCAGCTTGCCCTGAATAACGTGGGTGAGAGGGATACCTTTGAATTAATAAAAGGTGTGCTTGGTCTTACGTCAAAAAATAAGACGCCAGAGCCTCTGGAAAAAGGCATCCTGCGCGCGAAGCATGATATAGTTACGTTCAAGGATGGAACGGTGAGATACGACCTCTCAGACCTGCCTCTTACCCATATCAAGCCAAAAGAGATAGGTGTTGAAGTTGAAAAATTAAAAGAATTAGGATATACGAGCGATATATACGGAAAACCGCTCATCGAAGAAAATCAGATCCTTGAACTTAAGGTGCAGGACATCGTTGTCTCAAAGGACTGCGCCGAATACCTGTTAAAGACAGCAGGGTTCATCGACGACCTTCTGACAAAATACTACAAAGTGAGCCCGTATTATAATATAAACAGCGTCAGCGGTCTTATAGGAGAACTGGTAATCGGTCTTGCCCCTCATACCTCGGCAGGCGTGCTCGGGCGTTTAATCGGGTTCACCAGCGCATCCGTGGGCTATGCACATCCATACTTTCATGCGGCAAAGCGCCGCAACTGCGATGGCGACGAGGACTGCGTGATGCTGCTGATGGATGGTCTCTTGAATTTCTCGCACTCATACCTTCCCGACAAGCGCGGAGGACAGATGGATGCACCTCTTGTGCTGACCACGCGCATCGATCCCAACGAAGTGGATAAGGAGGCGCACAATATAGACGTACCTTTCCAGTATCCGCTTGAGTTCTATGAAGCCACACTCGGATACAGGAATCCCAAGGATATTATAAAAATCATGGATACAGTAAGCAATAGACTTGATACGCCTGCGCAGTATGAGGGCTTCGGCTTCACCCACGACACCACGGATATAGCAGCAGGACCAAGGAACAGCGCGTACAAGACGCTCGGGAGCATGATTGATAAGATGGATGCGCAGCTTGCGCTTGCAAGAAAAATAAAGGCTGTGGATGCGCAGGATGTCGCGGAGAGGATTATTAACTCACATTTCCTTCCAGACCTGATAGGTAATTTACGCTCTTTCTCGAAGCAGAAGGTGAGGTGTACGAAATGCAATGCCAAGTACAGGCGCCCACCCCTGCGTGGAAGCTGCCCGAAGTGCGGCGGGAATGTTGTGCTCACGGTGCATGAAGGCTCGGTGAGGAAGTATCTTGAGACCTCTCTGCGCATTGCGGATGAGTACAATGTGCGGCATTATACGAAGCAGAGGCTTGAGATGCTTGAGCTTGAGATGAGGTCGCTGTTTGAGAGCGATAAGGTGAAGCAGAAGGGACTGGCGGAGTTTATGTGAGGGTCAATTTTATATTCCTTTGCAACACATGTGTTACATATGGACACTACTATCAGGAACATTGACCCTTTTATATATAAAAAATTAAAAACAAAGGCTGCAGAAGAAGGTATTTCCATCGGTGAAGCGGTCACGAAGGCAATCAGCGAATGGCTCGGGCTACCAAAAAAGACGAAGAGAAGCATCATTGAAATTCAACCTGAGCATTTTGGCTACCAGTATCGGAATCTGAGCGAAGAAATCGATGAAGTATTGTATAAAACGGGGACAGCTTGATATTCCTGGATTCCAGCGCAATCATTGCATATAAGAATGCGGATGATATAAATCACAAAAAGGCTGCGGCTCTCTTTCAAAAACTCAATAAAGGTGAATTCGGGATCGGGGTAATATCGGAATTCGTGTTCTCGGAAGTTGTAACGGTACTGGCGCTGAGGAAAAGTATGGAGGCTGCAAAAGAAGTGGGAGAAATTCTGCTTGAAGCGAGGGAAATCGAAATAATGAAAGCGAGCGAAGTGTTTGAAAGGTCATGGGAGATTTTTTCGAATCAGGAGAATACTATTTTGAGCTTTGTGGATGCTTCGAATCTTGCCTGCATGGAGAGGAGGAAAATCAGGAAGATAGCAACATTTGATAAGGATTTTTTGAAGCTGGACGAGGTGGAGGTTGTGA
>CAYXIP010000093.1:0-1115 GCA_964465515.1 uncultured Candidatus Methanoperedens sp. | reverse complement strand
AGGTTGTGAGGCATATATGAAGCTGAGGCTTGAGATGCTTGAGCTTGAGATGAGGTCGCTGTTTGAGAGCGATAAGGTGGAGCAGAAGGGGCTTGCGGAGTTTATGTGAGGGATAAAGAAAAATAAAAATTGAGGTAAGAAAATGGCAGAATGTATCAAATGTGGTGAATATACTAAATTCAACGGTGGACTTTGTTCAAAATGTTATGCTGAAAAACAAAAGGAAAATAGTACTGATAAATCCTATTATCCCAAAGAAAAAGATGCAAGAGGAGATATTGGAGGTTTAACAGATACCGATTATAATTATAGATACGGAATGATTAAAGGCAGAATTGCTGAAACATTAGTGCAAGAATTATTTTTGGCTTTAGGATATTCTGTTTTTAGGTATGGTATGGAAAATACTATTCCGGGCATTATGGAATTATTGAAGGGAATTAGAACAGACGTAGCAAATGAAATAAGACGAATGCCAGATTTTGTTGTTCAAAATCCAAAAAATGGAGATGTATATTTCGTTGAAGTAAAATTTAGAGCCAGTGAACAATTTAGCCTGAAGGATTTACCTGAAGATTACCCATATAGAAATGCCTACATAATTCTTGTATCAAAAAAGCATATAAAATGTGTAACGGTTGAAGAATTAGATGCCGGAGAGGAAATTACACCAAGCTCAAGAAATTATTTAGGAAACCGCAAAGAGTTTGATTTAGATAAACAAACAATTATAGACTTTTGTGATTTTGCAGTTCAATTCTTTCAGAGCGTATAAAGTAATCCCTTTATTTCCAGAAAAACAATGAATGGAACGAAGAGAGCACGGATTTGCACGGCTGATGAAAAAAATCCGTGCGTATCCGTCGAATCCGTGTCATCCGTGTTCCGTCACCTGACTGTTGACTATTTCAGTAACCAGCGCAACCAAGTTCAGAACACAGACTAGAATCTCTCCGCAGACCGTGGGCGTCCCGCTTCCGCATCTCGCCGCTAGTAGGCGAGCCTTTTGGTGCAATCCGCCGCTCCGGGAACATATCTGCGCCAGAATTTTATAATTTTAACTTAATACAACCGCCTGCGTCTGTTGCGCTGCTGCCCTCGCCCAAAGAAGGGCT
>CAYXIP010000092.1:0-6739 GCA_964465515.1 uncultured Candidatus Methanoperedens sp. | reverse complement strand
TACAGCGTCGCTTTACTTAATCATATGTGCAGCAGCCTCGGCTTTAAGCGGCATCAAATACAGGGAGGCTATCACCAATTTCGGCTATATCTTTCTCCCTTTAGAAGTGGGTACGGCGATAATTGCGATGGGGGATGATTCCCTTGAGTTCTTCAATATTCTTGTGCCTGCATCGATTATCCTTCTTGGCTCTACATTTATCTGGAGCATGATACTGGGTGCCTCCATAACAAAGAATCATGCAGGTAAAAAGGCGATATTTGCTTTTCTTCCTGTAGCTTTTGCTCTTGCAGGCATTCTTCTGCTATGGCTTAGCTGGTTTGCATCGGGCAGTGTCATCGACCTTACTTAATGGCATTAATCTTCCTGAGCGTTCCGCCTCCGAACTGCCCTGCGGCAAAGGATAGCACAAGAAGCGGTATAACGCTCCATCCAAAACCTGAGAAAATTCTCAATAAAAACACGAACGGTACAGGAATATGTATTGCCATCATCCAGTGCCTGGAAAATCTGGGAACACCGAACCTCCAGTAGCCGAAGGGCAGGTTAATCAAAAAGACCAGCAGCATTAGTTCCATTATAGACATTGCTATGCTTTTCCTATTCTACCTTGATTCCTATTTTGTTATTTGTTATTGATTTGGTTTATGCTTAAAAATTAAAATAAAAAGGTACACTAAACTTTCGTTTTTAAAAGCGTAAACTATTTAAATTTACATCCTCTGTAAAGTTAAAGTTGTTAACGGGACATACGAGTGCATAGTGAAGCACTGCCTTTAAAATATAAATGAGGCATCTCGAACATTATTGAACTTGAAGATGTGCGGAAGGATGAAGAGATCTTGATTGAATCAGGCGATCGGATGACGGCTTACCAGAATCAAAAACCTGAGCTCTGGATTCATCAGCGTTTATTTAATCGGTGATATGATGGGAAATATATTGGAAATTCAGGATGCCTGGAAAATCTACCGCATGGGCGAGTTTGATGTCCCTGCACTTCAGGGAATAGACCTTGCCATAAAGGCGGGTGAGTTCGTGGCGATAACAGGACCGAGCGGATGCGGCAAGTCAACCATGCTTAACATGATAGGCTGCATGGACAAACCAACCCGTGGGAAGGTTTTGCTTGACGGCAAGGATGTATCTGAATACAAAAGCGATGAACTGGCACGAGTAAGAGGTAAAAAGATCGGATTCGTATTCCAGACGTTCAATCTATATCCGACTCTTACAACAGTAGCCAACATTCAGCTCCCGATGAGGATTCATGAATTCCCTGAGAGCGAGATAGAAAAGACATCAACAAAACTTCTAAACACAGTCGGGCTGGCTGAACGTGGAAACCATTTCCCTGCCCAGTTGTCAGGCGGACAGCAGCAGAGGGTGGCGGTAGCAAGGGCGCTTTCCACAGGACCTTCCATTCTCCTTGCTGATGAGCCGACGGGGAATCTTGATACAAAATCAGGAGGCGAAGTAATGGAGGTTTTCAAACGCCTGAATAACGAAGGATTGACTATCGTAATGATAACGCACGACATGAAGATTGCAGGATATGCCGATCGAGTTGTGAAAATGCTTGATGGAAAAATAATAGGTGAAACATGAGAAAAATGAATTCAGTATTGGCAGTCGTATCTGCGGTATTGCTTACACAGGTTGCTTTCGCGCAATCTTACCTTGTGACCGAAAGCGCACCTGTTTATCCCGGAGAGACGACCTATGTCTATGTACCTGTATCGAATACAGGATTTGGCAATGGATTTCTTAACGACGTGTCTGTCAGACTTCTGCCCAAGGACAATGCCTCGGCAGGTGCTGTGGCAATACTTGACGATACGTATTCGCTGGGAACTATTGAGAACTGGGGCGACCAGAGAACTGCAAGGTTCAAAATTTACGTAAACCCAGGCACAGCAGAAGGAGATTATTATTTCAATGTGTTTGTTACGTACAGGGGACAACAGATAAACAGCGGCACCCCTGCACCTCTGGAAACAACCGAGCTCAAGAACCAGATATTGACCATCAAAGGAACTCCTGTGGTAGTGCTTCTCAATTCTACGCTCGGCGTCGTATCGCCGATGAGCCAAAATAACGAGACGCTTGTGTTCAAGAATACCGGGACAGGCACGGTACAGAACGCTGTAGCTGAGCTAAGCCTTGCAGGCACAAATGCAGCAAATACCAACTCGATGTTTTCTATTCTCGGTGGAGGAACCAAGTTCTCCCTTGGCAATCTGAAACCGGGGGATGAAGCAGATATCACATTTGACTTAGCTGTGGACATCACCGCATCACCTGGCGTATATAACCTTCCTGTAAAAATCACAGGCTTGAACTACTCATCAGATAATTTTGCAGGACTGGTTGTTGCAGGAACCACCGATTTCGAACTTAGTTACCAGGAAACAGTGGGCTCTTTATCGCTCAATGTTGCAAATGTAGGTGTAAATCCTGCAAGTGCTGTTACTGTAAGCCTCCCGCAACAGGATAACTTCAACATAATCGGCAGCAGTTCATCGGTGCTCGGAAGTTTGAACCCCGGCGACTACACATCCGCAATATTCCAGCTTATGAAAAGGCAAGGTACAGGGAACAACCTCGGTGTATTAATACAATATACCGATACCAGTGGAATCAGGCGTGCGATTACAAAGAATCTTGCAGTAGAATTATCATCTGCAGGGGCCCGCACTGGGACAGGGCAATTATCATCTGCAGGAGCTCAAACAGGAATGGGGCACATGGGATCGAGTAATAATACGTTTTATACAACCTGGCTGCCCATCGTCGCCATTATAGTATTGTTATTGGTTGCATACTCGCAGAGAAAGAAAATTAAAATCTATCTACGCAAGGGGAACAAATGAAGCTCTTTGATATATTCAGGCTGTCCCTGAGCCATGTCAAGAAAAGCAGGATGCGAACCTGGCTCACTATAATCGGCATAGTGATAGGTGTGGCTGCGATCGTGGCTATAATCTCCATAGGGCAGGGGATGCAGGAGAGCGTGCAGGCACGCCTTAAAAGTCTCGGGGCAGATCTGATCACGGTCAGCCCTGGTTATTCGAGGGCAGAGAGCGGCGGTATGGGCGCTATGCATGGTGGCGGAGGAGGCAGTGCGGGTATTAACCTGACCGACAGGGACGCGAACGCAATAAAGCAGGTGCCAGGTGTGCTGTATGTAAACGGCATCGTTTCAGGCAGTTCGGATGTAAGGGTGGGTACAGAGAAAACCTCAGTGTCCGTAACTGGCGTTGATCCTGCAGTCTGGCGCTCCATGGTTACCACTGACCTTGAGACGGGCAGGTACCTCCAGCCCGGCGATTCGAATGCCGTGGTAATAGGGAATTCCTTAGCCCACGGTACATTCCTGCAGGATTTAACATTGAACAGACCGATTATAATCGGAGGCAAAAACTTCAAGGTAGTGGGAATCCTTGCCCCCTCAGGAGGCGGTTTTGGAGGAGGAAGGACGGATAATGGCGTATATATGCCAGCGGATTATGCCCGCGGGGTTATAACTACAAATGTTTCGAGGAACCAGTTTACTTCGATCATGGTAAAGATATCCGATCCATCGCTGGCGGACAAGATAACCCAGGATATTACAAACAAACTGATGCCCGAGAGACGTGTCAATCCAAGAACGCAGGATTTTACAGTCACTGCATTTGCGGCAATACAGCAGCAGATACAAAGCGTCACCCAGACAATATCGCTTTTCCTTACAGCGATTGCTGCTGTCTCGCTTCTCGTGGGCGCTGTGGGTATTGCGAATACCATGTTCATGTCTGTCATGGAGCGAACAAAGCAGATAGGGTTGCTCAAGGCGCTTGGAGGCACGGATAATGAAGTGATGAAAGTTTTCCTTGTAGAGTCCGGATTATTCGGATTCGTCGGGGGAGTGCTTGGAATAATTTTTGGAGTGCTGGTATCTGTAATAATATCCGCAGTTGGGGTCAGAGCAATAGGGATTGGCGGCGGGACGATCAACGCCGTTGTAACACCTGAGCTTCTTATTTTTGCACTTGCATTCTCGGTGTTCGTGGGCATAATCTCAGGCGTGGTGCCTGCAAGGACAGCGGCGAAGATGAACCCTGTGGAAGCTTTGCGGTTTGAGCAATAGGATGGTGATTGATTGGACAGACACTGTCCCTCTTTCCTGAACACAATCACAGCGGTTGAACTTAAGGAACTATAGTTCTCTGAAACTTCTTTAGCGTCTTCCGCTTGTATAACTTAACAATAGGACATTGTGATTAAGGATTAACCCCCTGCCATCGGTTTCAGCATCCTTGGATTGACCTCTGGCGTCTTCTTCCCTCTTACCTCATCAAAGAGAGGCTTCTCTTTGTAGCCACACATTCTTGCCACTATAAATCTTGTCTTGATATTGTATTCTATGGCTGCTTCATCATATCTATCCATTGCAATAGATACACTATCTTCTGTTTCATCAAGCTGAGCATGTAAATCAATGAAATTTTGATTGGCTTTCAGCTCATGATAATTATTCACAACCAGAGCAAGCATGCTTTTTATTGCACCATCCATATCTTTAGCAGCAGCTATTCTTTCTGCAAATGTAGCCGCAGCATCCCAATTAGCTTCTTGCATTTGTTACAGTAAAAAATATGAATTTTTTCATATTATCAGTTCATTTACACTTTAAAAATAGAAACATAGTTCAGCCTATATGGGCTTTAGGCGCGGTGAGTGCAGCCATCAATATGAAGGAAAGGAACAGAGCCATAACGATTATAAGAGCTGCTATCATAAGTTTTCTCTTTCTCGGATCCCTCTCTGGTCGCATATCTATAAAGGGTACAGCCGCGAGCAAGGCAAAGCTAAATAAGGATACATAAAGTACACTTTTTAATCCCAGGATATTTTCTGAAGTGTACAATGCATAAAACATCCATGGGGGTTTTGTAACTTCTATGCCTTCGATGGGCACAGGTCCCAGCGGCGGCGGAAAGATTGTTGAAAGCACTGCCAGTGTGCCGAGCAGTACTAATCCAAGAAGGGTTGCCTTTTTCAGATGCGATGTAAAGGTTAAATAGGATTCTTCCTTGGTACTTTCTCCATTTGCAGGCCATACGGACACGCCAAGCTTCTTAATTAAAAATGCATGCGCTCCGAACACCAATACAAAGAAGAGAGGTAGAATAGTGATGTGAATAATGAACATCCGGTCAAGAAGATGGGATACCTCGGTGAAGGTAGTGGCAACCCATCCGCCTATGCCTCCAAGTAACCCTGCTATCTCTATATTGTGGCGGAAGGCTTCATACGCTTCTTGATCCCATTTGAGTACCGTACCGCTGAAAATAAAACCTATCGCAATAGCGAAAAGAGCAAGCCCGACCAGCCAGTTGAACTCCCTTGGCTTCTTGTACGAACCTGTAATATATATCCGGGACATATGTAGAATAATTGTAATAAAAACTGTCTGTGCAGCCCAGTAATGGATACCGCGTATAAATCCACCGAAACCAGTGCTCATCAGCAGTACACTGCCGTTTGCTGCAGTAATATCTGGTCGATAGAAAAAGCCAAGATAGATGCCTGTAATAGCCAGGATTATGAAGCCGAATAAGGTAACGCCGCCAAGAATATACCCAAGATTATTTCCGTTCCTGGGAATTGGATAGGAAAATGCGTCCAGTCCTAACCTCTCGTTGAGTACCTGCCACACTTTTTGTGAGAATTTCATTCCATCTTCCTCCATGGATAATATGCGATCAATAACATAGTAAAGGAAACACCAATAATAATTACTGCCGCTACCGCATTCACAGGAGAGATATTCGTGGAAAATAGTTTGTTAATTTCGTTCAAATTCTCGTTTTGCCAGGCAACGTAAATCTTCTCGAAACGGATTTCTCCCTTATCAAGTGGAGGATTGAATTCCTTTAAAGAATTGTTCCATGCGATTATCAAAGGATATATTTTCCCTACATCAATATGACGACCATACTTGTCTTTAGAATGTAAGGGCACAACAAATTCAATAGTAGTTCCTGTGGAATCCTCAGTTCCTTTTGCAGAAATAATATCGCTTGTTCCGCCAGAATTTTCAACAGAGTCATGCTCCATTTCCTTGTCGATCTTTGGAGCATAATCATCTCTTATGACCAAGGTACCATTATCCATGTATCCCATTATCACATTGGCACCTTTTTCCATATCTTTGGCATCATTGCCAAATCCTACGGCGATCCAGCCTTTACCAGGACTTTTCAGACCGACATAGAGGGAATTACTATCTTGCTCAAGGTATGCCTGCATACCCGTATCTTCATCCACAAAACGCCCGTAGTCGCTGTACTCTGCTGCTCCTATTTTTCCATCAATTGTTACACTTGGATTTGCAACGAACGGTACAGTAATCGTCGTCGCATTCTCAAAGAGTGCCATACCGCTTTTTCCTTCCATGCTCTCTTCTTGGGCTTGCACCAATGTCGATGCGACTAAGATTACCATTATTAGCAAAACTGCGTTTTTCATAAATCTTTTTTCCTGCACGTACGTATTCTTTAAATACTTTTTGCTTTAAATTTTTTCCATGCCTCAACTTTGCCATCATCTCCTACAACTACTACATACTTGTCATGATTGGATAGGATAATATTCCAAGCCCCTGCGATATGTTTTATTTCATCTACCTTGAGATCAGGTATTCTTTTTTCCATAAAGTTCAGTGCTATTTGCTCCGCTTCTTCGAGCGAAA
>CAYXIP010000091.1:0-6748 GCA_964465515.1 uncultured Candidatus Methanoperedens sp. | reverse complement strand
TTAAATCAATCCTCTTATCGCATTGAATCCTGTCTCCAGTGCAGTCTTAAGTATCTCAAGCGGATTCGGGATAGAGAGATACTGAACCATAATAGGAATTGCAACAAACGTGCCGACCATGCTGCCGAGATTGGCAAGACCTGCAACAAGTATTATACGGAACAATCTGTTCTGCATTAATTCCTTCATTGTTTCAGTTTTCATTATCGTCCTGAAATCCTCTGTCGTGGGGGGACGAAAATGCGCCTCCACAATCCCGGCAAGCCAGCCGATGGCTAAGAAAGGGTGCAGGAAAGCAAACCAGGCAAGACTCAGGGCAGTCAACGCAGAAAGGGGATGTCCCCTTGCAATAATAACACCAACTGCGGCAAGTATGCCCTGCGTGATAAATAGATACATCAGCGCAGTCAGAAGAGTTGATAGCGAAACCCCTCCTGAAAATACAAGAAGAGCAAGCAATCCCACAATCATCGCTATTACCGCGATAGTTGCAGCCTTAAACCAGCCAAAACCTTTTTTCGGAATAGTTGTTAATTCCTCGACTGGAGGTATGGTTTCGGGAGCATCAAGATATCTCTGGATTCCCTCTTTGTGACCCGCGCCAACAACAGCAACAACATTTCCTCCCTTCGATATTTCAAGAAGGTTTTTTGCCATGAATGCATCCCTCTCATCTATCAGGACTGATGCGGCGCCTGGAGCCATCTTCCTCAATTCAGCGACAAGCTGCGCTACGACATCCTCATTTGTAACAGTGTCCATATCGATTTCCTTTTCCCCAAAACCAAGCGTTGCGCCAATCAAAGAGCCAAAAAGCTTCAGTTTTTCCAAAAAGGACATTTTATTCCAGAAGCGCCCGAGCGTGAGCTGGATATCCCTGTCTATAAGTGCAACCCTCGCGCCTGTTTTTTCTGCCATTTCAATGGCAGAGAGCATCTCAGCCCCGGGCTTGACACCTGTATCCGCACCTATTTTTTTCTGGATGTAGGCAAGAAGCCACTGCAGTAAAAAGTAGTAAAACTTGCCTTTGCTGAGCATCTCCTTGACATCGACTTCACGAACCTCCTCTTCCCCTTTTAAAGCCTGATATCGTGCCTTATCGAGCTCGACGGCAACAATGTCAGGTTTTTCTTTTTCAATTACCTCGTTGACAAGGGCTACGCTTTTATCAGAAACATGGGCAGTTCCGACAAGTATAATCTTAGAGCCAGAGGGGGCAGCCGGGTTCTTGTAATTCAAGTTGCAGCTGACAGTGTAAGTACCGTTATTCATTGCTGTTCTAATAATTGCACTGACCGCAAAAGGTCGGTTCTGGATACAATGCCTACCATCTTTTTTTCCTTTGTAATAATAATTCGTCCGATGTTATTGATTGTCATGAGTTTTAATGCGCTCACAGCATCAGCATCCTCAGGCAGGCTGATAACCTCTTTGGTCATTATCTGTGAGATTTTAACATTTTTTCTTTCTTCCATGGGGACTCTCTGTACATCAGTAAAAGTTACTATGCCCTTAACTTCAGAATCCTCTGTAACTGGATATCCCATGTGTTTGAATCTGAACATAAAGTCTACGAGTTCCTCCACAGACATTTCCGGGCTGACGGTGGTAACATCTTTTGACATGATGTCTTTTATTTTAACGCCTTCAAGTACAACACTGACCTCTGTGGATTTTTCTTCTTCTGAAGCTCCGATGTATATAAAGAATGCGATGAGAAGGAGCCAGAAACCCCCGAACTGCAAGGTTATGAATCCGAAAATGCCCATGAAAATAGCAAACATCTTGCCTATATTAGCAGCAGCGCGCGTAGCCCTGATATAGGGCATCCTGCCAGCAAGCCATGCCCTCAGCACCCTGCCGCCATCCATGGGGAATGCGGGAATGAGATTGAAAATACCGAGAATTATGTTAATATATCCTAACAGCCACACAAGACGCAGGTATGGGCTTCCAGTATTAAAAAGTAAATAGACTATAAAAAGTATGATACCGATTAAAAAGCTGACACCAGGTCCCGTTGCAGCCATCTTGAATTCTACCTTCGGATCCCTCGGAATCTCTTCCATGGAAGAAACGCCGCCGAAGAGGAAGAGTGTTATGCTTTGTATATTAGTCCCGTGTTTTTTGGCTACATAGGAATGCCCAAGCTCGTGCAACAGTACGCAGATGAAAAGAAAGAGTGCAGCCAACATTCCCAGAGTATATCGAAGTGCCGAAGATATTCCAGGGTCATTAAAACCTACAGGTGGCGGATTATTTGCAAAAACCCATCCAAAAACTGGTAATATAAGAAGAAATGTTATATGCAATTTTATAGGGATACCCATTATTTTGCCGATCTGGAATGAAGCAGCCATGAAATTCCTCCTTGATAAATGCTTAATATTAGTTAAACCGTATAGACTTTGTGGAAAATGCTGCGAAAATCAGCGAAAAGGATATAAGAGGACATTTTTATAGGTATTAGCCCCTTAACATACGATAACATTAAGGTGAATAACATATTATTAATTAAGGTACTATATGGAAAATACTGGAAATGAATTAAACAATCAGGATCTTCTTGGCGGTCTTGAAATAACATCCACAAAGGATATCGAGGTTCCCAAGAAGTTAATAGAACAGGTCATAGGCCAGGAGCATGCAGTAGAGGTGGTAAGAAAAGCAGCCAACCAGCGAAGGCATGTGATGATGCTGGGAACACCGGGCACGGGCAAGTCGATGCTTGCAAAAGCAATGGCTGAATTGCTTCCGAAGGAAGAACTGCAGGACGTATTGGTGTACAACAATCCTGACGACCCGAACAACCCAAAGATACGCATCGTCCCTGCGGGCAAAGGAAAGGAGATTTCCGATGCCCACAAGCTTGAGGCACAAAAAAGAATGCAGGCAAGGAACATGTTCATCATGCTTCTTGTTCTGGGTATAGTGGGATATTCATTTTTTATAAGAGAGTATCTCCTTGGAATAATCGCAGCCGTATTGATTGCCATAATGATGCGCCAGTTCATGCCTAAGGAGATGGCTTTAATCCCAAAACTCCTTGTTTCAAATACAGGCAAGGAGACTGCACCTTATGTTGATGCAACGGGGGCGCATGCAGGAGCGCTTCTCGGCGATGTCCGCCACGACCCCTTCCAGTCAGGAGGGCTTGAGACTCCTGCCCATGACCGTGTGGAGAGCGGTGCGATACACAAAGCGCATAAAGGGGTGCTGTTTATCGACGAGATCAATACGCTTCGGCTCGAATCCCAGCAGAACCTTCTCACGGCATTGCAGGAAAAGGAATTCGCAATCACAGGACAGTCTGAGCGCTCAAGTGGGGCGATGGTAAAAACAGACCCTGTGCCATGCGATTTCATCATGGTTGCTGCGGGAAATCTCGACGCCATCAAGGGGATGCATCCGGCATTGCGAAGTCGCATCAAAGGATACGGATATGAAGTATATATGAGCGATACCATTCCCGATACCCCTGAAAACAGGCAGAAGCTTGTGCGCTTTGTTGCCCAGGAAGTGGTGAGGGACGGCAAGATACCGCATTTTGACCGCACTGCGGTTGAAGAAATTATCCGAGAAGCAAGACGCCGTGCTGGAAGGAAAGGACATCTCACGCTCAAGCTCAGAGACCTTGGGGGTCTTGTGCGGGTAGCCGGCGACATAGCGCACGGCGAGAATGCGCCGCTTACCACAGCCCAGCATGTATTGAAAGCAAAGAGCATTGCAAGGTCTGTTGAACAGCAGCTCGCCAACCAGTATCTTGAGCGAAGGAAGGATTACAAGCTTTATGTGAAGGAGGGCGCGCAGATTGGAAGAGTAAATGGTCTTGCTGTGATGGGCGAGGATTCGGGCATAGTGCTCCCTATAATAGCAGAGGTCACACCAACGCAGTCCATGTCTGAAGGGCATATCATAGCCACAGGAATGCTGAAAAATATTGCAAAGGAAGCCGTGCAGAACGTGTCTGCGCTTATTAAAAAGACCACAGGCAAGGATATATCAAGCATGGACGTTCACATCCAGTTCGTGGGAACGTACGAAGGAGTCGAAGGCGATTCTGCCAGTATCTCTATCGCAACTGCAGTTCTCTCAGCAATCCAGGGAATTCCTGTTGACCAGAGCGTTGCAATGACTGGTTCGCTATCTGTAAGGGGCGATGTGCTGCCCGTAGGAGGTGTCACGTACAAGATAGAAGCCGCCGCAAGGGCTGGCATAAAGACCGTAATAATTCCAAAGTCGAATCTCGGTGATGTGCTGATCGAGGATGAATATAAGGACATTATCAAAATAATCCCGGTGACGGATATCGAAGAGGTGCTTGAGTACAGCCTCGTTGGAAGAGAGAAGGAAGGGCTTATCGCCACGCTGAAAAAACTGGCCTCCAGGACTAAATTCAATATACCCCTGCCTGAACCAAAGCCAATAACTGTTCTGTGAGTATGGATTTCTATGATAGCCGTATTGTAAGGAGTGTAAGCACAGCTGTCATTCTGGATAACGGCGAAATAAGGGAGATTTCAAACAATTTTTCAAGCGGCGCCGCTGTAAGAGTTCTGGACTCTGGCTCATGGGGATTCGTATCGCAGGATAATCCTGGGAATTTAGACGCATCGCTTCGCTCTGCAAAAAGGCTTGCGGAGGCTGCACGAAACAGGTGCCAGCGAAACCAGATCAAGCTTGCTCCAATAGAAAATCCAAGTTTGCAGAATCTTCCTCAAATAAAAGAAAACCCGGCTGATATTCCCATCCATGATAAAGTGAAATTGCTTGCAGAGATAGAAAAAAATGCCCGCATTGAGGGAATAAAAAGCACGAATGCGGTTTATTCAGAATCTTTTATAAATGTTTGTTATGCAAGTTCAGAGGGGCTTGATTGCGAATATAATCTTTACAGGATAGGGTTCTCCATAAGCGCAGTTGCGTACGAAGAGGGCATGTATCAGATTGGAATAGAGAGCAGGTTCGGGGTTTCTGGGTTTGAGTTTTTTAAAAAGCATGATGCTTTTGCGCTTGCAAGAAAGGCAGCAAACACGGCGGTTGAATTGCTCTCTGCGAAAACACCGAAAGCTGGGACTTACCCTGTGATACTCGACCAGGAATTAGCCGGGGTCTTCATTCACGAAGCCGTTGGACATGCGGCTGAGGCAGACCACGTGATTGAGGGGAATTCCATACTTGCAGGCAAAATAGGCGAGGAGATAGCGTCTCCTCTCATCACGGTATATGATGACCCGTCCTTACATGAGTTCGGTTACTACCCCTTTGATGATGAAGGGGCTGAATCAAAGAGGACGACAGTAATCCAGAACGGCGTATTGAAGGCGTTTCTACATTCAAGGGAGACAGCTGGTAAACTGGGCGGCGAAAGCAGGAATTCCCGCGCCCAGGGGTATGCAAGACCAATTATCAGAATGAGCAATACGTTCATTTCTCCAGACAGCACAAAATTTGAGGAGATGCTGGCTGAATTGAAGGATGGAATCTACCTGAAAGGCTCGCGCGGTGGGCAGGTGAATCCTGCTGAAGGCATCTTCCAGTTCAATGCCGAGCGCGGATTTATTGTCGAGAACGGGGAGATTGCAGCGCCTCTCCGTGATGTCTCGTTATCAGGGCATACGCTTGAAATTTTGAATAACGTGGCTGCTGTTGGGAACGACCTCGAGATGAACTCTGGAAGATGCGGGAAGGCGGGGCAGCTCGTGCCTGTGGGCGATGGGGCGCCGCATGTGCTGGTGAGGAAGGCGGTGGTGGGAGGGAGCGGATAACTATATGCGTGTCTTTATTTAACCGACCAAATCAAACAACTTGCGAAGCTTGCCAGCCATTTCAGCCCGCATTACAGGTGATAGCTCTCCAAGTTCGCGTCTTATCAGTGCTGTCGTGACTGTCATAAGGCGATGTAATCGGAGCGCAGAGGACACACGCAAGCCTGTCATATTGAAGTTTGGATGATTCGAGTCTAATACAACATCTGTTTCCAGTAAATCGTTCGGTATTTTACTCGTGATAAATGCCAGAACGACATGGCGATGATTACCGATAGGGTTGGTCAGGCATACGGCTGGGCGTACTTTTTCTCCCGAAAGGTCGTCGAACGGAAATGGGACGAGGACTACTTTACCTATCGTCATGAAATGGTCTTCCATCCTCGGATGTGTATATATCCTCTTCAGGTTCTTTCAGGAAATCAAAGGCTGGATTGGAAGCTGCCGCATAAAGCCACTCTTTCTCGTCAATATCTTCTTCGGGGAACAGGATAATGACTCGAACCCGTGTCGGACCTGCAACGGGTAGCGGTTTGTCTAAAAGAAGCCGACGCTGTGCGTCAACGGTTCCTGTTGTTTCGATTGCTTTTACTGCAACATCCATATCGATTACCTCTATTATTTACGCTAAAACTCAAAGCACTCAGAGAATTTATAATTTTCCTGTGTTAAGGACACCAATCACTTGTCCGTCTACCGAGCATCTTATATCATAGGTCTGGCTAAAGGAGTAATTACTTGATTTGGCTTTTTTGAAGGCGGTTTTTCCTTAATTTAATCAATTGCCTTTTTCTTTTACGGTATTGTTTAATCTCATCGTTAAAATGCTCAATGTCAGCACGGATTTGTACCGCCCTTGAATGAACAGAGGGCAGTTTTTCAATCTTCAAAATCTGCTTTGCGTTCTTAATATATCCTTGCGTTAAAGCAATATCAATATCAATTTGTCTAAGAAATAGGTCTGTATACTGGAGGGATAA
>CAYXIP010000090.1:0-6767 GCA_964465515.1 uncultured Candidatus Methanoperedens sp. | reverse complement strand
AATTCAAGCGAACTCTTTTAGAATGGGTTGCCACAGTTTTTGCACAAAATCCTAATGCTAAAGTAAATACTTGCATTGCTATCCCGTATAATCCTTATGAGCCTAAACCTTATGAAAGGTGGACTATGAAAGGTATGTTGGATTTAGATTCGGAATTAAAAGTTGCTGATGAGTTTTGGGATTTCCTTGGCGGCGAAGGTAGTTATAATGAATTACTAAACTGTTTTGAAAGAGTGGGCATTGAATTAAGACCTGAAATAGATGAGTATTTTTCAAAATTCAAATAAAGGAGATTGCAATGATTAATCCCTCAAAAATAATCTATTCAATAAATATAGAAGACGTTCAAAATGTTGCTGAACAGGAACTTGGAAGAAAACTTACCGAGAAAGATTTGAAAGTTATTCAAAATAAAATCGGGGATTATATAGATTGGTACGAAGCCATCAATTCGGCTATAACCAGCAACATTGCAACCCATAGAACCACTCGGAAACAAAAGCGAGGGAAAGAATGACGGTTCTCCCTGAAAATACTGCTTTTGATGCTGCTACGGCGGATTTTAAAAAGCAAGTCGCTATTGGTTTAAAGGAACTTGACGAAGGGAAAGGGATACCTCATGAAGATGTAAAAAAACGGATGGCGAGATGGCTTACTGATAGTAATGGGCTTAAATGATTCTGATGTTTTTGCATCCAAATTTTAAAAATCTGCGTTCATCTGCGGTTCGTTTTTTTCTGAGGCAAATGTTTACCAATGACCTCTGAAATCCTCTCCCTCGCAAAATACCTCGCCTCCTCCCGCGCCGAGTTTGCGCTCTCCGAGATGAATTTATATCTCAGCGAAAAACACGAGGAAAAAGAACTCTACGAGATTCTAAAGCCACACTTCTATGACCTTGATATCTTCTGCGGCGCCGACTACAGATGCACGAAGCTCATGAAGCGCCCGCTGCCTGCTAACGACTCAATTATAAGAAAACTGGAAAAAATATTCAAGGCCCCAAAGCTTCCTGCGCACATCGAAAAAATAATCAGTTCCTATATCGAGCACACCTGCGGGAAAAGCTGGCATACGGGCAGGTCCGCGCAGTTGATTCGCGAAAACATCGTAAAGCAGAAGGAAGAATACTGGAAGGGAGAACGCAAATTGCAATATCCCAAAATCAGGATAATCTCCTACCTGCTCTATCATTTCCCTGTATATTTCTGCCAGTACCAGTATCTTTTGTTCGAACTGTTTGAAAAAGGATTGCTCACAAACAAGATGAGCATCCTCGATGCCGGCTCAGGTCCCGGCACGATAACACTCAGCACCCTCGATTTCCTGCGCAAATTGCAGGAGATCTATTCAAAGGAAAACATGGATGCGAAAATGAGCATAAGGGTAAATTCAATCGAGGCTGCGCAGGAGAACATCGATTGTTACAATGAGCTTACATCGCTTTATCTCTCTGCTGCGCCTGAAAAAATTAATATCACTGTGAACGAGCCTGTGAATGCGCCTCTTGAAAAAGCTCCTGCTTTCGAGAGCGATTTTATAATCTTCTCAAACGTGCTTACAGAGATGCGCGCAACGCCTGCGCAGCGCGCCGATGTTGTTGAACGGATTGCTTCCGGAAGCAAAAACCCGACTATAATTATCATCGAGCCCGCAGACCTTGAGAATTCAAAAGCGCTGCGCGTTACCCAGCATAACTTGATTAAAAAAGGGTTCACCGTCTATAGCCCCTGCACCCTCATCTGGGGCATTGGCTGTACTGGAGAGAACTGCTGGAGCTTCCAGGAGCCCGGCAACATTGTGGTTCCGGGTTTCATGAAAAAAATAGCAAAAACAGAGGATTCCTACAGATACATAAATACAGACATGAAATTCTCATCCGTGATCCTCAGAAAAGATGGCTTGGCAAAGCATGCGTACGTAGCAAAAGGAAAATTTGTGCGGCTTGCCAACCTGAAAAAACATGTTGAGAAGAAAGTCAATGTTGTGGCTTCCGTTCTGTCGGGAAATCTCGGAGATGAAAAAACTTATCTGTTCAAATTATGCGATGGCACAACTTCAACTCCATGCTATGCCGTGCTGCCTTCTTACCACATAAGCCAGGGGAATAAAAAACTCCTTGAAGTAGGATACGGAGACATAGTTGAGATATACAGTACACTTATGAGGGAGAACAAAGCGCTATCCTCATACAATCTCCTGATCATGCGAAATACCTTGGTCAAACTGCTGGCTAACCTTCTTTTTCTTCCTTAAGTAATTTCAATATCCTTATCCCCAGCTCTATACACTCCATCTTATCCTTGACGCGTGCAAGGTCGGTCTCTGCCTCAAGATTCATAGCAATAGTATATATTTTATTCATAATTATTCGGTTAATTTCCTGATAATCGCCTTCCTGCACTGCTTGCGGTTTTGGCGATGGGGTGGTTTCTGGCACACTTTTATACTCCTTTTTATATCCCTCTCCAGCTTTTATTTCCTCTTCCTGGAAATCACATACAGGACAGACTGTTTTCCCCTGATACCTGAACATTGGCGCCCCACATTCATGGTGGGTAGCCATCATTGTTCCGCCTTTTTCAAGTAGTTTTGTAATTTTCTGTAGTTTGTAATCTTCCTTTCCAGACATGGTATTCACCGAACCGAAAGTCTTTTCATACAATAACTTAAATATGCCCTTCTTGTTTTATAATAATAAGCGCTTGGTGATAACTGTGTCGGAAAATTCCAGCGAGGTCATAAGACAGTGTGTCGATGTGCTTGACAGGATAAGCACGGACGATTCCGTCCCAAGGAATATCAGACGCTCGGCTGATAACATCAAAAAAATACTCTCGAATGAAAAAGAGTCGTTATCTGTAAGAGCCGCTATGGTAATTTCCAGCCTTGATGATATGGGCAACGATCCCAATGTCCCCATTCACACACGCACCCTGGTCTGGGGGCTGTCCAGCAGGCTAGAGTCTATCCCTCTGGACAGTTCATAATATTTACCTACCCTGCTATTTCTACTGGAAATTTTACATTTTGGTGTTCTCGATTTTAATACAGGATTTTCTTCGTTTATATTTTTTTTGTCTTTTCGTTTTTTATTTAACATTGTTTTTATATTAAGTAAAAACAGAAAGATTAATATATTGTTAGGAACTAAAATGGGACCCGCTTGGTTTTATTTTATCTCATTCATTAATTAAAATTGGATTTTATTCTTTCCAGATGAAACCATGGGGTGGGTCAAAGCACGTTCATTCCACTGGAAACAGGGGATTCAAGCTGGTAGATGACAGACGAGTTAGATAGGCTGAACAGCTGGAAAGCAAGAAAACCAAGAGATGTTGACAGAATTTCAGTAGCGGTTTGTCGCCTTGGACGATACGCTCCAATGGAAACAAAGGGGTGAGAACCAGAAGTCTTAATACCTCTCCTTCTATTCCAGTATCTTGGAGGCTGAAGGATTGGAGAGCAAAGTGGCAACAATAAACGGGATTTTTGAGGACATGTTAACAAGGGCGAGCATTTTTGAGAATAGAGAGGTTCTAAGATCCACCTATACACCGGACGACCTGCCCCACAGAAGCGACCAGGTGAACGGTTTAGCTACGATTCTGTTCCCTGCACTCAGAGGCGAGACACCTTCCAACATATTGATATATGGAAAGACAGGAACAGGCAAAACCGCCGTGGCGAAACATGTTGGGAGGGAGCTTGAAAGGACAGGGGAATTACAGGGACTACCGTGTGTTGTGGTTTACATAAACTGCGAAGTTGTGGATACCCAATACCGCCTGCTGGCATCCATAGCAAGGCATTTTGAGAAAGAGATTCCCATGACCGGCTGGCCGACTGACCAGGTGTACAGCGAACTTAAAAACGCACTGGACTCGGATAAACGCATTGCAATAATAATACTGGATGAAGTGGACAAGCTTGTAAATAAGGGGGACGACGTGCTTTATAATCTCACCCGGATCAATTCAGAATTAAAAAAAGCCAAAGCCAGTCTTATAGGTGTAACCAACGATTTAAAGTTCACAGAATACCTTGATCCGAGGGTGAAAAGCTCACTTGGGGAGGAAGAGCTCATCTTCCCTCCATACGACGCCAACCAGTTAAGGGACATACTTCGGCAGAGAGCCCAGCTGGCATTCAAACCCGGGGTGCTGGAAGAAATGGTAATACCATTATGCGCGGCATATGCTGCACAGGAGCACGGGGATGCAAGGCGTGCGCTTGATTTATTGCGTGTTTCCGGGGAACTTGCGGAACGTACAAAATCTCCCCGGGTGCAGGAAACGCACGTAAAACAGGCGCAGGAGAAAATAGAGACAGACAGGATCGTCGAGGTTGTAAGGACATTACCGAGCCAGTCTAAACTCATTCTATTGAGCGTAGTGCTGCTTGATCATGATGTGGACAGCAGCTTAACAACAGGTGAAGCCTATAATATTTACAAGCAGATGTGCAGGATAATCGGAATTGAAAGCCTGACGCAGCGCAGGGTAACTGATTTGATCGACGAGCTTGATATGCTGGGCATTCTGAATGCAACAGTGGTGAGCAAGGGCAGGTACGGAAGAACTAAAGAGATCTCGCTGAGCGTCCCATCAGATAGCACAAAGAAAGTTCTTTTTGAGGATTACAGGTTAAAACCTCTTGAGGGCTATAAGCCGCCCAGCCAGACGAAGCTATACGCTTAGTATCTTCCTGGGAATAATAGAAACATAACCCAGCACAGGGATTCGGTAAAACCTCGCCACCCCGATAACCCATTCCTTTTTCACAGGCTGGAGATAACTAATGCTACCCTGCTGATCATATGCAGGGTTTGTTATGGTGTTGTCTCCTTTTGTGATATAACCCGCATAAGGGGCCGGAGGACCTCCGGGCCACATGGGTTCACCCTCTTCAACATAGTACATAGCACGGTGGATGATGGGAGTTACACCTTCCATCCCCTTAGGCTTGTACAGGATCACATCACCGTAATCATCAAACGAGGTATAACCGGTCTCCTTCCCAGTTTCATATGTTATTATCTGGGTGCGGTCGATGCTTTGAACAAAGATAATATCCCCGATCTGGATATGAGGTGTCATGCTGCCGCTTTCCACAGCAACCATTGGTGTCCAGAGTCCTAAAGCGATGTGGGAAAGTGAAGCGAAAACTGCCACGAAAGAGATCACAAAGAGAAAATCCCGTAAAAGTCCAATCCAGGGGTTCTCGCTTTTATTGAATTCTTTTATTTTTTCTATTAGACCCATAAGCACGGTGGTAACATCAGAATGTGTATTAAGCCTTACCATTGAAAGCATACAGTTTATAAGGGACAAAGCTGTTATCGGTAAAAAGGAAGTAAGTTGATGGAAATACAAAAGCCACGAGGCACGCGTGATTTTCTACCCGAGGAGATGGCAAAGCGAAAGTACGTAGAGAACAAGATGCGTGAGGTTGCAGAACGATGGGGATACGGGGAGATAAAGACCCCGACGTTTGAACATATCGAGCTTTTTACACTTAAGTCAGGAGAAGCCATACTTGGTGAGATATACAATTTCAGGGATAAGGGAGACCGCGAGATTGCGCTTCGCCCTGAGCTCACAGCGCCTGTGGTGAGGATGTATGTGGAAGCGCTTCAGAGGTCAGCAAAACCCCTTAAGTTCTATTATTTCGACAACTGCTTTCGCTATGAACGACCGCAAAAAGGACGCTTCAGGGAGTTTTTCCAGTTCGGTATTGAGATTATAGGTAGCGCAAGACCTGAAGCAGATGCTGAGGTTATCGCGCTGGCTGTGGAGATGCTGAACAGCGTGGGTGTGAAGGGGGACCTGCATGTGGGGCATCTGGGGATTGTGCGCGCGCTGCTGAAGGATATGCAAACTGAGCACCAGAGCAAGATCATGAGGCTTGTGGATAAGAAGGATGATAAAGGGCTTGAGAAGTTCCTTGATGAAATAAATGCGCCAGATGAGATGCGGGGGAAACTGTTCCGCCTTATAGGGCTCCATGGCGACAACGCAGTACACGAAGCGCGGGAATTAGTGGGGGACATCGAGGCAATGTCGCAGTTCGAGGCGCTGCTTTCGCTTCTTGATGTGTACGGGCTTGAGTATATCGTTGACCTTGGAATCGCAAGGGGACTTGATTATTATACAGGCATGGTTTTCGAAATTTATTGCGAGGGACTCGGGGCTCAGAACCAGGTGTGCGGCGGGGGCTCGTACAGACTGGCGCAGTTGTTCGGGGGCGAGGATGTGCCTTCCACTGGTTATGCCATCGGATTCGACAGGGTGATGGAGATATGCGAGGCAAAGCCCGCCGAGAAGAAACGCATCGTGGTTGTTTGCTTCGAGGACACGCGCAGAGAGGCGATTGCGATTGTAAATAAACTCAGGCAGCATGTTCCCACATACGTGGACGTGATGGGGCGGAAGTTCAAGGACCAGATTTCATACGCCAATACCATAGGCGCAGGCCATGTTGTTATTGTTGGCAAAAACGAGCTTGATCAAGGTAAGGTGGCGCTCAAGGATATGAGGACTGGCGAGCAGGAACTGCTTACGGTGGAGGAAGTGGCGGGGAGATTAAGTAAGTAAAAAATGAAAAAGTCTTAACATAACTCTATTTATAGGTTTAAGTAGTATAATCAAAATCCACTACGCCCTTCTTCGATTACTTCTACACACAGCAAAAATAAAGTTCCTAAGATTACTTTTAAGCATTAATCCACTATTTACCTATCCACTGGTGAATTCATTGTCCCCGGC
>CAYXIP010000089.1:0-6868 GCA_964465515.1 uncultured Candidatus Methanoperedens sp. | reverse complement strand
GTTATACCTCAGGAGGTAATTTCGGAGCTATTTGAGACAACCGAGTGGCAGAGAAAGCATGCATAGTCATCGAATAGAATCTGACACTGTCCCAGAAATGTCGAAAACATGCATGCCATCCCCCGCTCTTTCATGGCGTTGCAAACGACCCGCCCAAATTTTATTTCTTCTCCACCTGCACAGCTTTCGCTCCCCTGTTCATTGCAATCTTCCCAGTTCTCACCATCTCCTTAATCCCGAACTGGCGTAGAAGCTGCTCCATGGCATTTATCTTGCTTTCATCACCTGTCACCTCAACTACGAGCGATTTTATGCCAACATCAACTATTTTTGCCCTGAAAACATCCACGAGCTGCATCACTTCAGGACGTGTTCCTGAATCCACGCCAACCTTGATGAGCGCAAGTTCCCTGTTTACCGATTCCTCGGGCGGGATATCGCTTACGCGAATAACATCGATGAGCTTGTTGAGCTGCTTCATCACCTGCTCGAGAATGCGGTCGTCTCCTGTCACAACTATAGTCATGCGCGAGGTATCAGGGTTCTCTGTGACGCCTACTGCAAGACTTTCGATATTAAAACCGCGGCGTGAGAATAATCCAGCTACCCTCGTGAGTACGCCTGGTCTGTTTTCCACAAGTATTGCCACGGTATGTTTCATTCCTTCTCACTCCAGGTCAAGTATTTCGTTAATCGCAGCGCCGGCAGGAACCATCGGCGAGACGTTCTCCTCCCTCTCAACCACAAAATCGAGAATTGCAGGTCTTTGCGATTTCACGGCTTCCACGATGACATCTTTCACTTCGCTTTTCTTTGCCGCCCTCAATCCGAGCGCTCCATAGGCTTCAGCCAGCTTCACGAAGTCCACGCTCTCAGCAAGACTCGTTGCCGAGTATCGCCGATTAAAGAACAACTCCTGCCACTGCCTTACCATTCCCAGGAATCCGTTGTTCAGGATTGCCACGATTACAGGAATGTCATTCTGCACTACAGTAGCAAGCTCCTGCGAGTTCATCTGGAAAGAGCCATCCCCTGCAATGTCTATAACAGTAGATTCAGGCTTTCCCACTTTCACGCCCATGGAAGCAGGGAACCCGTAGCCCATCGTTCCAAGTCCGCCGCTCGATATGAAGGTTCTTGGATTCTTGAAATTAAAGAACTGGGCTGCCCACATCTGGTTCTGCCCCACTTCAGTGACTATTATCGCATCAGGACAGGCTTCGCTTATCTGTTCGACCACAAACTGCGGGCGCAGGAGATTATCCTTCTTATACGTGAGCGGATATTCCTTTTTCCACTTTGCTATCTTCCTATTCCATGACTCGGTACGAAGCTGCTCCTGCTTTACATACTTGAGAAGGGTTTTCAGTATATTCTTCGCATCTCCAACTATCGGTATGTCAACCCGGACATTTTTCCCTATCTCTGCAGGGTCAATATCAATGTGGATGATCTTTGCATTGGGAGCAAAGGCTGAAATCTTACCTGTAACACGGTCATCAAAGCGCACGCCGACGGCTATAACCAGATCCGATTCCTGGATGGCGTAATTGGCATACCTCGTGCCGTGCATGCCCAGCATCCCAACCGAAAGAGGATGTGAAGACGGGAAAGCGCTCATGCCCATGAGAGTCGTTGTGACTGGCGCCATGATTCCTTCCGCCAGAGCACGGAGCTCTTCTGTTGCATTTGAGAAAATAATGCCCCCGCCCACGTAGAAAATGGGCTTTTCGGCTTTCAAAATAAGGGAGGCTGCCTTTTTTATCTGCTGCTCATTTCCTGCATAGGTTGGCTTGTATCCACGAAGTTTTACCTCTTGCGGGTATTCGAATTCTATTATTTCTGTCTGTGTATCCTTGGGAAGGTCTATCAGCACAGGGCCGGGGCGTCCTGTCTGTGCAATATAAAAGGCTTCTTTGAAGATTCTCGGAATATCCTTTGCATCCTGGACAAGGAAATTGTGCTTTGTTATTGGAAGGGTTATTCCAGTGATATTCGCTTCCTGGAATGCATCATTGCCTATAAGGGGCCTCGGCACCTGTCCTGTTATGGCTATCACGGGTATCGAATCCATGTAAGCCGTTGCTATCCCTGTAACAAGGTTCGTGGCTCCAGGTCCTGAGGTGGCAAGGCATACCCCCGCTTTGCCTGTAGCCCTTGCATAGCCGTCTGCGGCATGAGCTGCCGCCTGTTCATGTCTTACAAGGATATGTCTTATATTTGCATCATAAAGTTCATCATACAAAGGCAGCACCTGACCGCCAGGATACCCGAAGATAACCTCGACGTTCTCTTTATAGAGCGATTCGATGGCAGCCTTTGCACCCGACATTTTTGTTTTTGTCATCTAATCTCCTACCACAGATTAATATTTTATAAATATTTCCTAAGAATTCCTGTTCTTTTCCTGTACCAGCCTGTTTATTCCTTCAAGCACAGCCTCAACAGATGCCATGATAATATCCGTTCGCGCCCCGCGGGCTGTTATCGTCCTTCCGCCTTTACTGAGCTTTACCCACACCTCCACAAGAGCATCGGTACCCCCCGTTATGGCATCCACATGGTACTCTTCAAGCTGGATGTCGGCTACTCCCGATACAGCTTTTTTCAATGCATTGATGGCTGCATCCACAGGTCCTGTTCCAACGCCCGCCTCGACTACGTGATTTCCATTAACCTTTAACCTTATAGAAGCTGTGGGCATCACGGTATTGCCAGCTACCACAGTGAGCTCCTCAAGCTTGACCTTGGCTTCCTGGTATATGCCAAGAACCGTTTCGGCAATTGCTTGAAGGTCGGCGTCGGTTACCCGCTTTCCCTTGTCTCCGAGTTCTTTCATTCTCGTGACTATGTCGTCTATCTGCTTCTCGCTTGCGGCAAGTCCCAGCTCCTTCAATGCAAGCACGACAGAACTCCTGCCAGCATGCTTTCCAAGCACGATTCTTCGCTCCCTTCCCACAAGCTCAGGTGTGATGGGCTCGTATGTGGCCGTGTTCGCAAGAAGCCCGTGAACATGGATGCCCGCCTCATGCGTGAAGGCATTCCCGCCAACGATTGCCTTGTTGGGAGCCACAGGTATGCCGCTCAACCTGCTTACCAGTCTTGACGTGGTGTACAGACCTTTTATATCGATTCTTGTTTTATGCTTATACAACGAATAAAGCACCATCACCACTTCTTCCAGCGAGGTATTTCCCGCCCTCTCGCCGATGCCGTTTATTGTAACATGTGCTTCGTTGGCTCCGGCACGAAGTGCTGCAACAGTATTGGATGTAGCCATCCCGAAATCATTGTGGCAGTGTACGCTTATCGAGGCGCCAAGCTTCGTCAGGTCGCTGAAAATCTCATAGCTTCTCTCGGGAAGAAGTATCCCGACCGTATCGCAGAAACACAACCTGTCCGCCCCTGCTTCAATCCCGGCATTGTACACTGATTTCAGGTAATCCATATCTGCACGGGATGCATCCTCTCCGCTCAGTTCCACTACTAATCCATGCGATTTTGCATACTCTGTCATTTCAACAGCGATTGCACGCACAGTCTCGCGGTCTTTTTTCAGTTTTTGCTGGATATGCAGGTCGGATACAGGTACCACAAGGTGGATTGAATCCACATCGCAGCCTATTGCGGCATCGATGTCCTCTTTGCGGATACGGCAGTAGCTGCATATCTCAGCCTTCAAGCCTTCGGCTGCTATCCTTTTAATTGAGGTGCGCTCCCCCTCCGAAGTAATGGCAGAACCCGCTTCTATAATATCCACGCCAAGAGAATCAAGCTTCCTTGCTATCAATAACTTGTTTTCTGTGGTGAGTGAAACTCCAGGCGTCTGTTCGCCATCTCTCAACGTTGTATCCAGGATTTTTATATCGTTAAATAAAGCGATTCCTTCTGTTCATGTTTGGTAAAAACCCCGCATTTAAATGCGGGGTCTCAGAGCCTTCAAGATAGGTTTCATATTAGAAAAACCTATCCACGATTTCAACCGCTCTGGCAACGAGCTTTGCGGCATTTTCAAGGTCGGTCATGCTGAGCACGGATACAGGCGTGTGGATATATCGCGAGGGCGGGCTTATAACGCCTGAAGGTATGCCCTCGCGCGACAGGTGAATTGCCGAGGCATCCGTTGTCCCGCCCACGCCAACCTCAAGCTGGTAGGGAATTTTATTCGATTCCGCAGCTTCTTTCAACCACTTCAAAACAGGTTCGGGGACTATTATCCCGCGCCCTTCTGCATCGCTTACAGTAATGGACGGCCCTTTTCCCATCTCGATTGCAGACTGTTTCTTCTCAATACCGGGATGGTCGCCCGTGATGGTCACATCGGTAGCAAGCGCCACATCGGGATTTAAGCCGAAGGCAGAGGTTTTCGCTCCTTTCAACCCTACCTCTTCCTGAACTGTGAATACTGCATGCACCGTGGCTTTAACATCCTTCATCGAGCGAAGAGCTTCTATCAGCATGGCGCAGCCAGCGCGGTTGTCAAAAGCCTTTCCTGTGACCCTGTCGTTGCCAAGCGACTTAAACTCGGTGTCAGAGGTTATTGGCGTTCCTGTTTTTACCCCGAGCTTTTCTGCATCCTCTTTACTCGTTGCCCCCACGTCGATAAACATAGCATCCGCTTCCACAGGCTTCTTTTTGTCCTCTTCTTTCATTGCGTGCGGAGGCTTTGAACCAATTACGCCATAAATCTTTCCGTATTCCGTATGCAGCATCATTCTCTGGTTAAGGAGCGTCTGGTCAAACCATCCTCCGCTTTTGGTGAAATGGGCAAAGCCCTTCTCATCAACATATTTTACCATGAGTCCGATCTCGTCCATGTGCGCTGCAAGCATAACCACAGGTTTATCTCCCGGTTTTGTGGCAATCAGATTCCCCATTTTGTCTGTTTTGATCTCATCAACATAAGGCCTAACCTCATCCTCGATAATCTGTCTGACGCTTCCTTCATATCCGGAGAGCCCGTGTGCATTGGATAATTTTTCCAAAAGTTCTTTCAGGTCACTCATAATATCACTCCTACTCTGATTGTAAGGGGAAGTAAATTAAATTATTGGAAAAATTCCCTGGTTGCGCAGCCATGGATGATTCGACTTTTTTGGAAAAGTATAAATACTAAACAGTGAATATAAAAATCTGATGGCTGAGGGCGAGGATGAGTAAATGAGCTTTGGGCTTTTGTTGAATGCAGTCGTTAGTTTTGCGATTGTACTTGCTTCTTTTGCTTTTGTTGTGAGCTTACACCAGAATAAAAAGAACCAGAAAGAAGAGAGCCTACCCACGGTTAATGCCCTCATAGTCTTCTGGTCGCTTGTTGGAGTGTTTTTTTTATTTGCAGGCTTAGGGACTTTGGCAGCATACGGGAATTTCACTGAAATTGAGCAAAGTCTGTATTACATTGGCTCACTCCCATTTGCTTTCATCACAGTCCCGCTCGTTTATTTTATAATATACATCATCCTTGGTGATACCCGCATCAGCCTTGGAGTAGCAACCGTTTTCCTAATTTTCGGCGGAATTTACTTAATCGCACTTTTTGGGTTCGGGATTATCGGTCCATCCACAACTCAATGGGGTTCCACCTTTGTGATAAATAGCAACATTGCAATAAATGTATATCTCTCTGGATTGTTTATCGTGCCCACGAGCATGATTATGGGTCTTTTGCTGCTGATACTTCTCCGGAGGATTCCAAAAAAGCTCCAGAATAAGATCGCCTTCTCCCTGGTTGCCATCTCCTTGATATTTGATTTCATGCTCCTCGACAACATAGCGCCCTCTGGAGCTACCCAGATGGCTGCGAGAATTTTCATATTCATAGGCGTGGTTCTTGGTTTTTTTGTATATTTCACGCCTTTGTTAGACCGGGGTGCCATGGAGGACAGGTTCGGCTTATCTCAAACCGAGCTTCCGGACTTTGAACATGAAAATGAGTGAAGGACTATGGAAATTGATGTCGAATCCGAGCAGGAAGTGGCAAACTTCTATCAAACAATGGGAATAACCACAGGTCCGGGGGATATCCAGTACAGGCTGATTCTTCTTGTTCTTGCAAAAAAAGGAGAAAATAAGGTGACGCGATTCTCTGAGATCAGGGAATACACCGACAGGGTCGCAGACCGCGGCAGCATCGGCAGCAAGTTAAAAACGACTTTCCAGCTTGAGGGGCTGGCTGTAAAGGTGGGTCACGGGGGCTATGCTATAACGCATAAAGGGCTGCTGGCAGCGGATTTCATCAGGTCCACGGCAGATTATTTTAAGAAGGTTAAGTCGATAGAAAGGATAATCGAGCGCATCCCCGCTTAAATGAAGAAAAGAACTCATATTATAATAGGGATTTTAGCATCTTTAATTTATATGTCCTTAATCAGATTAATAATCCCAATAGCTGGAGATGTAATCATAGTCTCTGTTTACTTTGCAATAATAGGTTCTATACTTCCTGATATCCTGGAACCTTCTGAAAACGGGAAAAAATACCACAGCAAAAGAACATTAAAATTAACAGGAAAAATACTGGCAATAATAGCCATAATCAGCCTGATATTAATAACGATTAATATCATAGTTGGTTTCTTTATAGGATACGTATCACACCTTCTTGCGGATTCCACAACAGAAGCAGGACTTCCTGACTGACGGCGTCTTTTCCCTGCAAACTATGTTCTGTTGGCTGTTAAGAATTTACAACCATTAACTATATATATAATAAAGCCCATAAGATATTATGATGCTCATCATGAGTATCATAAAAGAAGGAGGAAACATACATGAAGGCATTAATAAAGAATGAGGAGGCACAGGCGGGCGTAGGCACGCTCATCATATTCATAGCAATGGTGCTTGTGGCTGCTGTCGCTGCCGCAGTGCT
>CAYXIP010000088.1:0-6905 GCA_964465515.1 uncultured Candidatus Methanoperedens sp. | reverse complement strand
GCACCCATATCAGCCGAACCCACCATCTTCCGATACCTCGCAAGATAGCCCTTCGTAACCTTAGATGCAGGCGCTTTCCACGTTTTTCTTCTCTTATCCAGTTCTTCCTTCGCCACTTTCAGCTCCAGTTTCCGCTTGGAGATATCTATCTCAATAACATCGCCATCTTTCACAAGCGCGATGGGTCCTCCATCAGCAGCCTCCGGCGATACATGCCCAATGCTCAAACCTCTCGTCCCTCCTGAGAACCTGCCGTCCGTGATGAGCGCAACCGAGTCGATAAGACCCATGCCAGCTATCGCAGCAGTCGGCGAGAGCATCTCCCTCATCCCGGGTCCGCCTTTTGGTCCCTCAAATCTGATAACAATGCAGTCGCCGGGTTTGATTTTCTTACCCATTATAGCCTTCATCGCTTCCTCCTCGCCGTCAAAAACACGTGCTGGTCCCGAGAATCTTTGCATTTTCTGGTTTACTGCCGTCTGCTTTATCACGCACCCGTTAGGAGCGAGGCTTCCATACAGCACCGCAATGCCTCCCTCCGCGTGTATCGGGGATTCCACGCTTGCTATTATCTCCTTGTTTGCTTTGGGATTTACAATTATGTACTCTTTTAGGTTTTCGCCAAGGCTTTTGCCTGTCACCGTCATAGCATCAAGGTTGAGCTTCTCCTTCAACCGCTGCATGATAGCAGGCACGCCTCCTGCGCGCTCAAAATCAATGAGGTAGCGGTCTCCGCCTGGTCTTAAGTTGATAAGGTGCGGCGTATCCCTGCTTATTTCATCAAACCTGGAAAGCGTAAGCGTAAGTCCGAACTCAAGAGCTATGGCAGGCAGATGCAGCGCAGTATTCGTGCTTCCCCCGATTGCCATGTCAACGCGTATCGCATTGTCGAGCGACTCCTGTGTGACTATTTTTCGCGCGGTTATTCCTTTTTCCACAAGCTCAAGTATCTTCATGCCTGAGTGCTTAGCTATCCTCACCTTCTTCGCATCCACTGCATGCGCGGTACCGCATCCGGGCAGGCTCAAGCCAAGCGCCTCTGTTACGCACGCCATCGTGTTAGCGGTGAACAAGCCCGCGCACGAGCCTGCGCCGCAGCATGCGCAGTCCTCAAGGTTCTGGAGTTCCCGGTCTGAGAGCCTGCCGCTTTGCCGCGCTCCCACAGCCTCGAAGAGCGAAATCACATCGCGGGGCTCATCCCCGACGATTCCCGGCATCATGGGTCCGCCCGTCACTACGATCGTGGATATGTCAAGCCTCCCCGCAGCCATCAGGTGACCGGGGACGATTTTGTCGCATGTGGGTATCATCACCATGCCGTCGAACTGGTGCGCCTCCACCATGAGTTCGATGCTGTCGGCTATGAGTTCCCTGCTTGGAAGCGAATTCTTCATGCCCGTGTGCCCCATCGCGATGCCATCGCATATCCCGATGGTGTTGAATTCGAAAGGCACGCCTCCAGCCATTCGTATCCCTGCTTTTACCGCCTCTGCAAGCTTGTCAAGATGTATGTGACCCGGCACTACCTCATTCCAGGAATTTACCACGCCTATGAACGGGAGGGACATTTCTTCATCGGTCAGCCCGACTGCTTTTAATAACGACCTGTGAGGGGCGCGCTCAAGTCCTTGTTTGATGCTGTCGCTTCTCATGATGCTGTGAGAGGGCGGCTATTGGGTTAAATGTTGTGTTTGTGAAGCTCTGGACGTATGAGCTAAAATGGGGGACAAAAAAACTTACGTGACTGGATAGATAGCTTTTGTGGCAACCTTTATTATTTCGAAAATTATAGATACAACCATTGGCTTGCGTGTTCGCGATGAAAAGGAGGCAGTAGGTTTGGACATTGCCCAGCATGCCGAGAAGGCTTATTCGTGATTTCATACGAAGCAACCATGACATGCCCAAAGTGCGGTTATTCCTGCATGGAAGAAATGCCTCAGGATAGCTGCCTTGTTTTTTATAAGTGCAGGAAATGCGGGTTTGTAATGAAGCCTAAGGAAGGCGATTGCTGCGTATTCTGCTCGTATGCCGATAAGCGGTGCCCGCCGATGCAAACGTCTGTCAATCCTTAATCCTCTTTATGATTATTATTCCAGCAATAATTACGATTAGTATCAGAATTACCGCAATAATATTCCTGCTGTTAAGGTTCTGCTCAGCACGCTTAAAATTGAATTGCTTATCCGAGTCAAGCGATACGTGCTCCTCATAGGTTCCTCCTGCACCTCTGGCTTTCAGTGTATATGTTGTATTCAGGGGCAGTCCTGTGAAAATAAGCTCGGAATCTGAGCTTTCAGATATTTCCTTGCCGCCGTTCCATAATGAAACTGTGTACTGTGAATCTGCATTTATGAATATGCTTGCGTAATTTTTTATATTGATGGTTTTACCATCCGAATACTGGAGATGATTGGGAAGATCAAGCACGCTCAGGAGCGTGGGAGCAATATCCTCCTGCTGGTATTCCCCGGTAACTGCGCCCGGCGCAGCATTCGGGGAGAGTATCACAAGCGGTATTCGCAGGCTTTCTGTTTTTGAGGAATATTTATCAGAACTGTGCCCTCCTCGCCTTGCGTTCTTCACAGCAAAGGACATTCCGTGGTCTGCTGTTAAAAAAAGGGCAATATCATTATCCTGCGCGGTTTTATACAGCGGATAAAAGTCCTTATCAAAGTCTTCGACTAGCTTTACGTAATCATCGTCCCCGAGATTATGACCCCCTTCGTCGATCCCTCCAACATTCACAGTGAGCAGGAATTTCTGATTTGGGTGGTCTTTTATCATGGCATTGGCAATGGCATTTGCAGCGTCTATGCTCCATTTATTGTAAGCAGAATACTTCTTTACCCCTGATATGTTGTTCAGATATGAAGGTATTTTCATCTTCCAGTCATACATTAATTCATAAATAGCGGGAGGTGAAGCCTTTGCCTGGATCGATATTCCCGGGTCGTCGAGTGAATTGTTCTCCGCAAACATGATTATATCCTGCTCCTTCCGCATATTAGGAAAATCTCCCGTCTCCATTACTGCAAGGTTGACAAAACCGTGCTCCCTCGTGACGTCAAAAATGGTTGCATCAGGATAACCCACGATATCTTCGTTTGCGTCGGAATACCCTGTCACAATGACAGAATGGGCGATGCCTGTTACGGGATGGGGTGTTTTTATGTCCATTATCCTTGTTCCGAACGTAAGATTAGGTGCAAGGGCTCTTGGGAGCTCACTTCCGTCAAGACTAAAAGGTGTGAGTTCGGGATAGTAATACGAAGAGCCAAAGCCATCCACGATAAAAAGGATTGCGCTTTGTGGTCTTTGGACATCGTTTAATGTAATTTCAGAGGCTGCAGAAGCAATGGTTGAAACCGTTAGCAATAATACTAAGATAATCAAAATCTTTTTCATGGGATATCCCATGAACTATGCGGATAAAAAGATTGCTAAATTTTCTCCTTCTTCAACATCCATGCTTTTCTCCTGTAATACGTCAGCGGATGCGAAATTCTATCGCACATCGCATCCTTTCCGAAACAATTCCCGTAGGTTATCATCGTGGCACACGAAGGTGAGGTATAAGTCGTACCTGTGGAACCCTGGATATGCATTACCTGATATCGTGTGCGCTCTTCATCAAAATCAGGCGAGACCTTGAATAAATCGATTATTCCTTCTGCTTTCATTCCTATATTGAGCAGGAAAGATGTGAGGGCGAAGCGCATCGAATGCGGAAGATTCACGCCTGCTTTTGCATTTGAAAGGGCATGAACCATACATGGTGGAAAGCAGTCGGGCATTATCTCTCTGAATTCTTCGATGCTGAACTCTGATTTGCGTGATGTCAGTGCATCGCGTATTTCTTCGAGGTGGCTTTGAAGTTTTCCACAAAGCTTGGGGGGCACGTTCACCGGAAGGTTTGATTCAATCCTTTTCCTTATAGCCTCTTCCAGTATCCGTGAGAAATCTTCCTTTGTGAGAGTTACATTCCCGTGCTCCATGTTCCTGTTAACGAGCTTCCATCTGTGTTCATGGATGACATTTGCATAGCGGATATAGTCGGTGAAATGGACAACCACACGCTCATCGAGCCGGGCTTCGATTTTAAAATCCTCCGCAAGCTCTTTTAGTTCATCGCCAGATAGTTCTTTTAGCTTTTCGAATGCCGATTTTGCTTCAGCAAGGGAGTATCTCTTGATGAGATAATTATCATTGATGCAAGAAACAAGAATCCTTGCCACGGGGTATGAAAGCAGTTCTTTTTCCGCGCTTACAGCGTCGGGATATTCATTCTTTGCTATCCCTTCCCTGATGGCTGAGAGCACGCGCTCTTTTCCCCGTTGTCTTACTTGCTCGAATGCCCTCTCAGAAAAAAGCTCATCGGGTTTGAAATCCAGAGCCTCTACATATTTTACAGCGCCATCGAGAAATGGAAAATAAGCGAACTTGAAAACATCCATGCTTAGCAGTCCCCTTATTCCCCGTATTTAAATACGGGGTTCTACGGGGTCGACGGGGTTTTACTCTGATTCAACCCTCGGAGCAAGCATATAACTGACCTCGCCGTGCCCTTCGGCTATCTTCAGCCTGAGCTTCAGGGGATAGTCCTTCCCGAGATCGATTGTGATTTCACTGGCTTTTCCCACGATCTTGCTCATGTCCGAGAGATAGTCAAGTGAGAATAAGGATTTGGCTTCCGCAGGCTGGAGCTCTATTAGCTGGTCTTTGGTCATCTCAACCAGCACTTTGTCCGTATCCCCTTCGGCTTCCATGAAGAAAACATCTCCCTTTACCCCTATTGACATATAATCGCTCACTTTCTCAGCGGCTTTTACCGCCCGCCTCATATCCTCGCCTTTTATCACGATCCGTGCAGGCAGGTCAAGGGCAGGAACCTTTGGCTCCTTTCTTATAGAAGAAGGATCCAGTAACGACATGGTATAGGAAAGTCCGCGCATCCTGACAACGAGTTTGTGCGCATTCTCATCAAGCTCAAGCTCAATATTATCGCCTTTATCTGCCATTTCCATTATACCGTTCAGTTTTGTAAGGTCAATGCCAAGTTCTCCCTCAGTTGCTTCAAAGGAATCAAAAGCATCCTTTGCAAGGTCAAAACTCACCATCGCAACGTTGGCCGGGTCAACAGCCCTTACTGATATACCCTCAGGCGTAAGTTTGAATTTCGCTTCATCAACGAGTGTGGATATCGATTCGATTGAATCCTTCAGTTTTTCCGCGCCTATTACTGCCTTAAACATTTTAAGCCTCCTCGATACAAATATAATCCAAGATATTAATAAGCTATTCTATCTGGACACCAACATTGGTATATTACGGTATCAGTTCATGCAAACATTAATGAGTTAATAAATGAATAAATGTTTATTCAAATTTTAACGGGTGGCAAAAATTAATGCACTGGCGTGAAAGAGAACTGCTCGGAGTGGTGAAGGAAGGAAAGCTGACAACCAGCGAGATAGTGAGCAGGGTAAATATGAGCAAGGTTACTGCGCTTAAGTACCTTGAAAGCCTGAAAGAAAAAAATCTGGTTGATTACGAAGAGATAGGTCCTACAAAGGTCTGGTTTTTAAAAACGGAAGAGGGGGGGATTGAAAAGAAAACCAAAGTGCTGGTTGCAGACGATGATAAGAATGTCATAAGCATTATCAGGGATTCGCTTGCTTCGGAAATATTTGAAGTTTTAGAAGCTGTGAATGGAAAAGAAGCATTAGGGATGGTTTTTGCCGAGTCGCCAGACATCCTTATTCTGGATATTATGATGCCTGACATGGATGGCTATAAGGTATGCGAGGAACTAAAAAAACACGAGCCTACAAAAAATATGCCTATAATAATATTATCTGCAAAGACCAGCGTGGAGGATAAGCTGCGGGCAATGGAAATGGGTATAGATGATTACATTGTAAAACCTTTTGATCCAAGGGAGTTGAAGGCAAGAATAAAAATGAGGCTCAGGCAAAGTAATTCGAATCATGCCTAAGCTTCTATCTCGGGATACTGACCTATTACATCAGCTGCTGCAACGGTATCCACAAAATTTTCTCTCTGGATTTTACACTTTGCCTCGCTGAATTTCCGCTGCCACATGCTTATTTGTTCTATTGCGAACTTGGCTCGCTGGAGATGGCCAAGCTGCTTGAACTCTTTATCTACATCGTTCAATAGCATTTTGATTCTATCTTCATTTTTCTCTCTCATCTTTTTTCCTCCTATGTTCGATTAGAGGGATTGTGCCTTTCCCCTGCATCATACTTCCTGCAAGGGAAGGCACGATAAATTCCCACTCCTTGCATTTCTAATCGCAGACAAAATGAACTAATGTCATGTTAGTATTTAAATTTTTCTATTCCATTCATTCATTTTTGAATGCTACACAAAACTATTGGAGTTGCCCTTCTCCTGAATAGGATATTGATGTGTGGGAAAGCTAAGAAGCGATAGCCCATCCAGGAGATGGACAATAACCCCACCCCATGCCAATGAATTGTTGTATGCCAGTATAGTATTTAAAACTTCTTAATTCGTTTATTCATTTTCAAACTATATGTATAACCCCTTCATTTCGACTGGAAAATTTGCTACCAATGGAGGTGCCTGCTCTTATCAGAAACAGGATTGAAGAGATAACGGTCCACAAACAGGGTCTGATCCACTCGTAACACGGAAGGATAAAACTTTTCAATCTGTTTAATTCATTTTTGAACGCTATGCAAAATATGTTTAAATAGTATTACTGACATGTCTTGGAACGGAAATAACCTTAAATGAACAAATTTACAATTACTAAGTAGCGGGAGTTATCCCTCTGATGCGAGGCAGCAGAAAATCGTGTAGAGATGAACATGCCAGAAAAGTCCAAATCCAAAACTCCGGTGCATTTTTCCAAT
>CAYXIP010000087.1:1372-7124 GCA_964465515.1 uncultured Candidatus Methanoperedens sp. | reverse complement strand
CAGCTGGTGTCATTATAATCACGAGCGCCGCACTGGCAAGAACCCATGCAGTGTCACCTGTATCTACTTTTGGTGCATCTGCTGCCAAAGCAGGTACTGTGAGCAGTAGCAGAATCATTACTGCTGACGAATATATCCATTTTTTTTTGCTCATTTTCATTATTCCTCCTAAGGATGCCATGAAGGCATACGGCTATCCAGTGATAAGCTAATAATATATAAAAATAATCATCAGTTAAGAATTTCTAATGATAATCTTTAAATATTATTAGCTCACCAGTGGACTACCGCCATAAGAAGGAGGAAAGAATGAGGCAAATAGCAATATATGGAAAAGGTGGCATAGGAAAGTCCACCACTACGCAGAACCTTACCGCAGCGCTTGCTTCTATGGGCAAGCGCGTGATGCAGATAGGCTGCGACCCCAAAGCAGACTCCACGAGGATGCTGCTGGGAGGAAAAGCCCAGGCTACTGTGCTTGATACCATGCGTGACAACGGCACGGGAGGAGTGAAACTCGATGCTGTCCGCCATACCGGCTATGGCGGGATAAAGTGCGTCGAGGCGGGAGGTCCTGAGCCTGGCGTTGGATGCGCAGGAAGAGGAGTGATCACTGCAATAAAGCTCTTGGAAGAGCTTGGAGCCTACAACGAAGAGCTGGATTTTGTATTCTACGATGTGCTTGGAGACGTTGTATGTGGAGGCTTCGCAATGCCCATACGCGAAGGCTATGCCAAGGAGATATACATCGTAGCATCGGGAGAACTAATGGCTCTCTATGCAGCCAACAACATCTGCAAGGGCATAGTGAAATTCGCAGAGAACGGCGACGCAAGACTGGGAGGAATAATATGCAACTCAAGAAACGTGGACAACGAGCTTGAGCTTCTCACCGAGTTCTCAAAAAAGATAGGTTCACAGTTAATCCAGTTCGTTCCCAGAGATAACATCGTGCAGCGCGCTGAGATTAACCGCAAAACTGTAATAGACTTTGACCCAACGAGCAAGCAGGCTGATGTGTATCGTTCGCTTGCAAAGAACATAATCGAGAACAGGAATTTCGTCATTCCCAAGCCCATGCCGATGCAGGAGCTTGAGAACATGATGGTTGAATTTGGAATAGTTGAGAGGTGAGAACATGAAGATGATTCGTGCAATAATAAGACCGAACAAGGAAGAGAAAGTGGTAGAACACTTAGAGAAAGAGGGGTTCTACTCCCTCACAAAGATGAACGTGTTCGGAAGAGGCAAGCAGAAGGGAATTCGCGTTGGCACTGTTTGCTACGATGAATTACCCAAGGTGATGCTGATGCTCGTGGTAGAGGATAAGGATGTTTCAAAGGCTGTGAACGTTATCCAGAACAGTGCCCGGACAGGAAATATAGGCGACGGCAAGATATTCGTAACAGATGTTGCGGAGGCTTACACTGTGAGGACAGGCGCTCAAGGATTGTGAAAACATGAAGGAAGTTATCGCAATAATAAGAAGGCATAAAATACAGGAGACCAAGGCAGGTCTTCTGGGCATAGGCGTCCCTGCCCTTACGATGATAAGCGTTGAGGGCAGGGGAAAACAGCGCGGTTTGATAGAGCCAGATGATGAGATGAACGAGGCGAAAATGGAAACCAAACTCCAGTTCATTCCCAAGAGGATGATATATACAGTGGTCGAGGACAGCGATGTTCCAAAAGTCGTGGAGACATTAATAAGGACTAACCGGACAGGGCAGATAGGAGACGGGAAGATCTTCGTATGCCCAGTTGAGGACGCTGTGAGAGTGAGAACTGGAGAGATAGGAGAGCAGGCATTGAGGTGAAAAAAATATATACACCGCAGAGAACGCAAAGAGCGCAAAGAGAGAATTAGAAAAACTTTGCGTCCTTTGCGAACTTTGCGGTGAATATTAAAAGGAGAAAAAATGACAACAATATTACCGGAATGCGACATACCCATACCCCAGCGCCAGCCGCACATAGTGTGCCATGACCCGGGGAATATGATACTGCCCATGTGCAATATCCAGACAGTGCCCGGAGACATGACCGAGCGCGGCTGCACGTTTTCAGGGTGCAGGGGCGTGGTAGGAGGACCTGTGAAGGATGTAATTCAACTGGTGCACGGACCGATAGGATGCGCCTACTATACCTGGGGCACGCGCAGGAACCTTTCGGATGTAAAGTTGCACAGGAAATACTGCTTCAGTACAGACCTGACCGAAGACAGCGTGATATACGGGGGCGCAAAAAAGCTCTACAACTCCATAATAGAATCGCATGAGCTTTTCCCGGAAGCAAAGGCGGTGTTCGTGTATTCCACATGCGTGGTCGGGCTCATAGGTGATGATACAGAGGCGATATGCAAGCAGGCTTCCGAGAAAATCGGGATACCAGTAGTTCCTTTCCACTGCGAGGGCTTCCGTGGCGTGAGCCAGTCCTTGGGGCATCATATCGCCAACCGCACGCTATTTGAAAAAGTAGTAGGTACAGAGGAACCTGAAACGACCACCCCCTATGACATGTGCATAATAGGAGAATTCAATATCGATGGTGATGCCTGGATCATACGCCCGCTCTTTGAGCGCATTGGTGTCCGTGTTCTTACCATCTTCACAGGAAACTCGCCTTACCATGACCTTCCGGTAATGCACAGGGCTAAGCTCAACATCGTGCAGTGCCAGAGGTCGTCAACATACATTGCCAAAATGATCCAGGACAAGTACAATATTCCATATATCAACGTTTCCCTTTTCGGCATGAAGCAGACGGCAAAAGCACTTCGTGATGTTGGAGCCTTCTTCCACCTTGAAGAGAACGCAGAGAAGGTGATAGCAGAGGAGCTTGCAAAGTACCAGTCCAGAATCGATTACTACAGAAAGAAGCTTGTGGGTAAGAAGTGTTTCATATACCAGGGAGCGCCGCGGGCATGGCACTGGATAGAGCCGATGAAGGAATTGGGCATCGAGACTGTACTTACTGCAACCACCTTCGGTCATAAGGACGACTATGAGAAAATCATGGATAAGGTGAAGCCGGGGCATATCTGTATCGATAACCCCAATGCCCTCGAGCTGGAGGAATACCTTGTCAGGCTCAAGCCCGATTTCTTTATCGCAGGTTTGAAAGAGAAATATCTGACATACAAGCTTGGCATTCCCTTCATCAACGGGCACTCGTATGAAGAAGGTCCCTATGCGGGCTTCGAGGGATTCGTGAACTTTGCAAGAGACATTGACGTTGCAGTCAACAGCCCGGTGTGGAAGTTCATAGGTAAGCCTCTGGAGGTGAGCTAAATGACTCGAAGCATTACGATTAACCCGCCCAAGATGTGTCAGCCAATGGGCGCAATACTTGCCTACATGGGGGTGCACGGCTGTGTACCCCTTGTGCACGGCTCTCAGGGATGCAGCACATATCCCCGCTATAATATAGCAAGGCATTTCAGGGAATCTGCCGAGGTTGCAGTTTCTTCACTCTCCGAGGATGCTGCTGTTTATGGTGGGGCAAAGAACCTTACAGAAGCGATAAAGAATATCAAATCAAGGCTTTCGCCTGAGGCAATAGGGATATGTACCACATGCATGAGCGAGACTATTGGAGATGATGTTAAGCTAATAGCAAAGAAAGCGCTGACGGATGATTCGGTAAAGATATTTCCTGCATCCACGCCAAGCTATGTGGGCACGCATCTCACAGGCTATGATAATGCCCTGAGGACGCTTGTGGAAACACTGGCAGTAAAGGGTGAGCCAAACAACAAAATAAACATCATCACAGGTGTGATCAACCCCGGCGACATCAGAGAGATAAAGAACATGCTTCGCATCATGAATGTGCAGAGCATATTCCTGTCCGATATCTCAGATACCCTTGATTCGCCCATACTGCCAGGAGGGCACAAACCCCGGCTCCCCGATGGTGGTACAAAGCTTCCTGATATCGCCGATTCTGCAAACTCGCTTGGCACGATAGCGATCTGCAGAACAGCAGGTTCAGCAGCAGTATATCTCAAGAACAAGTTCAATGTCCCCGCTGTTCTTGACCCTGCACCTGTAGGCGTGGCGAACACTGACAGGTTTGTGCAGAATGTCAGCAGGTTGAGCGGAGCGTCAATCCCGAATGATATAGTGATCGAACGCGGACGTCTGATCGACAGCATGGTGGATGTGCATCATTACATGTTCGGGAGAAAGGTTGCGATATTCGGCGACCCTGATATCGTCTCTGCTATGGTGCGCTTCTGCGCTGAAGCGGGGATGTCTCCTACGGTGGCGATGACTGCTACAAGGCACAAGGACTTTGCTTCCGATATAAAGGCTGTGAATACTGAATACAAGACTGAAACGCAAATATTGGAGGGCACTGACCTTTACGAGTTCCACGAGGTCGTAAAAACATATGGCACTGAGCTTGTAGTGGGCAATTCAAAGGGTAAGGACATCGCCGACGATGAGAACATTCCTCTTGTCCGCGTGGGATTCCCAGTGTACGATCGCGTGGGCGTGTATCGCTATCCCATTATGGGATACAACGGCTCGATATACCTGCTTGACCAGATGACAAATGCCATACTCGGGCACAGGTATGACCCCAACAAGCTGCATCAGTGAGGTGAAAACATGGAATACATTGCTGGAATAACAGCTTCAGGCGGAAGCTGGACTCCAACCTTTGTGGTGAGCAGCAACATAAACAACTGCGGATGCTGCGGCAAGTGCTTCAAGATATGCGGCAGAGGGGTTTTCGAGTACATCGAACATCCCAACAGCGATGACCTGTGCGGAGCAAAAGTAATGACGGTTGCCCATCCAGACAACTGCATCGGATGCGGTGCATGCGCGCGCGGATGCCCGAAGAGGAATATCGTATGCGAGCCGAAGGTGAGGTGAGAAAACATCTTAAACAACGAACTGGTACGAACTCGATACGAACTCTGTTATAATGAGTTCGTTTAAGTTTGTTTTGAGTTCGTTGTTAATCTTTTGCGCCCTTTGCGGTGATTAAAACTGAACGAGGTTACAACCATGTCAAAAATAAGCCACGTTCTCCTCCCAAACCCGGTGGTTGTTCCCACCGGGACAAAACTCACCGATGTAGCAAAGCTCATGAAGAAGAATAAGGTTGCAAGCGTGCTTGTGAGCAGGAATGGCAGGCTTGCAGGCATAGTCTCTGTAGAGGATATAATGCACAGCATGACAGAAAGAGCGGATCTCGATATTGCAGTGGATAAGGTGATGCATTCACCTGAAATGATAATTGACTCAGATAAATGGCTTACAGACGCTATTGCTATGTTGGAGCGCTGCAAAGTTTCTCATCTATCAGTGGTGGAGCACGGAGAGAAGGTGGGTATTATCAGGGCGGATGATATATTGCATACGTACAGGTTTAATAGTCAGACGGTGTAGGAGGAAAACGAGATGAGGCTGCATTCCCTTGAACAAGAACCCTTTGAAGGACTGGCGAACATCGAGGTATGGGCGAAGAATAAAGGACACAGTATCACGAGAACATTACTCTTCAAAAACGAGAAACTCCCACCGATGAACGATTTTGACTGGCTGATCATAATGGGTGGTTCGATGAATATTTATGAGGAAGATAAATTTCCCTGGCTTGTTGAGGAGAAAAAATTCATAGCTGACGCCATCGCGCGCAAAAAAATCGTACTGGGAGTTTGTCTTGGTGCCCAGCTTATTGCTGATATTCTCGGCGGCAAGGTCAGCAAGAATAAGTACAGGGAAATCGGATGGTT
>CAYXIP010000087.1:0-1272 GCA_964465515.1 uncultured Candidatus Methanoperedens sp. | reverse complement strand
AGGAAATAAATAAACTGTTGAATTTGCTGCTGGATAACATTGAAAAAGAGTTCGGTCATCCCTGATAAGCAACATGGACGACATCATCCTTCTCTCTCTCCTGATCTTTGCCGCAGGACTGCTCTATTCCTCGGTAGGCCATGCCGGAGCTTCGGGGTATCTGGCAGCAATGGCGCTTTTCGGTCTTGCACCTGATGTAATGAAGCCAACAGCGCTTGTTCTTAACATTCTTGTAGCATTGATTGCCGCAGTTCAGTTCTTCAGGGCAGGTTTTTTTTCATGGAACATCTTCTGGCCATTTGCTGTTGGTTCAATCCCGTTTGCGTTTATCGGAGGCACGATATCCATTCCTGGTTATGCCTACAAGCAAGTCGTTGGTCTCGTTCTTCTGTTCGCAGCCTATCGTTTTTTTCGATACAGGGAATCTGCAATTATAACTACAACAAAACCTGTACCTATACTTTCAGCCCTTCTTTTCGGCGCCGGAATTGGATTATTGTCAGGAGCAGTAGGCGTGGGCGGGGGCATTTTCTTGAGTCCCTTGATCCTGTTGATGGGCTGGGCTGGAACCAAGCAAACCGCAGGAGTCTCGGCTGCATTTATTCTTGTGAACTCCATAGCAGGTATCGCCGGACACCTTGCAAGTGTGAAATTTTTACCCGATGCCATCTACTTACTGACATTTGCCGCGGTATTTGGAGGTGTAATCGGCTCAAGCCTTGGCAGCCGCAGGTTTGCTAATGCAACCCTGTACTGTCTGCTTGCAGTGGTCCTTGTTATTGCTGGCGTGAAGTTCATGATTGCGTAAAGAACTGAAGCAACCTGCATCTGTTTACAGTGTATCTATCGGGCTATATTGGATGTCGTTCCTGATTCTTGACTGGGACTTATTAATGTTCTTACATTATTTTCCAAGGGAACTGTCAAAAAATTTGGTGTTCGTAGAGACTTGCCACTGAGGCACAGAGACACGGAGAATTATAATCACTCTGCGCCTCCGTGTCTCAGTGGCTGATTCCTCTGGCTTTTATCTTTAACACCAAAAGAACTTACAGACTCTTTCCAAGGAAACTGTAAAAAAGTTTGGTGTTGAACAGATTCTTTGCGTACTTTGCGCTCTTTGCGGTGAAAAAATCCTGCACCGCAAAGGACGCCAAGGGCGCAAAGTTAACCATATACAATATTTGACACCAAAGTATTTTACATCACCTTTCCAAGGGCTTTGGGACAAAATTCCTCTAAACCTCCTTGCTTTGCCAATGAGGTTTTATG
>CAYXIP010000086.1:0-7412 GCA_964465515.1 uncultured Candidatus Methanoperedens sp. | reverse complement strand
CCACATATATTCGTATGGTTCTAATTAGTAATAAAAGTTACGTTTTAAACTATAAATGAAGATGAGAATGTAGACGTCCTTAAGAAAAATTGCGAAAAGATTCTATCCACACATGCAAATAGCATCTTTGAGGAAATTAAAAACGAAAATCCTCTTTTAGAAGTATGCCGTTCAAAAATAAAATTAACTTTCGAAGATAATAAGCCAAAAATCAAACTTGAAAACTTTAATACTCGACAAAATGTAACCTCAATTCGTGACTGGTTAAAAGAGAAAGAAAATGTTTTGGCTATGGATATTACAATTCCTTTATATGTTGATATAAATAAATATTATAAAGCTATTTACGGATAATAATCTAAACTATCTTTACGAAGTGCAAATCAGTGGCTGAGGCGATGGGGTTTCGTATATGAATGTAGCAAGGGTGGAAGAATAGAAATGGTGGATTTTCTTTTCGTCATACCTCCTCGATTTTTCTCATTCTTGCGCCTATTTCGACAGCCCTTCCAGCAACCTCCTTGGCATCCTTTCCAAGAAGCCTTATCATCGCCTCCTTGCCAACATCCCCCTTATCGTAAATCACATCAGGAACCCTTCCCGTTCTTTTAAAAGCCACTCCTACTCCCCATTCCATGGTCGAAACTCCCTCTGGTTCATCCTTCCTCGAAAACGATGCAGTGCTGAACCCAAGCCCCTTGCAAGCTGAAAGCGCCTCCTCCGAGTAACGAATATTCATGGCAGCCCTCATCGAATCATCAAAATGCATCGCAGCCAGCACGATCCTTGCTACGTGGCTGCTTGTGCCGAAGGCAACACATCCAACAGCATGTGGCTTGCCTTTCAATCGTACAATCCTGCCTGAAACAGCAGCCACGTCCGAGATCGAGGAGGCGTTTGATATACCCATTGCAATATTGCACCCAACCTCAGGGATAAGTTCCACCGACATGCTATTTTCAATCAGAAGAGAAGCCTCAGCCACGTTTTTTAATACGCGGTATCTTTCAGCCCCCTCCAGAATATGCGCAAGCTGATTCACAGGAGCAGCGCCGCTCCCTATCTTCACGCTCGCCAGAATCGCGCTTTCCACGAATTTCTTGGCGCGCTGCGCAGCCTCAATAAGAGGAGTTCCTTTAGCTATTTCTGCGGTGAGCGCGGCCGAGTGTGTACAGCCTGAACCATGTTTTCCTCCTTTTACAAGCGTCCCCTTGATATGCGTGTAACTGCCGTCGTAAAGAACATCAGTACCCTCAAGATGCCCGCCTGTCACAATCACAGCTTTAGCGCCAAGCTCATGGATTTTTTTGGCGGCTTTTTCAGCATCCTTGACATTCCTGATTTTAAAACCAGACAGTTTTTCTGCCTCGGATATATTAGGCGTCACCACTTCCGCAAGCGGCAGGAGTTCTTCAATCAGTATACTGACTGCTTCCTCCTTCAGCAATTTCCCTCCAGCCTCAGCCGCCAGCACGGGGTCAATAACAAGCTTAAGCTTTTGCTTTTTTATCAGTTCTGCAACAGTACTGACAATATCAGGGGATGAAAGCATTCCAGTCTTGGCGCAATCGATTTTTATATCCATGGCAACTGCATCGAACTGCTCCTTTATGAACTCGGCCGGGATGTCAAAGGAATTCAGCACCCCTCTTGTGTTCTGTGCAGTAACAGAGATAATCACACAGGTTCCGTGAACCCCGAGTGCGGCAAAAGTCTTTAAATCCGCAGCTATACCCGCACCGCCTCCTGAATCAACACCGGCTATTGTCAATGCAATTTTCATGCTGCAAAGAATGGCTTGCATACATTATAATAGTTCCAGTTGGAATTAAGTTTATGAAAGAGCACATCCTGGCATGGAAAAGGGAATCCAAGAGCTGGAAAGGAGGGCACTATTCACTTGAACTCCCGGGTTCCTGCAAAAAAGGACGCTTGCTGGATGCCGGCTGCGGAAGCGGAAAATATGCGATTCCCCTGCGGATGCGCGGGTTTGATGTGGTTGGGGTGGATGTCTCGATTGATGCCCTGAGAATTGCAGGGGAGCGCAGCACAGGCAGGAAAATGGGCATTTCGCTTCTGGCTGCAAACGTGTATGAAATGCCTTTTCAAGACGGCTCCTTTGATGTAGTATGGTGCTACGGCGTACTGCAGCATCTTCTGTTGAACGAAAGGGAGCTTGCAATAAGGGATTTTTTCCGGATACTGAGGCGAGGTGGGATGCTGTTCCTTGAGGTCTTCGGGGAGGAGGATATGCGTTTCGGAGGCCACGAGGTTGAGCCCAATACATTTTCCAGAAAGAACGGAATTGTCTATCATTATTTTAACAAGAACGAATTGAAGGAACTGTTAAGAGATTTTTCATGCAATATTGTTGAATCACGAAGGAAAAAGCGGTTTGATGGGGTTTATTATAAAAGGCACATGGTTTCTGCGGTTGCAAAAAAGGAATAAATTCTAATAACCTATGAATCGTCCAGTCCTTTTAATCCGTCTCCCAATTACCAGCCCGGCAACTACCCCGCTTAGATGCGCACTGTGTGCGATTGCATCGCCGGAATTGAAAAAAAGGATGTCGAGCAGGGCGAACATTATCAGCGCGTATGTAATCTTCATGGGTATAAAATAAATATACACCTCGATACGAGGAGCAAGAATCGCAAGGCAGGCAAATATCCCCATTAATGCTCCACTTGCACCCACAGCAGGATCATTCGATTGGAGAATTATACCTGTCCAAAGCGAATATCCAATCCCCGCAACTATCCCTGAAAGGAAAAATACAGCCAGAAACCTTTTCCCACCAATCCTGCGCTCAAGCTCAGGTCCGAAAAAGAATAAAAAGAGCATGTTGAAAAGAAGATGTATCGGACCTGCATGCAAGAACATGTTCGTAACAAGAATCCACGGGCGGGAGAATACATCCAGAGGAGAAAGAGCAAGATATGAAAAATATCCTGGTATAATATACTGCAAAAAGAACGATGCGATTATCAGAGTCAGAATCGTCAGCGAGTAATTGCTTCTTATTACCGATATGGCATTTGTTAAGGGAGTAAAAACAGGCGCTCTCTGCTTCTTTGCAATTAAATCAGGCTCGTATTCATACAATTTCCCTCTATCGCGAACCTGCTCCTTGTACGATGCAAGCCCGGAGCAATTATGCGATTCTGGCAGGCGGTGGTTATAACAAAACGAATTGCCGCAGAACTTGCATGTAAAAGGCATGTGGTCCCTGAAACCGCAGTAATAGCATTCCTTCGCCATTGTATCGCCTTTAATTCTCCTTTGTCCTGCGGCTTAATAATTGTTTGGAGATTGTCTTTTTTTCAAATCCACCATGGAAGCCAGTTCGTTGCATTAAAACACCATATAAAATAATGATAAAAAAAATGATAAATTATATAAGGAATCAGGTCAGAAGTTAATATGGAATAAAACGGGAAAAACGGGACGTGGTCTTAAAGGATAGGAAAATGCTGCCCGCAAACAAGAACCTGTGCTCCAACAAATACGTATTGCTTATAGTGATTGCATTCGCTATATCAATTACTACCGTTTCTGCCCAGAAAGAAGATGTTACATGTTATCACTGCCATACGCAAGTAGTCGAACAATTCAGGAATAATATCCATTACCAGAACGATTTAACATGCACGGATTGTCATGGAGGAAACCCACAGACAAATGCTTCTGTGATTTCTTATGCTGTGATGTCGGGAAATTTCATTGGCAAACCTACTCGCGAGAATATAACGAACGTCTGCTCCAAATGCCATCCCCAGGAAGCAAAGGACTACAAAATGAGCATCCACTGGGAGCAGATCGCAAAAGGTCATACAGATGCCGCAACATGCACAGATTGTCATGGAGTCCATGAAATTCGAGCGATATCAGACCCGAACTCGTCTGTAAACCGCCAGAATAGCCCTGCAACCTGTGCAAAATGCCACTCCAACAAGGAATTGATGAGCGCATGGTACTACGGGATTAAAACTGACAGATTTGACACATATAAGGAGTCCTTCCACTGGAGAGCTCTGAGCAACGGCTATACGGTAGTTGCCACATGCGCTGACTGCCATGGAAACCACAACATAAAATCCCATACAGACCCTATGTCAAGCACATATCCAGACAACCTTCCCAAGACGTGCGGCAAGGCAAACTGTCATCCCGGAGCCGAATTCGACGCCAAGGTTGCCGCCGGACTTGTACATGACAAGGAGTCCATTCACACAGGAGAGCTGGTTTTTAATAAGACAGGTATGGATCCAAAGCTCCAGTCCTATTTCTTCGGTCCATTCGATTTGGCTTACTGGATAGCGTTATTCTTCAAAATACTGACAACAGGAGTTATAGGTGTCTTTGCAGGCATGGTGATTCTGGATTTCCTTTCAAGGCTGCGAATTCAACGGAGGTGGTAGAAGACGTCCAGGCAAAAATTAATGGAAGTTTCTGATTCGGAATTAAAAGGAGAGGGTACCATGGGTGAAGTTTTCTTTAAGAGGTTTACATTCAATCAACTTGTACAGCACTGGATAATGATTGCTACCTTCATGACTTTAGTAGTCAGCGGGATGCCTCTTAAATTCCCGGATTCCTGGTGGTCTCCTATAGTTATCAATCTGCTTGGTGGATTTGAAATGAGGACGCAGATACACCACGCAGCAGGCATTGCATTGGTCATTCTCGGAATTTATCATGTTACATACCATATCTTTATTGACAAGGAATCGCTGTTGGAGCGAAAAATAATGCCGACTTTAAACGATGCACGGGATTTCTGGCAAACTATTCTCTTTTACTTTGGAAAAGAAGAGCAGCCTAAATACGGCAGGTATAGCTGGAAGGAAAAATTCGACTACTGGGGTGCTTTCTGGGGAATGGTGATGATGGGCGTTACAGGACTTATGATGATGTTTCCTTTCGTGGCAATGAAATATATACCCTATGCATACGTGCACCTTTCGACCATTATTCATACGGATGAGGCATTGCTTGCAACCCTGTTCATTTTCATAGTTCACTGGTGGAATGTTCATTACAGTCCAGAGGTATTCCCGATGTCAAAAGCCTGGCTCACGGGCAACCTCTCGGAAGAGCAGATGAAACACGAGCATCCGCTTGAGTACGAAGAAGCTATGCGGCAGATGCAGGAGAAGACAGAAAAGCTTCCTTGATGATTACTTTCCTTCCAAACTGCTTGCTTTCCCTGTGGCATGACAGTCGGCGCAGAACGTTGGCTGGTGGCAGTCGTTGCATGCCTTGCCTATTAAAACCTGGGTCTTATGCGTCAAAAGCCAGTCTTTGGGATGCTCATTAGCATGGCATGTGGTGCATAGATTCTCCTTTATTGTTGGAGCATGTTTGACATTGGAATGACAGTTATAGCAGGCAATCTTATTGTTCGTGACATGGGTGGTATGTACGAAATTGAAGTCGCCGTATTTTTCCACTCTTCCCGGAACATTGTGACATGAGAAGCATTTCTCCTTCGGAACAATATCATTTGCACCTGTTGATGTATTGGTGTGGCAAGTTAAGCAGTCGAATCCTCGATTTAAGTGAGTTGTATGGTTAAAGTTTGTATAGTTGCTGTGAGTCATTTCCTTCGGGGGACCATGACACGAGGGACAGCCCGAAATGGAGGTATTGCCCGGTACATTTCTAAAGTGGCAGGTAAAGCATGTCGATGTTGTCACCACTATATGCCCGACATCGTTTCTGGCAATATTCGGATGGCACTGGCTGCACGACGGGTCTGTGACAGACTGGTGCTCCTTCATACCTATGACAAGCATGGAGTGGCAGCTTGTGCATGTCAATGAAATCCCCCTCTTTGGCTCGAGCAGATGGTTCCTGTGGCTGAAATTGACTCCCTGAAACTCGATATCCGAGGAAAAGACGCGCTTTTCATGGCAGACAAGACAATTTTTATCCATGACTTTAGCAAATAATTTTCCGGAATATTCTTCAGAGTTAGTCTCATAGCTGTAGAATTGCGTAAGTCCGTTGATCTTACCTTTTATATGCCCTATCAATCCTGGTTCATAATGGCACTGCACGCATGCGACATCGCTGTGGGAGGACGTGCGCCACGAGTCGTAATATGGTCTCATTATATGGCAGTTCTTTCCGCAAAAAGCGGGATTTTCGGTGACTTCGAGCACCTTTTCAGAAAAAACCGCACCTGCAAGAATCAGAATAACCAGTGAAATTATAATCGGCAGCTTATGGGCTGAAATCCAGTTCTTGACAAGTGCTGCAAGTGATATATTATCCATCGCGTCACCGTTTTCTTATTAAGTATAATGCAATAAAATATATAAATAATAGTATAAACAAAATTTTCAATCCATGTACATTTGTATTTGAAAACATTTTCTCGTTTTCACCGTTATTTTAATATCCTATCTTAAATCCAGAACGCACTATCCGCTTTTGTTCTGCATATCAATCTGACGATTTGATACAATAAATAGCTTACGATAGATTTTGCGTGTCCCACTCTTCCACATCCTTCCAGGGCGGGAGAATATACGTTACAACCCTCAGAATAATAAATGGAATAATCATTATTACAATCGCAGGCAGAAGACCTTCCTGACCAAAGAAAACCGGGACGTATGTGAGGGTGCCGCTTAGGCTCTTGGATATCTCCTGTCCTCCCACGACCACGTTCCACCGCATGGCAAATACGCCTATCAGAACAAAGATGGAAGAAACGGATATCATCCGCATTTTCAGAGTTTCCCTCTCCCTGATAAGACCTACCAGCAGGAGAAGCATGAATGGAATGAATATGCCAAGCGTGAGTTGAACACCATAAAAGGTGAGCGCTATTTTCTCTGAAAGCAGCCTGTTTATTATCTCAAGCTACTCAAGCGATTCATATTTTATGCTTATGAGCTCAAGCATTTCAAGAGCAACGTCTAAAATCAGGAAAACCCATAGATAATGCGCCAGCGAATGAAGGCATTTATGGTCGATGGCATGTTTTCGAACCTTCATTGCTATGATATAGAGCAAGATCAAAAGCGCTATGCCAGATACGATTGCAGACATCAGGAAGATGATGGGCATGAGAGGAGTTGACCACAATGGATTTGCTTTAATGCCTCCAGAATATTCATCGTCCCTATGACGTTGGTCTCTATCGTAAGAGCCGGATTGATATAGGATGCGCGGACAAGGGATTGTGCAGCCAGGTGGAAAACAAAATCTGGCTTAACTTCTTCTATGATATGTTTAACATCTTTTGAATTCCGGATGTCTTTTTCGTAGTATGTGATTTTATCTTTTATTTTGGCAGCAGCGAAATGAGAAGGTTGTGTCGGGATGCTATTGGACAAGCCATATACCTTTGCTCCCAGCGTCAAAAGCTATACACTGAGCCATGAGCCTTTGAAACC
>CAYXIP010000085.1:2391-7447 GCA_964465515.1 uncultured Candidatus Methanoperedens sp. | reverse complement strand
GAAACGAATTCACAACGGGAGCGACAATTCGAAAGATTTATAACGTATAATAAGGTAGTCCGTTAAAAACTAGCCACGATAGTTTTAATGGTGATTTCATTCGACAAAGGAGGAAATAAATAATGGTATTAGACTTAATCATTGGCATGGCTGTACTGGCACTTACGGGAGCGTTTGCAACTATTGCCGGGTGCCTTGAGGATTTAGAAACAGATGTGGGTTCCCAGAGCAATGCAAACTCCCAGGTACAATTAGCTCCTCAGATGGGTTTTTTGCACAGGATATTCAACAAGGCAATCTCAGGTGAACCTGTAAGCTACGGTTTTGCAGGCGTGACCAGCGGGGTGGTAACTGTGGTACTTTTAAATGCAAAGTTATATCCACTGACCGCAATGGTGATAGGCGCTCTTATAGCAGCGCTCATATACGGCATTTTTTCAACCACCGCGCATGCAGGCAGGATTGCGAGCCAGAGCAGGTTCAAGCAGCCTCTCTACATGGACATGCTCAGGTACACCACACCTTCGATTATAGCGCATAATTTTATTGCCAATTTCTCCATTGTGGCGATAGCGTATCTCCAGTTTACATATCTCAGATTTCCCTTTCCAATTCCGTTCCTTGCGTTGATATGGGGAATAACGGTCGGATGCATCGGCTCGGCAGTCGGTGATGTGCATTATGGTGGTGAGCGGCAGTACCAGAACCGCGAGTTCGGCGTAGGGCTCAATACCGCGCTTTCAGGGCGCATTGTGAGGAAGGGAGAGTCTGGACTCAGGAACAGTATAGACAATGTCTGGTTCTGTTCAAAGTTCGGAGGACCTGCAACTGGTATCGGTTTTGGCCTAACCGTATTTCTTACGTTCTGGCCTGTAATAATGTTTGGATATGTATGGAAAACGGTGATTACGGGCTTTATTACCGTTGCTGTGATGGTCATCCTGAACAGGCTGCTGGAAGTGCGGTTGAAGAACACATACGGAGCATATAAAGAAGAGAAAATAACAAAGGAGGCAAGAGCATAATGGTTACATTTGACCCGGTAACGCTCACAAACATTCTCCTGATAGCCATCAGCGGCACGCTTATATGTATTGCAGTCCACTTTATTCCTGTGGGCGGCGCACCAGCAGCAATGGCTCAGGCTACTGGAATAGGCACAGGGACTGTTGAACTGGCAGCCGGTTCGGGGCTTGTGGGTCTGCTAACAGCAAGTCATGTTTCTTACAATGACCCTAATTCATCGATTGCTCTTGTGCTGGCAGCCGGGGCGATGGGTTCAATGATACTGATGGCAAGTGTGGGGATAGCGTGCAGTGTTATGTACGCATATGGCATAGGCGTGCCCTTTGCTTCAGCCCAGGTTAAACGCGACCCTATCACAGGCTCGCGCCAGGATCTCTATGTATCCAAGGGAACGCAGGGGCACGGCGTGCCTACGGTTTGCTTTGTGAGCGGATTGATAGGCGCTGCACTCGGCGGAATAGGGGGCTCGCTGATATACTATGTTCTTTACGGAATATACCACCCCGCCCTTGTTGCAATAATCCCAGATGAAGGCGTGGCAAAACTTAGCGCTGCCGCGGTAGCAGGCGTATTCACCGTGGGTGTATTCTATGTGAATTCCGTTATTCCTTCCTACGGCGTTGCAGGCACAATTGAAGGATTCCATGACCCCAAGTTCAGGCGCGTCCTTCCAAAGGATGCACTCTCAAGCTTCATCGTGAGCCTTATAAGCGGAGTCGTGGCTGTTCTGATTGTAGGGGGAATGGTAGCATGAGCGAGAGCAAGGACATCTCACCCAACAGACTTTTACTTTTGGGAATAATCGGAGGGTTAATTGGGATATACCTATCCCCTTACTTCCCCACAGCAGGGGCACTCGGGGCAATGTGCGCCGTAATATGGGGCGCCGATGCAGTAAGGCGCGTTGCCAAGTACGGTCTTGGGACTGGCGTGCCATCCATCGGGCAGTTAGCCCTCGGAATGGGCATCATTGCTGCCATGTTCAGTCTTGCAGTTGTGAGGTCCCTGGTGTTCGCAGGCCCAGTACTCGCCTTGATAATAGCCCTGGCAATCGGTCTTGTGATAGGCTGGATTGCTCAGAACATAATAAAGATGAGAATTCCAATAATGATTCGTGGGATGACGGAAATTGCAGGTGCAGGTGTTTTAATCATCCTGGGCTACAGCGCTTCTGTAGCAGGAGATTACGTGTTTTCCGACTTTATTCCCAGGGTTTTCAGTAATGGTGTAATACTTGCTGTATTCTGGGTTGGAACACTTGCAATGGCGCATCCGTTCAACGCCTGCCTTGGACCTGATGAAAAACAGAAAAGACTGCTCTTCCTTGCAGTATCCACAGGGGCGATCACCACGAGCCTGATGGGGATTGCTGCACTAATGACCCTGGGAACATCGGCAGTTATTACCATCGTGGTTGGAATAATCCTGTGGCTCATCTTTTACAAGAAATTCTGGGATGAAGTCTATAAAGATGCATCGGTAGTAGCAGGAACAGGCTTACTGCCGAAGACGGAGGTATAATATATGAGTCATATAAGAGTTGCACCTGAGCTGCATCTTATTCTAAATCCTGCAACTGGTGTAATCGCAGAAGAGAGGGAGGATGTGGTTGAGTATTCTCTGGACGGCGTTAGGACGCAGCTCGATGAGCTTGATAAAATTGTCACGGACATGATGAACCAGCTTGAGCCCAATGCGCCGCTCTTGAGCATGTTCCCGGGAAGGGAGAGAGCAGCGTATAATGCAGGCATAATCACCAATGCATTCTACGGTGCAATAATAGGATTCATTCTCTCTTTCCTGTTGCTTATTCTTTCGAAGTTAGGAGGGATATAATGGCGAAAGTTAAACCGGCAGCAGGATGGCCTGTTGTCAAAGGAGAATATGAAGCTGGAAACCCTGAGAATCCCGTAGCTGTAACCACATGCGGCTCGCATGTCAGGGGCGCGGCGCAGCTTGCCGCCGGCGCTGCAATAACAGGACCGCATAAGACAGAGAATCTCGGGATAGAAAAGATCGTCGCAAATATCATCTCCAACCCCAACATACGCTTCCTGCTCGTCACAGGGACGGAAGTAAAAGGGCATATCTCAGGCGAAGCGATAGTGATGCTGCACAAGAACGGTGTCAAGGATAACCGCATCGTTAAAGCATCAGGCGCCATACCCTATATCGAGAACCTGCCCGATGATTCAATAAAGAGATTCCAGGCGCAGGTAGAGGTTGTGGAGATGCTCGGCACGGAGGATGAGGGAACCATTGCTTCGAAGGTAAAAGAGCTTGCATCGAGAGACCCGGGAGCATTTGCAGGCGAGCCCATGATCATCCAGGTCGGGAAAAAGGAGGAAGTGGAAGAAGTAGGCGGCATAAAACCCATGTCTGCCGAGATTGCCACAGTCCAGGCAAGGATAAAGGGAATCCAGCACCAGTCCATTGAAATTGGAAACATGAACAAGCTGATGTCAGGCATCTATGCAGGAAAAATAGAAGGCATAATGATAGGCTTGGTCGTGGGATTAACCATTCTCGGAATAACCTTATTCGGAGGTGTGTAAATGGCAGAGAAAGAATACGAGTACGGAGGCGGCGTACCCATGGTAGTATCCCCTTCAATGGGGCAGATAGAACCGCTCGTAGATGATATCCGCTACCGTGGGCAGCTTATTGCGAGGAACCAGAAACTTGAGTCAGGCGTAGATGCCACTGGTTTTATTGGATTCATAATCGGCCTGGTTATAGTCATGGCAATGATACTGATTCCAGTATCGCTATTGGGGTGATGCAATGGCAGAAAAAATTCCAACTGTAATAGTAGACCCAGAGGACTATAAGGAGATACTGGCGAAACTGAACGAGATAGAGGAAAAGATTGAGTTCACCAATTCGGAGATACACCAGAGATACGGAAAAAAACTCGGAAGAGATATTGGAATTCTGTATGGAATAGTCACTGCGCTGATGATAGTGGTTGTATATCTATTGCTACAGCTATATCCTGTGCTTTCAAGTCCAAGATTTCGTGAAGTCATCCAAAGTATATTTTTTAAATGAGGTGCTAAGATGTTTAGATACGACAAGAAACAAGAAGTGTTTGAATTCGGCAAGGTAAAAGTCGGCGGGCAGCCGGGAGAATATCCCACGGTATTGGTCAGTACGATGTTCTACCTGAAACATAAGATAGTGACCGATGAGGATAAGGGTATTTTTGATAAAGCTCAAGCAGAGAAGCTCTGGAATACACAGCAAGTGATGGGAGATACCACAGGTCTTCCATATTTCAACCAGCTTGTTGGCGAGACGCCCGAGGCTATCAAGAAATATATCGAATGGTTCGTGGATATATGCGATGATGTGCCGTTCCTTGTGGATTCATCAGACGGTGCTACAAGGGCAGCGGCAGCGCGATATGCAAAAGAAATTGGCGTCGAGAAGCGGGCCATACACAACTCCATCAACGCCAGCATAGGCGCAGAAGAGATGAAAGCGCTCAAGGAAAGCAAACTCACTTCTGCCATCGTGCTTGCATTCAATGCCACAAATCCAAGCGTGGAAGGCAAGCTGGAAATTCTCGAGAAAGGGGGGACGGGACAGACAAAAGGCATGCTCGATGTGGCAAAGGAAGTTGGAATCACGAGACCACTTGTGGACGTTGCTGCAACGCCTCTCGGTGCAGGCTCGGGAGCCACCATACGCTCAGTCCTTGCCATTAAAGGCAAGCTCGGGCTCCCGGTTGGCGGAGGATTCCATAATATGGCCTCAGCATGGGACTGGATGAAGAAGTACAGGAAGGAAGACCCTGAGGCAAAGACAGAGTCATGGCCTCCTGTGGATATTGGCACGAACCTTGTGGCGCAGATCATGGGCGCCAACTTCCTTCTCTACGGACCGATAGAGAACGTCAAGAAGGTTTTCCCAGCCGTGGCAATGGTGGATATCATGCTGGGTGAGACAGCTAAAGACCTTGGCCTGAGCGTGCTGGCTGAGTCGCATCCGATAAAGAAATTGGTGTAGAGATACACCGATTTTCTTT
>CAYXIP010000085.1:0-2291 GCA_964465515.1 uncultured Candidatus Methanoperedens sp. | reverse complement strand
AATGCTTGATATATTCTCGATTATTCTGATTGTTTTGGGTCTCATCATTTTTGAGGCCATAAGCAGCATCGATAACGCGGTGATTAACGCCGAAGTGCTCTCCACGATGTCGCAAAGAGCAAGACGCTGGTTTTTATTCTACGGCTTGCTTTTTGCAGTTTTTGTTATCAGGGGAATGCTGCCCTGGCTTATTGTCTGGGGAACAAATCCATCCCTTGGAGCAGTTGGCGCCCTGACAGCAACGTTCAGCGAAGACCCGAAAATAAAAGAGATGATTGAGGACTCGGCACCTTTTTTACTGGTCGGTGGAGGAATTTTTCTTATTTTTCTTTTTTTCCACTGGCTGTTTATCGAGGCTAAAAACTATGGTTTACGGGGCGAGAGGTTTTTCCATCAGCACGGGGCATGGTTCTTTGCCATAGTTTCTATTACTCTTGCTGCCATCGTGTGGTTTTCGCTAAAGGTGCACCCTTTCATGGCATTCGGGGCAGTACTTGGCTCGACAGCGTTTTTCATAACCCATGGATTTAAACAGAACGCAGAGATGCATGAAAAGGAACTCATGGGAAAAAACAGGAGCGACTGGGGCAAAATAATGTACCTTGAGGTGATTGACGCAACATTCTCAATCGATGGCGTGGTCGGAGCTTTTGCATTCACCCTCTCGATACCTCTGATACTCATCGGCAACGGCATGGGTGCTTATGTGGTAAGGAAGCTCACGGTAAGCAATATCGAAAATGTGAAGAGATACATCTACCTTAAAAACGGGGCAATGTATTCGATATTTTTCCTTGGTGTGATAATGGTGCTTGATAGTTTCGGATATACTTTTCCGCAGTGGGTGTCGCCTGTGATCACGATATGCGTGGTTGGGTATTTCTTCTATAAATCTCGCAAATACCTGTGATTCACTTGCTGAATCCTTACCACAGAACCAACTATTTATACTCTGAAAGGCAAATACTTCCTAAGGAGCAGTGGTGAGCTTATGAAACAAATCCAGATAACATTAACACCAGCAGAATCGAAGCGAATCATAGCCATGGGAGTAAAAAAGCTTCCCATCATCCAGCAGGCGCTGAAAAAAGGAATAATCCTGATAACCCTCGGCAGTACCAATGCTTATGTGGCAGAGGAGCTTACAGGAAAGAAAATAGACCACGCACGATATGGAGCAGGCTACATCGACGGCACAACAACGGTAGTCCCGATAGGGAAACGCCTGCCAACGATTGCCCTGCGCGATGGAAGAGAGGTGAAGGACGACGGCATCGTAAAGGAAATGGGTTCACAGGATGTGGTAATAAAAGGTGCTAATGCCCTCGATCCACAGGGCATTGCAGGCGTCATGATGGCAAACCCGCAGGGCGGCACAACAGGGAGTTTCATAGGGGCTATAATGGCAAGGGGAATAAATCTTGTCATTCCTGTGGGTCTTGAAAAATCCATACCCTATTCGGTGGTCGAGCTTTCAAGAAGAATAGGAATCCAGCGCTGCAGCAGGGCAACAGGGCTTCCAGTAGGTGTGATGCCGCTGTGCGGCACGGTTGTTACCGAGGTGGCTGCGTTCACTCTTCTTGGCGCCGAGGATGTCTTCCCGATAGGCGCAGGAGGCATAAATGGAGGAGAGGGTTCGGTAACCCTCTGTGTTCTCGGGGAAAAGGCTGATGAGATTTTTGAACTCGTGCAGAAGGTAAAGGAGAAAAAAGGAGAGCTATAAAAATCTGTGTTCGTAAAACAGATAGAAAACGGTCTTGACCTTGCAGGCATAGCAAAACATATTGCAGCCGTCTATGATACCTCGCTTTCGCCTGGCAAAAGCATCCCGCCCCATTACCACCCCGATTTTGAAGAGATCTACTACGTCCTCTCAGGCTTTGGTATCATGACCATAGGTGAAGAGAAAAAAGAAATCTCACGAGGCGATGTGGTATATATTCCAGCCATTTCAGTGCATGCACTTCTGAACACGGGGAATGTTCCACTGCGTTTTATAACCGTAACAGTGAATCTGTCCTCAAGCAAAAAAGACGATACACAGCCGTACATAGCTTAAAAACCACTGAGAGTACAGAGGACACAGAGTTATCCAATTGTTCCACTTCGCGCTTACCAATTCTCTGTGCTCTCCGTGACTCTGTGGCTTATAATTTCCTTCAAGAAAGAGAAAAAAGAGGTTCATGACCCTGTGATACAGGGGCTTCTGGAATCACGAAGAAGGGCAGGGGAGATGCGAAAACTCCTTACCAGCCCGGAACTAACAGCTTTTTATTTCGTTACGTTACCAC
>CAYXIP010000084.1:0-7481 GCA_964465515.1 uncultured Candidatus Methanoperedens sp. | reverse complement strand
AGGATTTTCTGCTCTGTATCTTCCATGAAAGCAAGTAATTACTTACTTACATTTAAAAATTTCGGATTTAAAACTTTTAGATTAGTACTCTGTTAGTACAAAAAATAACGCTGAAGCCTCAGATCCCAAGCGCCTTGTTCGTCTTTCTTATGGATTTTTCCCCGTCCTTTTCCATCTCAAGCATAGCTCTTATTGCATCCACGTTCTCAGGAACCACATCGGATTCCTGGTGTATCGCCTGGAAGAAATACAGTTCTCCTTTATGGAAAGAAATGGAATCCCTCCATACGATGTTCTCCCACATATCCCCGCGCGGTCTTCCAAGGTCTTTTGCAAATTCCATGGCTTCTGCTGTTGATTTTATTCTATCTTTCCCGCTCACGAGCCTGATGCGCGGTCTTTCCTCGAAGACTTTTATAATCTCCTCCTCATTTGCGGTCTTTTCCAATTCGATATTCAGCGCATGGAGATGCATGAGCGTTGTGGGGGATTTTACAGCCATGGTTGTGATATCTATATCAGGAAGAATGGAGTTCACATCAGGACCGTGGTGCGAAGGAAGCTTGATCGGGTCTGGAACAAGTGCGTTTATCGGTCCTGTTTTTATATCATTGGGGTCAGCAGCACGTCGTATCAACGTAGCCCTGGCTTTCTTCACGCCAAAAGCGGTATCGAGCGCATAAAGCACCCTCACAAGTCCAGTGGTGTTGCACGAAACAACCCTTGCAAGCTCCCTGCCCAGGGCTTTTCTGTAGTTAGCCTCCGAATTGAAGGAAAATCCTGTGAGTTCATGCTCCTCCCCTCCCTGCCAGATTGCCTTTATGTTGCGTTTTTCATAGAGTTTCTTGTATTCTTCCCCGAAGTCGCCGGGAGTGGCATCAATTACGATATCTGCCTTATCCAGCAGTTCTTCAAGCGTGCCGCCAACCTCTATCTTTAATTTCTTGAAATCCTCAATATTTTCTCTTGCAGCAGTATAAAGCGTAAAACCTTTTTCAAGCGCGATTCTTGCCTCAAAACTGGGTTTTGTCTTCACCACACCGATAATTTCCATGTCGTCCTGCGCAGCCACAGCATCTGCCACGCGTTTTCCTATCGTTCCATAGCCGTTGATTGCAACTTTTGCCTTCATCCTATTCTCCTATTACAGCTTCCTGTTTTGTTAAATTTATATCCACAATCCTGCCCTGAATGGTCTTTGTCTCGCCAAGAATTCCCTGAAGCTTGATTGAATCTTTATTTGCTGTTATCCTTACAACATCTTCCATTACGGTTTTTCCTTTGAGAATTACCCTGAGTTCGCACATAACAGCTAATTCGGTTTTGTTTATATTAAGATTTATCTTACCTTCGAACTATAATGACGTGGAGGCTTTACAATAACCGAACTGAAGGGACTGCTCATACCCGATAATACTGTTATGGAAGAGCACTCCATCGTGATCAAGGGCGATGTTCTTGTGGGAAACTATGCAGAGATCGCCTACGGCTTAATCGCCAGAAGCGTAATAGCGGGCGAGCATGTGAAGATCAACGGAAACATAATCTCAGAGGGTGATGTCAGAATCGACATGTGGTCAGAGATAACAGGGGATGTGAGGACGAGAACTGATGCATATCTGGGGGAATTTGTAAATATAGCCGGGAAACTCTTTGCCGCAGGAAATCTGGATGTAGGGAACGATGTTAAAATCAGCGGGGGCTATGATGTCAAGGGCTGGCTTGTGGTGCGAAATCCTTTACCTGTGGTCATGTTCATTTTCCTTTATTTGATGGCGCTGCTGCGCCTCGGCAGTGAGGAGGAAGTAGAAAAAGCGCTAACAGAGCTTTTCTCAGATGATATGCCAGAGAGTGAAGTCCTTTCCATACCCGACAGGACGAAGATAAGCCTTGAGGCAATTAAGACCATCTCACCAGCTAAAATCGGCAGCCGCTGCCGCCTGCTCGGCAACATCCGCGCCCGCTCCCTTGCCATGGGAAGCCATGTAACCCTTTTTGGCAGTATACGCACAACAAATGATGTTGCCGTAGGGCGAGGCTGTATAATCCACGGGAATCTTGTCTCGACAAAAGGAAAGGTGGTTCTGGGAAGAAACTGCAAGATCCTCGGTAAGGTCAGCGCGAATACCATAGTTATGCATGAGACTTCAAAGGTGGATGGCACTTTAACAGCCCCGGAGGGTGTGATAATAGAGCGGGACGACCTTGAAGGGCTGGACGAGCCTGGAAAAAGGCTGTTTTATGGATTTACGATGCTTGAGGATATTTGAAGAGGCATCATATTCCAGCGCAGTATAAGATGAATAATTGATACTTTTACTGCTTTCCGCCCCATCTCCCTAACATTACGATCGCAACAACGCATATTAGTGTTACAACAACAGCCGTAATAAAAAAATAGCTCCATTGAGTCCATGTTCCGCCTGGAGTGGTTAAAGATATTCCAACAGTATTAAAAGCTGATAGAACAACCTGTGTCCATATCATGCCAATAACAATTCCGAATGCGGTTCCTAAAGATGTTGCAATAGTTTTCCTGATTTCAGTCACGGTTATTTCAGCCATATTTTCACCCAGTAAATCTATTCCTATACTTTGTTATAAGATTATCGCATGCATTCTTTCAGCAGGGACATTGCCCAATGAAGCAAACCGGATCAATACACCGTCACGCTCTTCACGCCCTTTATCCTCGTAAGACTATTCACAAGCTCCCCGCTCACCTTTCCCTCCGTGATTATCGTAAGCCTGGGGTTCTCGGTGAGGTAAGGGTCATCAGACACTGCCTGCCTGATAATAATCCCGTGCTCCGCCACAGATGTTGCCACGCTCCCCAGAAGCCCTTTTCGGGCAGCGTCGTCGGGGGTGATGATTATGACGCCAAGATGGAGCAGGGGCGCCACATCCCTGAGAAAGGGCATGGTATGGATATTCCGGAATATCGCCTTGAGCTTTGCATCCTTTACAATGACTTCGCATGTGGCGTCAACCACTCTTCTGTCCACTCCGATTTCCTGTGCAATCTGGGTATGAGGTATTTCGATGCTGCCTGAGACTACCCTGCCCTCGTCGTTTATCTGGAAACCCCTCTCTAAAAGCAGCCTTACGACTTTTTCCTGTGCGGGATGGTTCCTGAATTTTTCCTGAATTATACTCCACATTAATTCTATTATAGTTATACTTAATACAAATGTTTTATTGTGAAAATTAGGCAACCTACGCCTGTTTCACTTTTTTGGCGATGTCCTTCCCGAGCTGCTTGCACTCCTCAAGGTCTTTATCTGTAGGCTGATACTGGATGCGCAGCACAGGATCTATCACTTTAATCCCAAGTTCACGCATCTTTTCAGCTATCATAACAGGCGCTTCACCGCTCCACCCATAAGAGCCAAAAGCTGCGCCTATTTTACCCTTCACATTCGCTTTTGAAAGGCTTTCAATGAATTTTTCCATGGGAGGCAGCATCTTATAATAGAAAGTCGAAGAACCAAGCGCAATGGCATCCGCAGACTTGATCTCTTCTATTCTTGCCTCATGGAAATTCACGACCTGAGCATCGATGTTCCTAGCCCTAACACCTTCTGCGATTGCTTCTGCCATCGCTTTTGTGTTTCCTGATGTACTGAGATACACAACAACTACTTTTGACATATTTCCTCCCTTTTTAGTGAGATATGGATTTTCACTCCCTCTCTCATATTAAAGTTAAAAGTAATTTTAGATAAAGCTTTCTATGCAGCTTTTTTCAATACTCTTCCGTGTTCATCTATCTCCCCTCTCTTGATTCGTGTGCTGGATATGGGCAAGCCATCATCTGCAAAAACATAATCAACAAGCACGATTTCTATATTTCTCAAGCCTTTTTTCCCTCGTATCTTGTTTATCTTCAGCGCAACAGGAAAAGTCTCCGGGGATACCACAAGAAAATCAAAATCATCATGTATTGTTGGACCATAGGGGTCGTCAAGCCTGACAACTACAGGAGTTATTCCCTGAGCATTGATGAATCGCATGACTTCATTGTAGCGCGTGCGATAATTAACCACATCATGGGGCTTATTTCGAGCCATCTCATCCGAGGCAAGCCCGATGAGTAATTCATCCCCACGGCTCAGCTCGCAGGCTTTTTTCAGAAGTGCCCTGTGACCGTCGTGCAGAGGGTCAAATGTTCCACCTACAGCTACTCGTGCCATATTTGAAAATTCAATGAAGAGTTAGAAGTTTAAATATTTGACTGAATCTTCAAATTCCCAGACTGTGCAGTCAAACGATGAGAGCATCCTTTAATACCTTTCATGCGATTCTAAAGGCAATGACAGAGACGATACACTGGGCAGATGTAATAGCAGAAGATGTGCTTGTCCGGGGGAAAAGGCATACGGTAGCTTCGGGGATTACTCCATCGGGCGCAATTCACATAGGCAATATGCGAGAGGTTGTGACAGCAGACGCGATTTACAGGGCGCTTAAGGATAAAGGCGCTAATGTGCGTCTCATTTATATCGCGGATACTTTAGACCCACTTCGCAAAGTGTATCCCTTCCTTTCAAAGGATTACGAAGCCCATGTGGGAAAGCCGCTATCAGAAATTCCGTGTCCATGCGGCAGCCATAAGAGTTATGCCGAACATTTCCTGCTCCCTTTCATCGAGGCGCTGCATACTCTGGGCATCAAACCGGAGGTTTACAGGGCAGATGAACTTTATAAACAGGGGAAATACCTCGAAGCCATCAAGAAAGCCCTGCTTAACAGGGATGCAATAGCGCAAATACTTTCCGAAGTTTCAGGCAGAGAGCTTGAACCTGACTGGAGCCCGTTCAATCCCATCTGCAATGAATGCGGGCGCCTCTCTACCACCAGAGTTACTGGTTTTGATATCGAAAAAGACACCGTTGATTATGTCTGCAAATGCGGCTCTTCCGGCACAGTTTCTATGAAAGGCGGAGGGAAACTCACATGGCGCGTTGACTGGCCTGCGCGGTGGCCCATATTCGGCACAACGGTCGAGCCTTTCGGCAAAGACCATGCCACAGCGGGCGGTTCTTACGATACCGGAAAAAGGATAAGCCGCGAGATATACAAATACGAACCTCCATATCCGATAGTGTATGAGTGGATAATGCTGAAAGGGAAAGGCGCCATGCACTCTTCCACGGGTCTTGCGATTTCGATAAACGAGATGCTTGAGATAGTGCCGCCTGAAGTACTACGCTACCTGATTATCAGGCAGAAACCGGAAAAGCACATCGAGTTTGACCCCGGGCTTGCCCTGCTGAATCTCATAGATGAGTATGACCGCGTTGAAGGGGATAAGCGCGCGTACCAGCTTTCCCAGACCGAGGCTTCAAAGCCCACGGATATCCCTTTCAGGCACATGGTGACTGCTGTTCAGATTGCAGATGATCGGGGTTTTGATTATCTTCTCACGGTGTTGAGGCGCACAGGTTATGATACCTCGGATGTAGAAGCAATCAGGCAGAGGGCGAATAATGCCAGGAGCTGGCTTTTGAACTATGCGCCTGCCTTTGTGAAATTCAAGGTGCAGGAGGCACTTCCCCCGCAGGTGAAGAGCTTCACAGAAGAACAGAAGCGTGCGCTTTCGATTCTGGCTGATGAACTTGAGCGTGGCATGACGGGTCAGGAAATCCATGACAATATGTATAAGGTGGCAGAAGAGGCTGGGCTTGATGGGAAAAAGGTTTTCGAGGCAGTTTACATAGCGCTTCTCGGGCTGAAATCAGGGCCGAGGGCAGGGCATTTTTTAGAGTCGCTTGATAGGGATTTTGTGGTGAAGAGGTTTAAAGAGGCGAGCGAATAAGATTACTTCAACAAAATTCGAAAGCATCGTCTGATGCATAACATTGATAAGATGTCAGGTTCATTAGCGGGGCTGGTGAAATTATGAGTGAGTGTTTCCTGTGCCATACTGCTCTTGAGCCTGCAAATGATGCCGAGATAGAAGGCGTGGAGTTATGCGTGGATTGCTGCGAAAGGCTGGATGCAGTTATAAGGGACTATTTATCCTCAAGCCCTGGCGGGTATGACCTTCTTATCGATATGATCGCGGACGATATCTTAAACCCTGAAGGCAGGCTGCGGGATGCCCTGAGCGAAGTTATAAATGAAATGAAATCTGAAAAATAACCTTAAGGGTGAGTCCAAAACAACAAGCCCACACCGATTACTACCAGAAACACAACAATAATTACAATGACAATTACAAGATCATCCTTATCAAGGCTTAGCTTTTCATCCATTTTCCTGCTCTCTGTTTCAGATTCTTTTGTTATGGTATATAAATTCATCCAAAAATTTGCAAGGTATCCATTTCATGCCCTTCTCTCTTTTCTGTATCTACCTCTCGCGATACTAACTGCATCTCTGGGAATGGAGTGTTTGTTAATTGTCAAATAATTTTCAATCAGCTTTAATTCATTCTGGTATGCGGGTGAGATTAACTCAGCATACTCAAGACCATCGCTCGTCAGGACATACTCGTACCGCTGCTGCCACCTGCCCTTCTTTTCAAAATACCTTAAATCTTCGTCTACCATTCCCATTGCCACGAGAAGCTGGATATCCTCAAAGAGCCTGTCGCTGTACGGGAAGCCATAGCGGCTGTGGAACCTGTAATCGAATAAATTGCGAAGTCTTTCATTCATACCCAATTCCTTCACAAGCCAGTATATCCTGGCAATATTGCGCAGCCTTGGCATTGTGATTCTGCCCTCCGATTCGCTGCTGAACAATCTATGCGCACTGTAAAATATAAGGAGAAGCCCTTCGATTGGCAGGTATGTTTCATTCCTGATAAAGCGCAGAAGGGAGGGCGAGAGGCTCTCGATACCGAGCAGGAAATCATGCGATGCCTGAAGAAGCGCCGTGTCATCCCCGGCTCTTGAGAAAACGCACAGCGATATCTGGCGCGAGATTGCTCTCACAAGCCCGTTGGCTAAGGCGGATTCGTCGTACAAGAACCCTTCATCTTCACCTATTTTTATCCTCGTGCTTTTAGGGATTCCGCTTGCGACGTCAAGGTCAACGAGCACCTGCGAGCCGTACTTTTTAGCAAAACGCCTTGCAAGCTCCTCCTCAAACATCTTCTTGGCAACGCCGTTTCTAGCAATAGTAGAGAGTGCCATCCGTGTGATCGGGTTGAGATTTTTGTGCGTGAAACGTGCCACAGCATTGCAGATGCTGCCATTTCTGATATTCGTTATCAGTTTTTTTGCGCCCGCGTCGCCATTAGACTCGATGAAATTCAATAAATCGCTGTCGATGTATGAAGTGAAAAAACTTGCCATAAGTGCTCTGGCATCGTTCCCTGATTTTTCATGTCTCTTGAGTGCATTCTCAAGGGCATGGAGCAGCATCACCCTTGCCCCCTGCGTCCTGGGATTGTGGATTATTGCAGAGTAATGATGCGCTCTGGCGATCAGCATGGATTCAGCAGCAGTGAGCGCCATATCCTCGTCGTAACT
>CAYXIP010000083.1:0-7645 GCA_964465515.1 uncultured Candidatus Methanoperedens sp. | reverse complement strand
TAATCTTATTGAAGCTTTAGTCTGTTTGATGGATTTCACTCCCCAATCCTCGACACAATCCCATCAAACCCGCCATCAAAACTTGCCAGATATTCGATATTCTTGCTATTCATCAGTTCTATGGTTGTGCAGTCAGTAAAACTCAGCTTCTTATTGGCATATTTTACAAAAATATTCCATCCCTTGTTAAGCACTTCTTTATCCACAAAAAGCAGATTCATGAACGGCTGGCCATATTCTTTCTCATTTCCAAATATAAAATCCCTTATTTCAATAGCCCTTTTGGCGTCTCCTGTTTTGTAAAGAGCAAAGGTCACAGCTTCATCAAAAATCGCATTCGAGGTAAATGCTGCGCCATATTTGTTATCCATAATCTCTTCAACAAGGCCAGAAGCTGCTACGTGGTGTCTATCATCCTTGTTGACATACCCGATAAAAATGCCAGTATCTATAAAAACACTCATCTTTTGGCTCCGTAAACTACCAGGTCAATTTCCTCTTCACTTGTTTCAACGCCCCAATTGCTCGGAATACTTCTTATTTTCTTTTTTTCTTTCTCCGATAAAGGTAGTTTAGAGAGCCTACCAAAGAAGTTATCTTTTCTATACCTGACAAATTCGATGAGCCACGAGAATAACTCCTGCTGGGTTATTTTCTTACCTGTTTTGAGAGTTAATTCAGCCTGAAGCATGTCGAATATCTGCTTATCTTTTTCATGGATTTTGATGTTTTCACTCATTATAGTAAAGATAATTTTATCTTTTATATACTTTTCTACAAAAAACGCGAACCTGCATGTGAAAACAAAATCGGCAGTTTTATTATACAGAACATGATTTTGAGCTTCTGTTTTGTTATGGTTCAATTCAAATCAACTCTATTCATCTTCATCCTGCTGGCAGTCTTCTTTTCAGGTTGCGTTAGCCCACAGGCCACACCAACTCCAGCCCCTACGCCCACAACCCCTGCCGTAACTCCAACCGCCGCACCATCGATAACGGCACCCCCTCTTCCCGAGGCCATCCCTACAGGCAAAAGTTTCCTGATAAAATTGGACAGCCAGAGAGGTTTCATTCCGGGTACGCAGACCATCCAGCCGGGTGATGAAATCCTCTGGAGCAATTATGATACAGTAACCGTTACGCTCATAAGCGGAGAAGGACTTTTTGTCGCCCAGGTATTGCAGTACTACGCAGGATATCGTTACGTATTCCAAACGCCGGGAACTTATACCTTCTATCTTAAAGAGAACAAAAACCTGACCGGCACTGTTATAGTAACTCAGGCGATCTCGACTCCTACTCCCACACCATCAGGAATTCCCAAGCTGCCCCCCGGTTTTCTTTACGTGCAAGCACGGATGATAAAACCTGCAATCTGGGGCCCTGGAAATTATTCGCTTCAGACAGCGCAGGCTCAAATCACTAACCAGCAACCAAACCCCCTTGCCATAACAGCGCAGATCGTGAGTGATGGGCAGGTTCTTGAAGAAAAATCGTTTGTTCTTGAACAGCAGGGTCAGGGCTATGGGCTTATATTGGACAGGCCGCATTATATAAACAGTACCAATGTTACCCTGCGACTGCTTGTTCAGGGCTATCAACCGGCAGAGTTTACGTTCCAGATCGTAAGCAGTATCGGTTAATGTCTATTGCTCTAAATCTTAAGATTCGACAACATTAAATAATTTCAAGCTATCAATAAGGCTTCATGTTTGAAAATTCTGTCAAATATTCAAAGTCAAAAAGCTCCAATGAATTTTCAAAGCCACAAACGCTCTCAGAAAAGATATTCTCAAAAGCATGCGGCAAAAAAGTAAAAGCAGGAGACTTTGTCCTCGCAAACATAGACTGCGCCATGACCCATGACATCACAGGACCGCTCGCAGTCGAGGGCTTCAGGGAGATAATAAAAGGTAAAAAAACGCAGAAAGTGTGGAATCCTGATAAAATAATAATTCTTTTTGACCATCAAGTGCCTGCGGATTCGCTAAATGCAGCCGCAAACCATATCCTCCTGCGCCAGTTTGCAGAGGAGCAGGGAATCCTGAACTATGATGTTTTTGAAGGTGTATGCCACCAAGTGATGCCTGAGAAAGGACACGTTAAACCCGGGGACCTCATCGTGGGCTCGGATTCCCATACATGCTCCTACGGAGCACTCGGCGCCTTCTCCACAGGCATAGGCAGCACTGACATGGCTTTTGTTTTTGCAACAGGAAAGCTCTGGTTCAAAGTTCCTGAGACCACGAGATTCGAGGTTACCGGGAAGCTTCCCAGATGCGTTTATCCAAAAGACGTCATACTCCATGTCATCGGCGACGTGGGCGCAGAAGGGGCAAGATATAAGACAGCCGAATTCTGCGCTTCCACTGTCAAAGGTATGGACATCCCGGGAAGGATGACCATGTGCAATATGGCTATCGAGATGGGGGGGAAAGCAGGCATCGTGGAGGCAGACAGGATTACAGAAAAATACCTCAAGGAAAGGGTGCCAGAGACCCCGTATTTAAATACGGGGTATGAGCAGTGGAAGAGCGACACAGATGCAGCATTCTCGGAAACAAAAGCATACGACGTCTCCGACCTCCCGCCGCAGGTGGCCTGCCCGCATAACGTTGATAATGTAAAATCAGTGGAAGAGGTAGAGGGAATTAAGCTCAATCAGGTGTTTGTGGGCTCGTGTACAAACGGCAGGTTTGAGGATATGGAAGTCGTGGCAAAAATAATGAAGGGTGAAAAAGTAGCAAAAGGACTTCGACTCCTGATTATCCCGGCTTCGCATACGGAATATATGAAGACGCTTCGCGCAGGATATGTTGAGCAATTCATGGAGGCGGGCGCAATCGTGGAAGCGCCGTGCTGCGGGCCGTGCATGGGCGGCTCCTTCGGGCTTCTTGGCAAGGGCGAAGTCGGGCTTTCCACATCGAACAGGAATTTTAAGGGCAGGCAGGGAAGCCCTGATGCCCTTGTATATCTTTCCTCTCCAGCAACTGCAGCTGCAAGCGCTCTTTACGGCGAGATTACTGATCCGAGAAAAGTTTAACATGATATCTCAGGGCGCTAAGAAAGTACTGGAATGCTTCGGCGTTAAAAAAGGGGAGAACGTGCTTATTGCAGTGGATACAAAAACCCCTATATCCATTACGAAGGCTTTATTCGAAGCTGCCAGAAACGCAGGGTGCGAGGTTATGACTGTGACCATGCTTCCAAGAACGCGCCATGGGGAAGAGCCGCCACTTGCGATAGCAGAGGCAATGAAGCACGCGGATGTGGTCATTGCCCCGACCACCTTTTCCCTCACCCATACGCAGGCTAAGATCGATGCCTGCAAAAGGGGAGCAAGAGTCGCTTCCATGCCTGGAATCACAGAGAAAATGATGCATTCAGGCGCAATACTTGCGGATTATGATAAGGTCAATGATATTGCCATTCGATTGAATAAACAGCTTGAGAATGCCCGCAAAATCAGGGTTACAACACAGATTGGAACGGATATGGAATTTAACCTTGAAGGATGCAAATGGATGATGGACACGGGGCTCTGCAAAGAACCGGGATGTCACGGCAATCTTCCTGCTGGCGAACTGTATATTGCGCCAGAGGATGCTAACGGCGTTTTTGTGGTGGACGGTTCCATGAGCGGGTTTGGGATTCTTGATTCTCCTCTTGAATTTACAGTAAGAAAAAGGTATGTTGTAGGCATTGAAGGTAAGCAGGCAAAGAAGTTGAATGCCATGCTGGAAGCTGTCGGGGAAAAAGCACGAAATATTGCTGAATTCGGAATAGGAATAAACCCGCAGGCAAAGTTAATCGGCAATGTGCTTGAGGATGAAAAAGTTGGAGGTACGGTGCACATTGCCCTCGGGGATAACAGCACCTTTGGCGGGGATGTGATTGCCGGGATTCATCTTGACGGCATTATCACAAAACCCAAGCTTTTCGTGAATGGCGAAGAATTTATTTTAAGCCTTGACATCTAATATACACGGAAGTATATTAGCGAATGCTGGCGATTATTTCAGAAGGTACTTGGAATTCTTATCACGATTAACTAATCGTGTTCCGCATGGAAATTTTACGAAAGCATATTTATCGTCGTACCATCCGAGTATCGTACCGTCGCCCCATGCATTGTGCAATATTTTTGTTCCAACTTTTGGCAATTTATTCATACTTCTCACTCTCCGGAATATAATTGCATTCCCGGTTTTTGAGGCACGCCGGGAATTCCTCATATTCCTGAGTTATCACTTTTACAAAGCAGTTTATGTTTGTGTTTTTCAGGCATTCCATAGATTCACCTCTATATTTTTTAAATTTTTCATTCTCTACCAGTTTGATGTGTGATGACGTCATCGATCTTGAGCTGCCCCTTGGATAATGGAATTTTAAGTGAATATTTCCCGCGGGAAGTTCTAAAGATTGTTTTTTGGAGATGGAACCTGTGTATCGCAGAATTTACACTACTATAATTAATTTTGAGTTTTTTGTGTTTAGTGGTCAGTGCTTTAAACACCATATTTGGCGATAGTTCTTTTTCTGGATGTTCATTAAAATAATCCCAGACCAGATCCGTTATTGTTTTAATTTCTTGTGCTTTCATTTTTCTCTAATAATAATTGCAATGTTGCAATAATGCATTAATGCAATTTAAACTATATAAAAGTTTTGGTTCTTATTCTGTCAAACTTTCGAAGGTCAGATATTTTCATAACCGAAAAAGATAAAAATGTGCGTATCGTATTTCAGGGTGAAAAATATCAGGTTCAGATAATATGGAAGAAATAAACCAGTTTGCAGTGTTCTTTAGATGTAGAGTTTGCAGTTTTGAATTTGAGGCAGACCCAAACTTTATCCCGATACCGTGTCCGCAATGCGGGAGCGAGGACACTGAGAGGGTTTAGGGATGCTTTATGATAGCTTGAGAGACTGCAATTACTTGGTTTGTAGTGGTGTCGATTATTGTTACTGAAACGATGTAGCCATCATCTAATTTCCATTTACTATCGACATTATTGTGCCAGCCATATAAATCTAAATCTCTTCCATCAGACCCGTAAAGTGTTATGGTTTCACCCGCATCCCATGAAGTACCCTCTACAATTTCGTTATCAAAACCCGATATATAATTCTTTCCAGCTAAATTTTTGTAAGTAGATCGCATGTCCTGCGCTGACGAAAGATGCGGATCTTCTCCTGTGGCGTATGCGTATCCTTTTCCAGTGATGATAATTTTAGTATTGTTCTCATTTAACACATCGCCACCCTTATGTTTCAGAGCTATGAAACTTTTATTTAATGCCGTATAACCTATATCTCCCCTCGCCTCCACCACCACAATCTTAGCATGCGGGGGCAAGCTCTCCGGAAGTGTAAAAGCAAATACCGAAACTGCTACAACCGAAACCATTATCACCGTCAGCCCAACCATCATGGTTACTCCGATTACAGGCGATACAGCGTCCTCGCATTCCCCCAGCTTCCTCATGATTACAGGGTATTTTTAACAAATATTAACTTTTTCGGTTTATTTTTGCATGAAAAAAATGTTTAATGTTCTCAGATTCTCTTGCCGGCGTCCTCGAAGGGCTTGCCGCTGTATATCATGTCGGATATATTGTCCGCAATATCATCAATACAAGTGCGCACCTGTTTCATCGTATCCCTGTCCCTGATTGTAACAGTACTATCCTCCAGTGTCTGGTAATCCACTGTTATAGAGTACGGGGTGCCGATCTCATCGTTCCTTCTATACCTCCGTCCTATAGTTCCTGAATCATCAAAAGCCACGAGTATCCCTTTGCTTCGAAGCTTTTTGACTATCTCGTCTGCTGGTATTATGAGCTCCTCGCGTGCGAGAAGAGGCAGCACGGCAGCCTGTACAGGCGCAACCTCTGGTGGCAGGCGCAATACTATTCGCTTACCTTCTTCTTCCTCAGTTTCTTCTTTTCCTTCGCTCATTTCTTCTTCAAAATAGGAATGCTCAAGGGTGGAATACATTATCCTGTCGATTCCGAAGGAGGGTTCTATCACATGCGGTATAATATTCTCACCATGTACTTCCTCTGTCACTGTCTCAAATGCTACTGCATTTTTTTCAATTTTTATTTGCTCGCCGTCGATTGTCAATTCGATGAAGTCGCCTGACATTTCTTCAGGCTTCAGCGCCTTCAGAGCGCCTGCAATCTTCCCTGCCATTCCCTTGAATCTCGGTCCAAGAACTCCCATGTCGGGTTTTACAGAGAAGCGCCGAACCTTTTTCGGGTGTTCATAAGGAACATACACGGTCAATTCAGTCTCGCTCTGCTTTGCATGGGCTTTTAAATCGTAATCTGTCCTGTCAGCAATGCCAACGACCTCAACCCATCCAAACCTCTCGCTCAGTATCTCGGCATCCCAGCAGTCTGCAGCGTAGTGCGCCATCTCATCCTTCATGTGCTGCCTGAAACGCAGTTTATCAGGCGATACGCCAACACGCACGAGATATTGATAAGTGAGGGCAAGGCAATATGCGAGGAATTCGTGAGCGATTGTACCTTCCTTTACTGCTTCACCAATAGTCATCTTCCGGGATTCCCCTGTTGCCTGTCCCTCCTGCGAGTAAAAGTTCAGGACAATATCCGCAATTTCCCTGAATTTAGGATGCGTCTTGTTTCTCGGGTCGATGAATATCTCAGCCTCAGCCTGCGTGAACTCGCGAAGGCGTATCACGCCCTGGCGCGGGGATATCTCGTTACGGTAGGCTTTCCCTATCTGCGTTGCGCCGAAGGGAAGCTGGTCACGGTAGAACCTGAGTAAACGAGGGAAGTCCACGAACATCCCCTGCGCGGTCTCAGGTCGAAGGTAGCCGGCGCGTTTTCCACCCGGACCAATGCTTGTCCTGAACATGAGGTTGAACTCATAGACCTTGCCGAGCTTTCCGCCGCATTCGGGGCATTTGATGTTGTTCTTGTTTATTATTTCGGTAAGTTCGTCGGCGCTCAATATATCGGGATTGTCCACAACGTCCTTGACAAGATGGTCTGCCCGAAATGCTTCGTGGCACTTCTGGCATTCGGTGAGGGGGTCTGAGAAGCCGCCGACGTGCCCAGAGGCGATGAAAACATCCTCGATGCCGATGGTGGGGGATTCTATCTCGTAATACCCTTCGTTTATCACGAATATGTCGCGCCAGATGTTCTCAATGCGGCGCTTGAGCATGGCGCCGAGGGGACCATAATCGTAAAAGCCAGCAGTGCCGCCGTATAGTTCGAATGAGTTCCAGACGAATCCCCGGCGCTTTGCAAGCTCAAGCACCTGTTCGTATTTGTCAGCCATGTAGTGCTTAATATATGTTTGGGATTATTATACTTTCTCGGATTGGGTGATTTGAAAAACCACAGAGTTCACAGAGAACACGGAGAGAAAATACAATCTTGTCTCATGAACTGGTTTCAATCTCATCAAGAGTTTTACCGATATCACGCTCTTCATTAAGCCTTGAAAGCACATCCATTACTTTTCCAATCGGCACGTCAATATTTTCTGCGATCCGAGTGATTGAATAACCCTTCTTATGATATTCGATAATAAGTTCCTCTGCGCAAAGCTATAGTCAAGTTCTTAAATAATCGTAAATTGGCACTTTGACAAAATCTTGGTGA
>CAYXIP010000082.1:0-7677 GCA_964465515.1 uncultured Candidatus Methanoperedens sp. | reverse complement strand
GACGGCGCCGCCGAGCCGCGCATCATTAAATTCTGCCCTTCTTAGAAAAGAAAACCATAAGCTGATATATGTCCTTTCTATGCCCGAATGCAACAAGAACAAGCTCTTTATCGTTTTCATTCAACTTATAAATCAACCGATACTTCCCCTTGACACGAACAGACCGAAAATTCACCAGCGGATATTCCAGCGGCTTCCCCAAAAATGGATCTGAAAGCAGCTTTTCAATCTTTTTCTTTAACTCCGAAACAAGCCCTTTATCTTTCTTAAACTTCTTTATCTTCTTCTCAAAAAGATGTGTATAGATTACACGGTACATACAACTCAAAGAAAGAGCGCATCAATATCTTTTTTCGATTTTATTTCCTTTATTCTGCCTTCTTTAATATCCCTTTCACTTTCCTTGATTTGTTCTATTAATTCTTTGTCGGAGAGAATCTCCACAGTTTCAATCAGGCTGTCCACATCAGCGATAATTTTTTCAAAATCCTCTTTGGGGATTATTACTTTATTATCAATCTCTTCAACTTTTATCAAATCCAGCATACTTATCATGTGCTACTTAGTGTTCATGCTTTATAAATCATATTACTGAAATTCAACTTCAAATATCGTTTGAAAAACTGCCCTCCTCCGCAAACCCACGCTGGCACATCCGCACGCTCGCAGACGGTGCCGCCGAGCCTCACATTTTCTTCTTAAGCTCGGCAGGAGTTATTGCTGCTTTCTCCACGCCGGGAATTATATCAAAATGCTTTTTATTCTCGGTAAGCAGCCAGTACCCCTTCTCGCGAACGAAAGTAGCAGCGATAGCCACATCCTGATATTCAATTGGAAGCCCATTTGCTATAAGATAGGCATTCAGCTTGCCTATTATTTCAGCAATCTCCATATCCAGAGGTACAATCTGGAAGCAGGTGAAAAGCTCTTTTGCCTTCTTCGTGGCTTTTTTATAATCTGTCCTTAGATGCGTCCCCGTAAAAATCTCAGATGCCACTACAGCACTTATTAAAATGGAATTATCTTTTTCCATCAGACGTTCAAGTAATCCTGTGGTTTCTTCTTTTCCTCTTTCAATATCCACAACTATACTGGTGTCTATGAAAATTTTCATGGTAAAATTCTCAGTGCTTTAAGTCTTGCTCTGGAATCCGTTCTCATTTTTTCAAGCACCGTATCGAAATCCTGTGGCAGAAAGTCTCGGAACTCCTTTAGTTTCGGTAAAGTTCTCCTCACAACGATCTTTTCGTTATTTAAAGATATATCAACATTCTCTCCTTCCTTGATTCCAAGGGCTTCCCTTATTTTTTTGGGGATAGTTATTTGCGCATGTCGCGTAACTGTTACAGTCGTCATAAATGATACTATTTGATTATAGTATTTAAAAATTACTACTAATTTTTAGTAAATTTATACCTAAAGGACCAAAAACAAAACTATCGCCGGAATCCCTATCATCGCCCACAACACGGGGTTGTACCTCCACACCTTTGCGCCATCGAGCGGTCCAAAAGGTATCATGTTGAATCCTGCAAGGAACACATTGATAAAGGCGCCTCTTCTCAGAACCTCATATGCTAATCCTGAGGGCATCACGAAGAATGAAGCGGTAAAAAACGATACCGCAAGTATGAGGTTTACCACAGCACCTGAAACTGAGATGTATGCAAATTCCCTTGCGCTCTGGAGAGAATCCCAGTAGCGGTCTTCAAGCGGACTGTACAATACCTTTTTGCCGCGAATCATTACAGCGCCAGGCGCTGCGAACACGAAATTTCCACTTGTGATAACTGAAAGGCCGATTGCCAAGACAAGTCCAATGGGACTTGCTTCATAATTTGCGACATAGCCATATTTTTGTGCTGTGAATTTATGTGCGAGTTCATGAAGAAGAAAACCTATTCCTACCCCAAAAGCTGATATTAGCAATGTTTCGGGACTTAAAATGGGATACGGAGTGAATGCAATAGTAAGAACTATCAAGGATGCGACAAGATGCACTATCTCCCTTAAACTGCTTCTGTCCATAGCCCAAAAATACAGTTAAAGACATATAAACTATACCATGCCGCATGCGAAGTTGGACAGCAGCTCACCCTGCTGCGGACTTTTCACCCCGTAGAGGCACTGGCGCGCATCCTTGTAATAGAGCCGCTCCTCGAGAATGCCCTCTTTCTTCAACCTGTTCAATGCATAGCGCACAGTGCGCGGGGGAAGGTAGCTTTCAGCAACGAGTTCTTTCTGCGTGAGCAAACCCCTGTATTCCAGCACCTTGAAAACGAGTTTCACAGACGGGGACAACTGGACAATCTTTCGGGTGTAAACGTCCTGCACCGCTGCGGTTTCAGAATAGAGGTATTTATCCGTCGTTTTTGCCATGTATTTAGAAATACATTGATACGATTTAAATCTTTAGGCAAAACATGCCTGTTTTTCACTTAAGGATACCACTGGGCACTGAGGCGCTGCCTTTCGCAAGCTTATTTAAGCTAAGTGAAAGTAATATTACCTTATGAAAGACCTGCTCACATGGGATCAGACACTGTTCAAGGACAGTGAGCTTTTCGAGCTTGACCATATACCAGAGCATTTCCTTCATCGGGATGCGCAGATGCAGGCTCTTTTGCACTGTGTCCGTCCTGCGCTGGGCGGCTCTCGTCCCCTCAATTCCCTGTGCATCGGCGCCCCGGGCACGGGTAAGACCACGGCTGTGCTCAAGATTTTTGAGGAAATCGAGAAACACACGCCTAAAATAATCCCGGTGCTTGTGAACTGCCAGGTAAATTCCACACGATATGCCGTCTATTCCCAGATTTTCAAGAAGCTTATCGGGTATGCTCCCCCTTCTTCAGGCGTTTCCTTCAAAAAGGTTTTCAGCGAGGTGGCAAAACACCTTGTTGAGCGCGAGAAGGTGCTTGTTGTTGCACTGGACGACATGAATTATCTCTTCTACGAGAACGAGGTCAATGAGGTGCTTTATTCACTGCTTCGTGCTCATGAAACGCATCCGGGCGCACGCGTGGGCGTGATCGCGGTACTGAGTGATACCGGCGTGCCCCATGTACTTGACCCGAAAGTGGAATCCGTTTTTCTTCCTGAAGAGATTAAGTTCCCACAGTATTCGTACGATGAAATAAAGGATATTTTATCAAACCGGGCAAAGCTCGGGTTTTATCCTAACGTGCTTGATAACAGCGTTCTTGAGAGGATTACCGAGCATACGTTTGCTCTGGGGGATTTGCGTGTGGGAATAGACCTCCTAAAGCGCGCCGCCCTTAACGCAGAGCGCCGTGCAAGCAGGGCGATATCCTCTGAAGACGTAGAATCTGCTTATAAAAAATCGCGGCTTGTACATCTATCGTATGTAATGCGGGCGTTAAAAAATGATGAAAAAACTCTTCTTGGACTGATTGCAGATTTTCCACAGTCAAATTCCGGCGAGCTTTATGAGAAGTTCCACGAAAAGACATCTCTGGGCTACACGCGTTTCTATGAGATGCTGAACAAGCTCGGCTCAGTCAAGCTGATAGATGCTGGTTTTACGGGCAAGGGCGAACGCGGGAGAAGCAGGGTGGTAAAGCTTAGGTATCAGTCCGAGGAAGTCAGGGCAAGGCTGTGAGCACTTATTGATATAAAAAGAATTATATAAGAGTAATGACATTACTAATACTGAGGGTACAACATGTCAATACTGGATGTAACCGAAGATCAGATATTTCATACTTTAGGAAGAGGAAAGGATCCGAATTTTAAGCAGATAGAGAAGGTAAGGCCTGTAATAACCAAGCCAAAGAAAACATATGCACCTAATCAGACCATCAAAACCGCACAAACGCTGAAAACACAGGCTGATACGGTTCAGGCTATGCCTGCGATATCAGTTTCTTCACTGCAGGTCGATGACTCCATGAGGAAGCTCACGGCGGATCTGGATGAACTGAATAACCGTGTCGCAGGACTTCAGAAAATTGTAAAATGGTATATAGTGCCGCAGTTTGTGATAATAGTTGTGGTTTTATTCGTCGCTCTTGGAGCGAAAGTTTAAAACATTACCATTTTTTAAAATTCCGTGATCTTCAAGATTTATCTGTTTGGCAGATTTTTCAGATCAACCGATATTTTATTGTATTAGCGTTCTTTATTGAGGATAATGAAATACATCGTCCTCGTAGGAGACGGGATGGCAGATTATCCCATACCCGAGCTCGGCGGCATCACGCCACTTCAGGCTGCAAATATACCCAATATGGATTTTATCGCCAAACACGGGAAATGCGGTGTCGCGAAAACTATTCCAGAGGGCTTGCCCGCAGGGAGCGATGTGGCAAATCTTTCCATCCTAGGATATGACCCGGCACAATATTATTCAGGACGAGGTCCTCTTGAAGCTGCAAGCATCGGGATAACACTTGGGAAGGACGATATCGCTTTCAGGTGCAATCTCATCACAGAGAAGGACGGGATGATTGCCGATTACAGCGCTGGGCATATTTCAAGCGAAGAAGCCCGCAGCCTTATCGAAGCCATGGATGAGAAACTCGGTAACGATGGAAAATTTTATGCAGGCGTGAGCTACAGGCATTTACTCGTGATGAATATAGGCGAAAAAGTACAGTGCACCCCGCCTCATGATGTGGTTGGGCAGTCAGTGGACGATTGCCTGCCGCGAGGTGAGGACTCGGAGATTCTAATAGCTCTTATAAAAGCATCAAAACCGATACTTGAGAATCATGAAGTCAATATAAAAAGAAAAAAAGACGGGGAAAACATAGCCAACCTCGTCTGGCCATGGGGGCAGGGAAAAGCGCCAAACATGCCTCGATTTGCGGACTTATTTGGAGTTTCAGGCTCGATTATCTCGGCTGTGGATTTATTAAAAGGAATCGGGAGATACGCTGGTCTTGATATCATAGATGTTCCAGGTGCTACTGGATACCTTGATACCAATTTTTCGGGTAAGGCAGTGTATGCGCTTCGCTCTTTATCAGACCATGATTTTGTGCTTGTGCATGTGGAGGCTCCAGATGAAGCTGCACATATGGGAAATATAGAAGCAAAGATAAAGGCAATTGAGGATTTTGACGCGAAAGTGGTTGGAGGCGTGCTCAACGAACTTTCCGGAGACTATAAAATTATGGTACTACCAGACCATTTCACCCCCATTTCCGTTAGAACGCATACAGGAGAGCCTGTTCCTTTTGCGATATATTCTTCCACTGAAAGTGCTGACTATGTGGACAGGTTTGATGAGTTCGCAGCGAAAGAGGGTGTTTTTGGATTTGTGGAAGGGCACAGCCTGATGAACTTGCTTATTAAATAGAGAAAAAAGTATGGATTGGTATATAACTGGGATTGCCGCCGCGGTGCTTACAACGTTCGGGTTCGTGCCGCAGATAATAAAAATGTACAGGATACAATCTGTAAAGGACGTGAGTCTTGTCACTCTGCTCCAGTTCAGCGCAGGCGTGGCGCTCTGGACTTTGTATGGAATCTATCGTAGTGATATTATCATTATTGTAGCCAATGCCATCAGTTTTATAACACTTGTTGTGGCAATAGTTTTATATTATCATTATAATCGAAAATAAATGAATTATGATATCGGGTATAGAAAAGTTCTACTGCAAATCAAGGCTTCATGCACGTATCTGGAGAAGGATGGCGAATAAGCTTTTCCCTGTTTTCATGCCGTATTTTCCACTTTCACCTTTTGTGCTCGAAATAGGCACGGGGCAGGGAGTAGGAGCTATTTATCTGGCTGGAAAGTTAAAAGGTTCAAGGTTTATCGCCATCGATTACGAACATGATATGGTCAGGACAGCAGTACAGAACGTCCAGAATAGTGGTTTTCAGGACAGGATAAAGGTGGAATGGGGGGATGCAGCCAGCCTGAATTTTAAGGATAGCAGTTTCGATGCCGTTGTGTCGATAACAGTGCTCCATCACGTTCCAGGTTATGAAGAAGCAATCGTTGAGGCATCTCGAGCGTTGAAGAGGGGAGGAATATTCTTCATTGTGGATTTTGATCTCAAGGCAGGCGGGATTTTTCCGAAATTTGAGATTATATTCGGACGCCCTGCCAGCATATTTTCGTGGGGTGAGATGTCAGAGGTTTTGAAAAAAGCGGGGTTTGAGGTATTGAAAATCGAACATTATGGCATGGGTATGTTTGCTTCAGCCTGTGTGAAACGATGAGAGCACCAAAATAAAAAAAGCTAAGTACATCTTAAACATTGTTACCAAGAATGCTCTCGCTGACATTAACAGGCTTGAAACTCAAAAACCCCATGATGCTTGCAGCAGGCATCATGGGCACAACTGGAAGCTCTTTGAAACGAGTAGCCGAAAGCGGAGCAGGTGCAGTCGTTACAAAGTCGATTGGGAGAGAGGCGAAGTCAGGTCACAGCAACCCGACCATGGTAGAGGTGGACTGCGGTTTCCTCAATGCCATGGGTCTTCCCAATCCCTCTTATAAGAATTTTCAGGAGGAAATCGATACAGCAAAAGAAGGAGGTGCGCCTGTGATTGCAAGCATATTCGGCGGAGAGCCGGATGAATTCGTGGAAGTAGCATGCGGACTTTGCCCTGATGCCTTTGAACTCAACGTGAGCTGCCCGCATGCCCACGGCTATGGGACTGAGGTTGGCACCGACTCTGTTCTTGTCGAAGAAATCACAAGAGCGGTTAAGAGCGCTGTTGAGGTGCCTGTGTGGGTGAAGCTCACGCCTAATGTCACCGACATAACAGGAATCGGACTTGCGGCGCAGCAGGGTGGAGCAGATGCCGTCGTGGCAATCAACACTGTCCGGGGTATGGCAATCGATGTCGAAAGCGGCTATCCCATTCTCGGCAACAGATTCGGCGGGCTTTCAGGTCGCGCCATAAAACCCATTGCAATAAAATGCGTTTACGACCTCTTCAAAACCCTCGATATACCTGTAATAGGCGTGGGCGGAATTTCCGACTTTCGGGACGTTATCGAGTTCATCATGGCAGGCGCAAGGGCAGTTGAGATTGGCTCGGCTGTCGGGAATAACATCAATATTTTCAATGAGATTTCCTCATGCATAGAGGCCTTTTTAGAAGAAAAGGAATGGACTCTGAACGACATATACGGCATGGCGCATGAAGTATGAAACCTGTCAATGTCGTGATCACGAAGGTTGTGGAGGAGACCCCGAGCATAAGGACTTTTTTCTTTGACACCAGTTTTGAATTAATCCCGGGGCAGTTTGTGATGGTGTGGATTCGGGGCGTGGATGAAATACCGATGGCGCTTTCATACGAGAATGCGATAACAGTGCAGAAAGTCGGACATGCGACATCGGCGCTTTTTGAACTTGGCGAGTGCGACACGGTTGGCGTCCGGGGACCTTTCGGCAACGGGTTTGAGATAAAGAAAGGGCATATTCTGTTAATCGCAGGTGGGGTTGGGGCCGCACCATTAGCGCCGCTGGCTGAAAAGGCGGGCGCAGGAGGTGCTGAGATAACAACTCTGCTGGGCGCAAAGACAAAGGATGAATTGTTGTTTAAGAAGCGTTTTGAAGGTGTCGGCGAAGTGTGTATAGCTACGGACGACGGCTCGGAAGGAGAGTGCGGTTTTGTGACAAAACTTTTGAAAGGGAAAGAAAACTACAGCCAGATTTACTGCTGTGGTCCAGAGGTTATGATGAAAAA
>CAYXIP010000081.1:3765-7708 GCA_964465515.1 uncultured Candidatus Methanoperedens sp. | reverse complement strand
CTCTGCAATATGGCATAAAGGATATTGAAAAAGAACTGGCTATCAAACTGTTTTCAGAAGGAAAAACGACTATAAGCGAGTCTGCGGAGATTGCTGAAATCTCCGTAGGCGAAATGATGGAATTGTTGGCTGATAGAGGGATAAAATCAAGGATAACCCTGAAGGATTACGAAGAAGGGTTATCCACAGCCATGGAAGCACTCTAAGCATCCCAATGAATCAACTTCGTTATTTGACGAAGTGCCTTTCGTTAGTTTTATATGCATGCACATCATAACCCGCCATTAACATGACCGACAAAGCAGCCACTGCTATGCCTGCCCATCCTGCTCCTGGCATAAATGGTTCATATCAGGACACGAGGAACAAATTAGCTGAAAAAATGGCTGGGGAAATCACGCTCTCTGACAATCCAGGGGAGACATTAAAAAAATGGCGCACCAATTTTGAGATCTCGCAGTCAGACCTTGCTTCCTTTCTAAAAGTTTCACCTTCCGTGATAAGTGATTACGAGAGCGGCAGGAGAAAATCCCCGGGTATTTTTATCGTGAGCAGGATTGTCGAGGCTATCCTTGAAATGGATGCAGCACGCGGCGGGGCAAAGACGCGTTCTTACGAAGGCATGCTGCGGGGTGGTTTCAGCGCAGATGCTATATACGAGATTCATGAGTACCTCTCGCCTATTTCTGTGGAAGAACTTACAAAACTTGTGAAAGGAGAGATGGTCTATAGCCCCAGCAGCGATTATATAAAACCATTATACGGGTACACTATAGTTGACAGTCTAAAAGCAATACTTGCGCTTTCTTACAGCGAGTTCCAGAAGCTGTATGGGTGGAGTTCTGAAAGAGCCATGATCTTCACAAACGTATCCACCGGCAGATCGCCCATGGTAGCCCTAAGAGTGACCAATCTGAAACCTGCTTTAGTTGTAATCCACGGGCTTTCTGCATCACAGGTTGATATAATTGCAGTTAGAATTGCGGAAATAGAGCATGTGCCGCTCGTAACTACGGTGATGCAGATTCCCGATCTTGTGCGTGCACTTCAATCGCACGATATAAAACATTAATATTCTATTTTAAAACGAGGTGAAAAGATGAATGTTGGAATTGTATCTTATGGTGCTTACATACCTCGCTATCGGATCAAGGTTGAAGAGATAGCTAAGGTATGGGGCGGTAATGCCAGTAGCATTACTGATGGGCTTATGGTCTATGAGAAATCCGTGCCAGACATGGATGAAGATACCATAACAATCGCGGTGGAGGCTGCGCGTCATGCGGTTAACCGTGCAGGCATAAACCCTGAGAAAATCGAGGCTATTTATACGGGTTCAGAAAGCCACCCTTATGCCGTAAAACCCACGAGTACGGTTGTGGCTGAGGCAATTGGAGCGACCCCAAACCTGACATCTGCGGATTTTGAGTTCGCCTGCAAAGCAGGTACGGCAGCAATACAGACCTGTATGGGTCTTGTAGGCGCAGGCATGATCGAGCTTGGGATGGCAATAGGTTCTGATGTCTCGCAGGGGGCGCCTGGCGATGCACTCGAATATACAGCCGCAGCCGGGGGTGTGGCGTACATAATAGGAAGGGAAAATACTGTTGCTGATATCGAGTCAACATACTCCTTCACAACGGATACACCTGACTTCTGGAGAAGGGAGGGGATGCCCTATCCTGAGCACGGAGGGCGGTTTACAGGGGATCCCGGATACTTTAAACATGTGACATCGTGCGCCACATGTCTTATGGAAAAAATTAGCACAAAGCCTTCTGATTATGATTATGCCGTATTCCACCAGCCCAACGGCAAGTTCCCCATGCGCGTTGCAAAGATGCTTGGTTTCTCAAATGAGCAGATTAAACCAGGGCTTGTGGTATCGCGTCTTGGGAATACGTATTCCGGCTCCAGCATGATGGGACTTGCTGCCACGCTTGATATCGCCAAGCCGGGTGAGCGGATATTCGTGACGGCTTTTGGCTCTGGCGCAGGAAGCGATGCTTTCAGCATAACAGTTACGGACGGAATCGAGGAGATACGCAATGGTGCGCCAAGCGTGGAACAACTGCTGGCTAACCCAATATACATCGATTACGCCAAGTATGCGAAACATAAAGGCAAGATTAAATTATGAGGTGATTTCATGAGAGACGTTGCGATTATCGGTGTCGGGTGTACTGAATTCGGCGAATTATGGGATAAATCATTCAGGGAACTTTTTGTAGAAGCTGGCGTTAGCGCAATAGAAGATGCAAATGTCCAGGGAGGAAAAATCGATGCGCTTTATGTGGGTAACATGAGCGGTGGCAGGTTTATCGAGCAGGAGCATCTCGGCGCCCTTATAGCGGATTATTCAGGACTTGCAAGCCTGCATGTGCCCTCAACCCGCGTTGAGGCAGCATGTGCCTCAGGCGGCTTGGCACTTCGCCAGGGGATTATTGCCGTGGCATCAGGCTATCATGATATTGTAATAGCAGGAGGGGCTGAAAAAATGACGGATGTAGGCGTTGAGACCACAACAGATGCCCTTGCTGCTGCAGCTGATCGGGAATGGGAAGGAATAATGGGAGCCACTTTTCCCGGGCTTTATGCCATGATTGCCAGGCTGCACATGCATAAATACGGAACCACACAGGAACAGCTCGCAAGTGTTGCTGTTAAGAACCACCACAACGGCACCATGAATCCAAAAGCGCAGTTCCAGAATGAGATTACAATAGATACCGTGCTGAATTCGGTCATGGTGGCAGACCCGCTGCGTGTCTTTGACTGCTCGCCGATTACAGATGGTGCCTCGGCTGTTGTTCTTGCACCAGCAGAGATTGCAAAGAAGTACACCGACACCCCGATATATGTGAAAGCCTCTGCGCAGGCAAGCGGCACCCTATCGCTACATGATAGAGCTGATATAACAACGCTTGATGCGACTGTTGCGGCTGCAAACAGGGCTTATAAGATGGCAAAGCTTACACCAAAGGATATCGACTTTGCCGAAGTTCATGATTGCTTCACGATAGCAGAAATCTGCGCTATCGAAGACCTCGGTTTTGTAAAAAAGGGCGAAGGGGGAAAAACAAGCGAGGAAGGCATGACAGCCATCGGAGGGAAAATTCCCATCAACCCATCCGGGGGTTTGAAAGCATGCGGTCATCCTGTAGGAGCCACAGGAGTAAAACAGGCTGTGGAAATAACGCTTCAACTCCGTGGAGAGGCTGGCAAGCGGCAGATAGATGGCGCGGAAATCGGTCTTACCCATAACGTCGGTGGCTCGGGCGGCACAGCCGTGGTTCATATATTCGGAAGGGAGAGATGAATATGTCGGTTCCAAGATTCTGGAGAAGGCTCAAGAACCTTTACAATCTCATAGGCACGCGATGTGAAAAATGCGGCGGGTATTACTATCCGCCAAGGAACATGTGCCCGAAATGCAGGCGGCATGGTGTGATAGTCCCGTTTAAATTCAACGGAACGGGCGAAGTACTGACCTATACCATTGTGCACAGCGCTGCAAAGGATTATGCGAAGCAAACACCCTACATACTTGCCATAATCAAACTGGATGAAGGGCCAAGGCTTACTTCGCAGGTGATATGCCCGCATGGGGATATTCGTATTGGCATGAGGGTAAAATCCGCTTTTAGAAGGCTTGGTGAAGAGAGCGAGAAAGGAATGATATACTACGGGACAAAATTTATCCCTCTTGAGCCTGTTAAGTAAGTAGTATATTGCAAATGAACAATCTCAATAACAAGTCCAGTATAGACGAAGCACTGGCTGGAAAAATCAACCAGGTTTTTTCTATTTACGATATTCAGCACGAGAATGATATTATCTATTTCTTTGGAGTCCCGAAGGAGGATATCAGGGTAATCTATCAAAAACTGTTGCCTGTTTTTTCGGAAAAGAATTATCAGTTATCAGTTAAGTACGAGCTGGG
>CAYXIP010000081.1:0-3665 GCA_964465515.1 uncultured Candidatus Methanoperedens sp. | reverse complement strand
GGGCAATTAGATGGGGGGCATGTGCTTCGCTCAATGCTGGGTGAAAAAGCAAGGCATGTCTCAACAATTATGCCGTTTTTACTTATTTCACTTGGATTTTACGTGACTTATTTCCAGAACCGGGATGGATTTCTATGGATACTATGGGGACTATTCCTGTCATTTTTTGCAGCAGCGGGTCACCCAAAACCTCTGAACGACGAGCTTCCTCTTGGAAAAGGCAGGATGGCTCTGGGGATTCTTGCCTTTATTCTGGGAATGCTCTCTTTGACTCTTGTGCCTTTTCAGATGCACTGATTATCCCGGAAACTATCCCCTCAAGCTCTTTCTTCCTTTTTTTACTCGTCGACTCCACCTTTCCGTCGGCTTCAACCACGGATATCATGACATCAAATCGCTCCGCTGCTGCAACATCTGCTGAGGACATAATCGGAATTTCGGTTGGCGGAGTCCAGGGATTTGCCATGAACTCAAGCTCCTGAAGCGTTGGAGTGTAAGAGTGTATGACCTCAAGCTTCCCTTCTTTTTCATGTTTATAAGCGCGATATAACGCCCTGTTCTGCCTGAAACCTACGTAAATCTCAAGAAGCGTTACGCCGATTAAAGAGTTGGTCTGCTTGCCTACCACAAGGTCGCTTATGATTTTTTCCCCCTTGTCAGTATGGAGTACAAGAAAACCGCTCTCTTTATTCTCTTTCTTTGAGATTTGAATCATTTTCTTCAGGCAGGCTTTTAAGGTCATTCTTTTTGTGGGGATTATCCTGTCAAAATCTTTTATCGTTCTTGATATCTGGTCATCTGAATAATCCGCCACGCCGTTGCGATGAAGAATATCAGTTATCTTCGCTCCCTGAATGCCCAGAAGATTTGATTCTATCCCGTACTTTTTCTCTTTTTCAAGAAGCGCCGATAATCGCTCTTTTGCATCAAGATGCCTTGTCAATCTTCTTTTCACAAGCTCTTCATCGCTTGCAATAAGTTCAATCGCTTTAGGAACGGCGCCGAGCTTTTTCGTAAGTAACGTAATCTGCCTGATCAGTTCAGGCTCCCCAAGTTCCATCACATCGAATATGTTCTCAACCAGCAGTTTTACCTGGTCATACACTGAGACTTCAACAAATACGGGTTCGTCCCCCTCAAAGATTGGAAGCTTTCGTTTTTCAAACAACTGCCCTTTCATTTTCTCAACAAAGTCTTTTCTTATAAGAACAACAGGCTGGGCTGCGCGCGCCCTTCCTTCAAAATAAGCCCCCACATTCTCTGTAAGCATCTGGATTGCAAGGGTTGTTTTTCCCCCACCCTGCTGACCCGTCAATATTAGAATAGGGTTCTTTTCAAGCTCTTTTGAAAGAATCTTAACAGATTCTTCTTTGGTATGGGCAGAGGTATCAAGAATATCAAAATCTGCGTTCATAAACCGAAACTTCGGTTTGCGAAGTGTTGGGGTATGCTTCGCATACCCCTCGTTTGATAAAACTTTCATAAAGTTTTGCGTTCATCTGCGGTTTAAAAATTTGAAAAACCACAGAGAACACAGAGGATGCAGAGTTATTAATTGATACCATACTTCGCTTACCAAATTCTCTGTGCTCTCCGTGTACTCTGTGGTTTATAATTTCCTATGCGTTAGAAAAGGAAGCGGAAGGATTTAATCCATTCCTTCCATTCCGCCCATGCCTCCAGGCGGCATTCCTCCAGGTCCTCCCGGTGGCATTCCTCCGCCCGGTGCCGCTTTGCTTGAAAGCACATCGTCGATGCGCAGAATCATTGTCGCAGCTTCGGTGGCTGAATCGATTGCCTGCGTTTTCACACGCAATGGTTCAACTACACCTTCCTTCCACATGTCCACGACCTTACCAGTGAACACATTCAGACCTGCGGTTTTCTTTCCCTTCTCGTGCTGGCTTCGCATCTCAACAAGCATATTGATCGGGTCAAGCCCTGCGTTCTCGGCAAGGGTTCTTGGGATTATTTCAAGAGCTTCGGCGAACTTGCTCACTGCAAGCTGTTCCCTTCCTGTTAATGTGGCTGAGTATTCGCGAAGGCGAAGCGCCAGCTCAACCTCAGGAGAGCCTCCGCCTGCAACGAGCTTCTCATCCTCGATTGCAACGCCGACTACGCGCAGCGCATCATGCAACGCCCTCTCCGCCTCATCCACCACATGCTCTGTTCCGCCGCGCAGGATAATAGAAACTGCCTTGGGATTGTGGCATTCAGTAACATATGTCATTGCCTCATCGCCAATCTTTTTCTCTTCAACATTCCCTGCTTTTCCAATGTCTGATTCGCTGATTTCCTTTAAGCTCGTGAGTATCTTTGCGCCTGTTGCGCGGGCAAGCTTATCCATGTCGCTCTTCTTGACACGGCGTGCCGCATATATTCCCGCTTTTGCAAGATAATGTTGCGCTATGTCGTCGATGCCTTTCTGCACGAAGACAACGTTGGCGCCGCTTTCAATTACCTTGTTGACCATGTCATGCAGCATCTGCTCTTCCTGGTCGAGGAAGGACTGAAGCTGGTCAGGCGATTTTATTGAGATTTCAGCGTCCACTTCCGTCTTTTTGATCTCAAGCGCCTCGTTGAGCAATAATATTTTCGCGTCCTTGACCTTCTTTGGCATGTTGGTATGTACTCTTTCCTTGTCGATTACCATGCCCTCGATCAATTCCGAGGCTTCGATGCTGCTGCCAACTTTTTTCTCAACTTTGACGTCCTCGACATCTACTGAATATTTACCATTCTCTTTATTCGCTACTGCCAGTACGGCATTTACCGCAAGGTTTGCAAAAACGTCCTTGTGCGCCTCGGCGCCTTTTCCTGTTATTGCTGTGGCTGCAATCTTGAATAATAAGTCCTTGTGATTTACGTCCACATCCATCGCAAGGGTCTGAAGGATTTCCTTGGCTTTTATTGATGCAAGCCTGTACCCGCTTGCGATAACCGTGGGATGGACGTTCTGCTCCAGAAGATCCTCGGCATTCTTTAAGAATTCGCCTGCAAGAACCGCCGCCGTGGTCGTGCCATCTCCTACCTCGTCATCCTGGGTCTTTGCGACCTCCACAATCATTTTCGCAGCCGGATGCTCGATGTCCATTTCCTTGAGGATGGTCGCGCCATCGTTCGTAATGACGATATCTCCCAGAGAATCCACGAGCATTTTATCCATGCCCTTTGGTCCGAGGGTTGTTCTTACTGCTGCTGCTACAGCTTTTGCTGCCATGATGTTGTTGTTCTGCGCTTCTCTTCCTTTTGTTCTCTGACTGCCTTCTCTTAAAATCAAGATCGGCTGTCCTGCTAATTGTCCTGCCATAAATTAGTCTCCATTAAAATTTCATTTTGGTAATGCGTACAAATACATTGTACGGGGCGTTCTCATTGTTTGTAATTCTATATAAGTATTGCGCAATGCGATAATATAATTTAATTAAAATATAATTAAACAAAATTGGACGAATTTACAAAAAACCTTATTAGCTATCATGCGTATGTAGCCGCTTGCGCCAAGGTGGCGGAAAGGCTACGCAATCGCCTGCAGAGCGATTCCATTCCGGTTCGATTCCGGACCTTGGCTTATATTTCTTTCATGAGTTTTTTCTTTTGGATAACGAACCGCAGATGAACGCAGATTTAACTTGAACTATTTATTTCAACAGTTCGGCGCGCCG
>CAYXIP010000080.1:0-7791 GCA_964465515.1 uncultured Candidatus Methanoperedens sp. | reverse complement strand
TAATTGCTGAACATTCCCTGTATTGGAATTACAACGTTAATAGAATCATTGTCGAAAATATCGGGAGAAGTGCAGCTAAGAATTGTAAAGCATGGATTTTAATAGGAACTCGTAAAGAAAGAGTTTGTTGGACAATTCCTAAAGAGCGGCCAAATGCAACAATAAACGTAAAGGATGCTGAGAGGCTGGATTTTTGTGCTTATTACAAAGAAGGCCCAGAAAGCTACCTTGGCAGCGGAGAATATGTAAAAATCCCAATAATATTTGCTTCAGATGAGAATGAAGTACCTACGTTTATAGATACTGCAGACCTTAAAAAGCTCGATGGGTTGACTGATTGTATAGTTTTAATAACCTCTGATAATGCAGAGCCTATTAAAGAAAAAGTGATATTTAGAGAAGATAAAATCAAAATTGAACCTTGATAACGTCAGTTAACCCCTACCAAAAAGTATCAAGAACGTAAAGCGCAGAGAAAATAATGCATTTCTCCGCCACTCCTCGCCCTGCCCCACTACGATAATCACCCGAGCCCCGCATCTTACCTTCGCACCATTCCCAAGATGTGGAAATTCCTGCCTCAATACGCGCCGCCGCCGCTTCGATGACCATCGGCGCCGAACAGTCAAAAAATCTGATATATGATACAGAAATTTGCCATTCACGCTTCCAACAAGCTTTCAGCATACTCCAGTGCCTTCTGCTGCTGCTTTAAGGTAACATTCCCTTTGATTCCGTGCTCCATAAGCAAATCAAGCATCTCCCTCAAGCCAACATCAGCAAGCTTCGAAGCTTCCCTTAAAGTCATCTTTCTATCCTTATACAGATTCACAGCATACTCTCTCAAACCGAGCTTGATAAGCTGTCTTATCGCATCGGATTCATCAACATCTTCTTTTCTGGCGCGGTAATTGATTTTGGCTGAGAGACCTTCAGGCAAACGTATTGTTTTAGTTATCATTTTCCACCTCGTCCATAGATAAATGGTATTCTTCATCTGAAACCATGTCTTGAAGGTTTCCGATATATCTCTTCGCTTCTTTTTTATTAATCACTCTTTTCTTTAACAAGTAAATAATAATCGATGTCGGGGTCAAATATGGTATATTCAAATTCTCAAGTAAGTTTAAAAACTTGCCGTCATCGCTTGAAATTGCCGATAAACTATCGTGAAGCATCAGTACCTCGGCTTCCCCGCCTTTTATTCCAAGGCTTTTCACAAACGAACTTTTATCGGGCTTTTTTACTTTCAACAGACCTTTATTTATATTCTCATGAATTTTCAATGCGTCAGTGAACCTCTCTTTTTCCTCTGTAGTTTCATTCATAACCGATGGCGGTATATAAACTTCCATATTGCTGAGAACTATTTCTTTAGCTCCGGCTTTTGTCAGTTTAATTAATGCATCTGAATCTATCACAAGCCTCATGTATTCTAATGTGTTATTTGTAATACAAAAGCTTTTTGTTATTTTCTCTTTCCAAACATCAGCCCTGTATCCCGTCCACGATATCAGCCGCGAGCCCGTAGCCTACCTTCGCACCATTCCCCAAGATGCGAAAATTCCTGCCTCAATATGCGCCGCCGCCGCTTCTGTGACCATCGGCGCGCCGAACAGTCAAAAAATCTGATTGCTGAAGCGAAATAATTACAATCAAAGCAAATCTTTAAAATCATTGAAATTCTATTTACTCTCATGGATGCAGTTGTCAATCTGGATGAATTAAAATTAGAGTTGAAAAATGAGCTGAGGCAGGAGATTCTGACCGAGGTTCTGGATATTATCAGGGATGAGTTTTATCCTCCTGAAGAAAAAATCCGTAAAGAATTTATAAGAAAGGTTGAAGAAGCCGAACGAAGGGTGAAAGCAGGCAAGTTTTCAAAATATACCTTGGAGGAGTTTGAAAAAAGGTTTCTTTGATCATGCCTTATACGATTCAACTCGATATTGCTCTTGAGGCAACGCTGGATAAACTAAAAAAGAAAGATAATTCTCTTTATCAGAGGGTAATTCGCAAAATTATCGAAATCAGTAAAAATCCCGAATTGGGCAAACCACTCCGAAATGTGTTGAAAGGTAAACGGAGAGTTCATTTCGGTTCATTTGTTCTTTTTTATTCGATAGATAAGAAAAATGAGACGGTAACTTTCCTTGAGTTTGAACATCACGATAAAGCGTATAGATAAAGTGCGCCTGAAATTCTGGTTTTAGAGTTGTTCTGAATTCTATTGCCTCTGGGGTGTACCAACAGCACAATTTTGCAAGGAATCTATTTCTCCCACCCTGCCCATCTCGATATCACCCGAGCCGCATCCCACCCTCGCACCATTCCCCAAGATGCAAAAATTCCTGCCTCAATATGCGCCGCCGCCGCTCTGGTAACCATCGGCGCCGAACAGTCAAAAAATCCTTAAAAGCCTTAACCTTTCTCAAAAAATAAAAAACAGGAGTGACCAGAGGTCACTTCCTTCGAACAAGATACCGTGCAGCGAAGACAAGTGCGAGTGCGCCAAGCAGCGCAGAAAAGCCAGGTGCTTTAGGCGTTGTTGTGAAGGTTATCTGATGCTCCGAGAACTTTGGAATCGACACCAGTGCCTCTACATCCTTAGCGCCAATTACTATCAGGTACTTGGGTTTATCTGATTTGATGTCTATTACATCTGCGTAATTGTCAGCCATCTGTATATCCGCACCATCGAACTGCACCCTGACATCCCTCGGGTTCACTGCGCCAAGTATATCGTTGTTTATTCTGAGCACAACTGTTTTGCCTTCTGGCAGGCTTGAACTCACGTTTATGCTTACCGTATTATTTTTCACGGTATTCACAATCACATTTACATCCTCAAACGTGACCTCATCCTGCGAATCGCTTCTCTCTATGCTCACGACTGCGCCTATCTTTCTGTTGGCGATTCCATCGCTAACCTCGTCATCAAACTCTTTTTCTTTCTCTGTTTGTGCAGTCAATGGCACAGCTTTAAACATGATCTTTGCTTGGTCAAGTGATGCCTTCAGGTTATTTCCTGAAAGCGTGAAGTTTGCAGTACCTTCCTCGCCAACGCTTATTATAGAGGCATTCACTCCCGTTAGCTCAACCTTGGATTGATTAACTTTTGCACCTATACCGGAAGCGAGGGTGAAAGTGATATTTACTTTATCCTCGGTTTCTATCGTCATATGCCCGTTAGGGTTATCGTGGATTTCCACTTCAGTCTTCTCTCCTCCTGCAGTGAGTTTTACTACCGACCCCTCTGCCTTTACGCGCGGAGTAAAACCCAGAGAGATGGAATCGAATATTGTTTTACCTCCAAACGCGTAGTTTGTGATATTGCCATCTGACAAGTTGAAGGATACGAATTTGCCAGTGAAGTTACCGCCTGACTGGGCAAACCGCATATTCTTTCCTTTTTCTTCCTCCACTTTCATCTCTTTCTTTTCCTTAGTCTCTTCTGGTGTTCCTTTTACTTCCTTCCCTTCAGTACTTTCTGGAGTTTCTACTTCCTTTATCTCAACAGGTCTTACAGCCACAGTGGACACCGCACCACTGGTCGAATCCACATTCAATATGTACTGGTTGATATTATCTGTTAGAGTCACACGGTACATCAGTGTATTTGGATCAAGCTCTATTTCGACTGCTGTTACATTAGCGGCGGCTTTAAGATTGACCTTTGCATAATTTATTGCCAGTGCCGTTGCATTTTCTTTCGTTATCTTAACTGCGTCTCTTGAGCTATCTGCTGCAGAAGCCACTGAAAGCAGAAGCACAACGGAAATCATAAATAATAGCTTGGCTATTTTCATAATTTATCACCCTTTATAGTGATAGTTATTTGTGGTATATAAAAGCCACTGTTTGAATTCTATACAAGATGTTGTCCCACTTCCAGTAGTCGCATATAAATACTAAAAGACCAATAATAACCACGGGAGGAACTATGGAACTAAAATCTGTAAAAATCACTGCACCACACGATACAAACCTGATACTCGGGCAAACCCATTTCATCAAAAGCGCGGAGGACTTATACGAAGCCCTCATCACCTCCTGTCCAGGCATCAAATTCGGGCTTGCGTTCTGCGAAGCCTCAGGAAAGTGCCTTGTGAGGAGCGAAGGAAACGATGAGGAACTGATAAAAGCAGCTGAAAAGAATGCCCTTGCTATTGGATGCGGTCACAGCTTTTTGGTATTCATGAGAGATGCCTATCCCATAAACACCCTGAATGCTGTAAAGAACGTGCAGGAAGTATGCAGTATTTTCTGCGCCACAGCAAATCCTGTCGAGGTTGTCGTAGCAGAAACACAGCAAGGAAGGGGAATACTCGGTGTAATAGACGGTGAAAAACCGAAAGGCATCGAGGGTTCCGGGGAAAAAGAGGAAAGAAGCTCCTTCCTTCGCAACATAGGCTACAAGAGATAATAATGGATCATATAAAGGTCAGGGCTCCTGCCACATCCGCAAACCTCGGCGCAGGCTTTGATGTATTCGGTATCGCATTAGAAACCCCTTTTGATACAATAGAAGTCGAAAAAAGCGACAGGACAGAGATAATAGTCACAGGAAGGGAATCGCAACTTGTACCCCTTGACCCGACAAAGAACACTGCTGGCATTGTTGCCTCCACTATCGGGAAATCTGCAAAAATCACCATACACAGGAACATTCCCCTCTCAAGCGGGCTTGGAAGCAGCGCTGCACCTGCAGCAGGAGTGGCATTTGCGATGAACGAGATATATCATCTTGGGCTTTCGAAGGAAGAGCTTGTCCAGATAGCAGCGCAGGGAGAGAAAGCAATTTCAGGAGCACCCCACGCAGATAACGTGGCGCCTGCCATCTATGGCGGCTTTGTGATAGTGCATAATAACAAAATAATCTCCCTTGAACCAGAGAATATAGGCATAGTTGCAGCCCATCCAGACATAGTCGTCAGCACTCGGAGAGCCCGCGCCATCCTCCCCAAAAAATTGTCACTTCCGGATATTTCTTTCAATACAGGAAGTGCTGCATCCATGGTTGTGGGCATGATGAAAAGCGATATAAGGCTCATAGGAGAAAGCATGGAGAACAGGGTAATCGAGGAAGTGCGTTCAAAACTTATCACAGGATACGCACAGGTCAAGAAAAGCGCGCTTCGTGCCGGGGCAGCAGGTGTAACGATCAGCGGTTCTGGACCGACAATGATTGCAGTCTGCAGGATGAATGAAAGGGAAACTATTGCCGAGGCTATGGCACGGGCTTTTTCGAAGAACCGCATCAGGAGCGAGGTTTTTTTCACCACGATAGGGAGAGGGATAGTGATTATAGAATGACTTCAATTAATATAATTAAGTTTATAAAATCAAATAAACGAAAACTATTTAAGTTGAGCCAGTCAATATATGTATGTTCGTTGAATAACGAACGAGATAAGCGGGTTCATTTTTTCAACGATACCACCCACTCCCCTTCCCGCTTATCTTTGCTTTTCATCCCAAGATGCAAAACTAAATGTTGCAAAAAATTAATTAGCTAACAGAAAGGATACGAAAGCAATGCATCCAATAATTATAATTTCTCTTTTTACTATATTCCTCTACACTGCTCTTGGAATTTATGTCCTGACAAAGAATCCTCATGAGCGCACCAACAAAATCTTTGCCCTCCTGATGCTTATTTTTATAATCTGGGCAGCGGGAACATTAAACCTGGCTTTAATTCAGGAGAATGCGCCCTTGGAAGAAGTGGTACTGCACATGAGGCTTCAGTTAAGTGGTGTAATCCTTGCCCTGACACTGTTCGTTTTCTTCGCTCTTGCCTTACCAAAAACAAAGGATGCATATAAAAACTCTCTTGCCTACCTGGCAATCGCACCATCTATTTACCTGCTATACATGATATGGAATTCTGACGTATCAAGCATTGAGCGCAGTGCGTTCTCCACAATATCACAAACAAAACCAGAGCTCTTCCTTTTCTCCACAATATTCGGGGTGACAGGCATATACCTGTTATTCAGACATTATATGGCAAGTAAATACAGGGATAAAAAGCAGGCGAAGCTCATATCGGCAGGAGCAATAACGGCAATACTGGTTGCAGTTATCATAAACATAATATTGCCCATGTTCTTTGACATTTATTCTCTTGCGCTCTCAACCTTGGCACCCGCAGTAATGGGCATGTTTTTTGCATATGCCGTATACGAGTATGGACTTTTCATAAGACCTATGCCAGAACTCTCTGTTACTTCTTTCTGCGGCGTGGAATGTACCCTGTGTCCTGAATACCTTGATGAAGAATGCCCAGGATGCAGATTCAACAAAGAGAGATACAAAAACTGCACGGTTTACAGGTGCATTGTGGAAAAAGGGTACAAGGATTGTGGCGACTGTGCGGAAATAATTGATTGCTTGAAACGGAAAGAAACCCGCTGCTTCGGTTACACGCCAAACATGAAAGCACTCAAATACAGCCTGAATCCAGGCAGTACATATTTTGTAAAGGGCGGCTATTCCCTCTTTCAGGATGCAGTTAGCTGTGGTGCATTCGGTCTTGTTGCCACCACCACGCATCCGCAGCAGATTAAAGAAAAATACCATTTTACTTCGACTCCAATAATATGGATATCAGACGAGGCAAATGAGACGGGGGTAAAGCCTCAGGACATCAAGCGCATGAGTATCTTACTTATGAATTTCATGAAAAAAATTGATAACGCCATAGTTCTCCTCGATGGCATCGATGCGTTGATTACAATAAACGGGTTTGAAAAAATGCGATGGATTATCCAGATTCTCAATAACACAGCCCAGACAACGAAAAGCCGTCTGATTATACCTACAGAAATGGAAGGTGAGAAACTCACCAGGCTTGGAAAAGACATTGAGTACATAAAACTGGATAAAATGTATGAAGGCTAATCCCGGAACGACGGTTCAAAAAACATTAACTGGAGATGCAGTAGACAGCGCTTCAACGAATACGCTGGTCTCCATATTAGACATTATCTGGCTGTTGATAAAATACCTTATAAGTACAGCAAACCTCCAGCGTATCTTGTTCCTGTTATCATTTCTGACGTACGGTGTCGGAGACGGTGTAACTGCGGCTTACATGATTGAAAAGACCGGCGTGGTGAGGGAAGTAAACCCGCTTGTACAGTTTGTTTATGTTTCCTCTGGTGCGCAGGGTGTTATCACTTTTAAGATATGGTTCGGGTTCATAATATTGTTCCTTGTATGGATTGTTTCCAGACGGACAAATACATACTGGACAATCAACGGTTTTCTGTCTGCACTCTGCGTGGGGGGCGTTATGGCAATGTGGGCAAATCTGATGGCAGCCTACGGGATGACGCCCCCGTCGCCGGACTCGGTTATAATGGCTTTCCTTATCCTGACAGTTTTATTTGTGATGATAGGCGACATGATGGATAAACTTGGCTCGACAGGTGTCAGGCAGACTCGCACTGGTAAAGCAGCATACGCTTGATGTGAATTCCAAAAATGCTGCGTATATTCCGGCATTCCGTGTCGAAAGGTTATCATCAACCACTGTTACTCTTTTTATACCATAAAAAAATATATATTTTATTTATATATAAACATGACTTTTGCCTGAAGCCATGAAAACTATATATAGTATGCTCATTATTATCATAATTGACAGCATGGTATAATCGGCGGCATATAGGAGAAGACATGAAAGCCGGAGTTAGTAAATGCTCTACATACTTTTTGTATTCGGCTTTACTTGCGGTCATCATTTTTACTCAGGATGTTGCTGCTACGGAATTTTTTAAAAAC
>CAYXIP010000079.1:0-7931 GCA_964465515.1 uncultured Candidatus Methanoperedens sp. | reverse complement strand
GCATACCTGTCGTTTGATAAAACTTTCCTAAAGTTTTAGCGACACCTCGCTTTATGAATCCACGTATGGCGAAGCCATACGTCAAGGGTCGCGCCCCTTGAGGGCGCATCCACGTATGCCCGTGCGCTGGCATACGTGTGTACGGCGTCAACTGACGTGACGGTTGTGCGGTGTAAACTGACGCAACAGTTTTTGATAAAACTTTCTTAAAGTTTTTCATAACACCATCTCCTCACCGTTTCTCATGATATGCACCGTATCCCCGAAAACATAACCTGCATCCTCCGCCATCTCAACATAGCTTGAATGCATTGTCATAGTACCGTGTGATGGTATCACCTGCTCTGGAGCAATCATCCTCAGGAGTTCCCAGTGGTCTTCCCTGCTCGCATGCCCGGACACATGCACATTTTCATAAAGCCTTGCCCCCTGCATTTTCAATTTTATCTCAAGGGCATGCCTGTTCGCCATTGTCATGGGACTTGGGATTGTGTTCGCTGAAAAAATCACCTTATCCCCCGGCTCTATCTTGAACTGCGTCTCCAGGTTAGCTATCCTTGTGAGGATGGAATCTGGTTCGCCCTGGTGACCGGTGATTATGGGGAGGTATTTTTTCTTTCCGTCCTGGGATATTCGCTTAAGAGCTTTATCGACAGCATTCCTGGTGCCGTGTATTTCAAGGGCTTCAGGGAATTTTATGTAACCCATCTGCTGGGCTATTGAGATATATCGCTCCATCGACCTGCCGAGCAGCACAGGAATCCTGTTCATCTGTTCCGCAGCCTCGATTATAGCGTTTATACGCGCCACATGGGATGAGAAGGTGGTAATCAGGACACCCGAATCTGTCTCCTCTGTTCCAAGTAAAACGTCACGCACGAGGTCTTTTGCTATCTGCTCCGATGGCGTCTTACCTGAGAGCCCGGAATTCGTACTTTCGGTAATCATGGCTCTAACACCTTCTTTTCCAAGTTTTCTGAGCCTCTGGAAGTCCGGGGGTTCGCCGAGCGTTGGCGTCCTGTCTAATTTGAAGTCGCTGGCATACAGGATTATCCCATCCTTTGTGTGGATAGCAGCAAAAGCCGAATCCACTATGCTGTGCTGTATCCTTATGAATTCAATCTGTATATCAGGCGTGAGGTTATATATTCCACCGAGCCTCAGGGGAATTACCTCATTTGTTACCTTGAATTTCTTTTCCTCAGAAATCTCATGCCTCACCAGTTCTGCTGTATAAGGAGTTGCAATTATAGGTGCTTTGTACCTGTGCGCAAGCTTCGATATTGCTCCGATATGGTCGAGGTGACCGTGCGTGCATACTATCGCTTTAACACTTCCGCTCACTTCTTTCATGACTGTATCATCAGGAATGGCACCTATCTTTATGAGATCCATCGAATGCATTTTGTCGATTTCCACATCCTCATGTATCTGCACCCTGTCCAGCTGCAGTCCCATATCCAGTACTATAATATCATTATCAATCCTTATTCCAGTCATGTTCCTGCCCATTTCATTGTAGCCGCCGACTGCAATAATTCCTATTTCTGTCATTTTAATTCACCCTATAATACCCCGTATTTAAATACGAGGTTTTATCTTTTTTCTCGAAAATTTGGCTGTTTCAAATCCCCTCTGTTCCAGAAACTCCCTCGTTTTTCCCGTAATAACCGCAGGGGCATTGCCGAGTTCATCAATTGTCCTGCATCCACATAAGAACATTGCTACCCTTAGCTCTTCAATAATCATGGTTAGTTTATCCACCACATCCTTCTGCCCTTTCAAAGCAGGAGCGACAAGAGGCAGTGCGATGCCGCAGAGGGATGCACCGAGTGCAATAGATTTTGCCGCATCAATGCCTGAGCGTACGCCTCCCGTTGCAACTACTGGAATTGAAATCGAGGATTCCACGATGCTCACTGCGGTGGGTATCCCCCAGTTCCAGAATTGCTTCCCGAGATGTTCGGATAACAAATCGCCGCGCTTCTGCGCTCGATAGGTTTCAACGCCCGCCCAGCTCGTTCCTCCCAGACCTCCGACATCGATAGCAGCAGCGCCTGCTTCGCGTATAGCCACTGCCTGCGAATGTGCGATGCCCGCGCCAGTTTCTTTTACAATTACAGGTACTGAAAGTTCTTTGCAGATTTTCTTAATAGCATCGAGGCTTCCGGTTGCATCAATATTTCCCTCAGGCTGTATGGCTTCCTGAAGGAAATTCAGATGAATAGCCATGGCATCAGCCTCTATCATCTCCACAGCTCGCTCAAGTCCTTCAATCCCGAACTCATTGAGCTGGGCCACGCCTACGTTTCCGTATATGAACGCATTTGGGGCTTTTTCCCTGACCACCCTGAACGAGTCTTCCATGCTCGGGTCTTCGATTGCCGCTCTCTGGCTTCCAACGCCTATGCCTATTCCCAATTCTTCTGCCGCACCTGCAAGCGTAGCATTAACAGCCTTTGTGTCGGGATGTCCGCCCGTCATCGAGGCGATGAGGAAAGGGGCACTCAGTTTCTTACCCAGGAACTCAACCTCTAAATCAAGGGCTTTCTTGTTAATCTCAGGCAAACAGTTGTGCACAAGCTCGATATCATCAAAACCGCTGGCTCGAAGCCCGAGATGCGTTCTATGCGCTTCAACGTCCTTCTCAACGCATAACAATAAATGTTCAATCTTCCTGTCCGATGTGGTCATTCAGTACCTCTATTTGATGAACCCATTATTATACTGTCCTTTTTAGACGGGTTCATCAAACTCATTTGTCTGTTATTAATGTTCCTATCTCCTCGCCTTTTAAAAATCCTGATACCATACCTTTCCTCGATGCATTGAAGATGCGTGAACTTATTCCTTTGTTTGCGACTTCCAGCAACTCGGATACCTTGCCGAGCATTCCGCCAGTGACGTCCGTGGAAGCTGAGCCCTTGATGTGTTTTTTCATATTTATAAAGCTGAGTGGCGTGATTTTTTTTATGACATCGCCATTTTCATTTAGCACTCCATCGACATTGCTGCCCGCGCCTATTCTTGATGCTTTCAGCAATGGCGCAAGATAGGGCATTATACTGTCGCCTGAAAGCACTGAAACTCCTTTAACCCTGTCCATGACCACATCGCCGTGAAGGACAGGCATTATGCCTCGATCTAACATGAGCTTAATCTGCTCAAGCTGAAAATAAACTATTTTTCCGTTCTCAAGCAGGCAGGAATTTAAGGGATGGACTGGAAGGGAAGGTATGCCTGCATTATTTAATGATTCAAGCACTATTGAATTTAATTTTTTCACCGAAACATGTGTGAGATATGCTCCTTCGGCATTGAATTCTTCGTTGAGCCTGTATTTCATTGCCTGAGGATGACCGAACGAACCCGCACCGTGGATAAGAATTATGTCTGAATCGGATTCGGATTTAAATGAGGCAATCTCATTTGCTATCCTTTCAATATCGTCCAATCTTGCAAGTTCTTCCGAATTTTTTTCCGTGAGCACGCTTCCGCCAATCTTTAAGATAACAGTCATTCGGGCATCACCCCCAGAGAGGTAAAACTGGTAATTATTGCATGCCCCCCTGCTTTTTCTATCGCAGATGCAACATCAGGGGGTGAATCCGTCAGCGCCACCATGCAGCCGCCCCCCCCTGCGCCTGTGAGCTTTGCGCCGTATGCACCTGCGTTTCTTGCTGCATAGACGAGGGCGGATAATTCCATTGTGCACACACCGAGGGCATCGAGCAGTCCGTGGTTCACGTTCATGAGTTTACCAAGAGCGATGTAATTTTTCTCCGAAACAAGGGCTTCGCCCTGCTTGGCAAATGAACCGATTGTTTTGATTATCGGGTTTATTGCATCAGGATATTGCTCCTTCAGTCTTGCAACCTGCTGTACGAGTTTTGCTGTCTTTTTTGGCGATGCGCCTTTATTGGTGTTGCCTATTACGATGCCGCAATCCAATAGCTCCAGCCGTTTTCGCGAGGGTATCTCTACCGCGCCTCCGAACGTGGATACAAAGGTGTCTGTCGGGCTTGCTGCACCCTGCACTTCCTTTTCTATCTCATGCCCCATTCTTGCAAGTTCTTCGTTTTCATAGCCAAGTTCGAATTCGATATTGATGGCAGCGAGTGTGGCGATGGTGACTGCAGCAGAGGAGCCGAGTCCTGAGCCAACCGGAATGTCTGAGGTTATTTCTATCGAGACATTTGGTGAACCCATTTTTTTAATTGCTGATGAAACATAAGGGTGCACATCAAAATCAAGCCCAGTGTTTCCAATTCCAGATGATATGGTTATAGCATCTGCTTTTTTGGCGCTGACGCGGGTTCGAAGCTCCACAGCACATGCAATGGCTGGTTCTCCATATACCACCGCATGCTCGCCGAAGAGGTAGATTTTGCCCGGGGCTGAACAGGTGGTGGTCATTTACGTCCCCTCATGCGATGGGTAAATATAAGGATTGCCCGATTCGGCGCAATGACATTTCATTTCCATCACAGACAAGAACAATCCCAGAAAAATCTCCCGGCAGCACCATCCGCAGCGCATGCATGAAAATCCGTAATTAAGTATATCTTTTGCAAGGACTGAAGAATATATCCGGATAAGGCGCTCTATCCTGCATCTGAGAGAGGCAGCATCCATGAATTAACCTCATAAGCCAAGATATAAAGTCTTTTGGGATAAAGATGGTTCAATATGATTTCTCATGCCAGACATAAAGTAAAGGAAGGTAAGCTTGTAAAAGTGGAGTTGGAATACGATAATGCAATCATGAAAATCAAGATCACAGGAGATTTTTTCCTGCATCCTGAGGACATTCTGGAGAAAATAGAAAAAAGCATGCTCGGTGCGGAAAAAGATGCAGGCATGGAAGCGATTGCCTCCAAAATCCAGAAGACAATGGACGCCCAAGGCGCCCAGATGATAGGCATAAGCCCGGAATCCCTTGCCCTTGTCATAAAGGAGGCGTTGAAATGAAGTGGCGTGTGATAGGGATGGAAGCGTGCGATGCTTATGCAAACATGGCTATCGAGGAGGCTGCATGGGAAGGAGTTAGGAACGGGACATCCCCGCCCACCATAAGGTTCTATTGCTACAAACCGCGCGCAGTCTCTATCGGCTGCTTCCAGAGCATAAGGGATGAGGTCAATCTCGATGAATGTAAAAATTCAGGCATAGATGTGGTCAGGCGATGGACTGGGGGAGGTGCAGTTTATCACGACCAGGAAATCACATACGGCGTGATTGCGCCTCTCAATAAGTTCCCCAAAAACATTATCGAGTCCTACAGGCTGGTATGCGGCTGGATGGTTAAAGCCCTTGAAAGTCTTGGCATCGAGGCAGAGTTTCGACCCATAAACGATATCCTTGCAGGCGGAAAGAAAATCTCAGGCAGCGCGCAGACAAGGCGAGGCGGCGTGTTGTTGCAGCACGGCACGCTGCTTTACGATCTTGACCTTGCTACAATGTTCAGTGTGCTCAACGTGAGCAGGGAGAAGATTTCCGACAAGATGATAAAAAGCGCGGAGGAGAGGGTTACCTGCGTTTCGAGACATTGCGATATGGATAAGAGGGAGGTTTATCAGGCTCTTGTTGCGGCTTTTACGGAAGGGAAGGATTTTGAGTTTGGAAGATGGAGTGAGGATGAGATTGCGCGAGCCAGGGAGCTTGCTGAGAGGAAATACGGAAGCGAGGGGTGGTTGTATTTGAGATGAAAGGCAAATGATTTCTCAAACGGATATTTTTAATAATAAGTACGGCAAATAAGGCTGTTGAGGTGGTATGGGATGAACAGATCTGATATTATCAAATGGTATTGCAAATACAACCAGAAAAATGGAAACGAGAACAAATACGAAAACGAAATCATGAACAGTATAGGTATCGGTGCGATAAATACTTGGGAAACCTTTAAAAATTTGTTACTTATGAATCAAGGGATTCTATATTGGAAAGGGGCATTGCGAACCAAGCATTATTATAAATCTCTGGATATCGGCCCAAGTAAATGGAAAGACCTATTTGAAATAGTAAAACGCTCAAAGGATGACACGAAAAATACTGTCAAAAATATTAGAAATTTTTCAAGGAATAACATGAGTTATACGAGAAAAAATGGCGGTATCTCGTATGGCGGGATTTCTTATCCTGTGGCATCAACTTTAGTGTATTTCTTTAGCGGAGGGCAATGTCCAATTATAGATGGAGAGCAATCTCTGCCTTGAAAGATAATGGATGTGGTGAACGGCTTAAAAACGTTTATTCAGATGACGGTTGGGATAGATACTATGAACTTTGCCGTGAATTAGTTTCAAATCTGAAGATTGAACCTATTGGAAACGATACCTCGTTAAGGGTTCTGGATAAAGCACTATGGATATATCCAGAGCTTAAATATGATTGTACTTGAGATTGTGTTCTTCCGAATAAAAAACAGGTTTAAATAACATCACGAACGAATAATATATCATGATTGAAACGGAAAATAAAGTTCTGAACTTCACTGTGCTTATAGAGCAGGACGAAGATGGTATTTATGTGGCTAAGGTACCTGACATTGTCGGCTGCTATACGCAGGGTAAAACAGTAGAGCAGGCGATGGAGCGCATAAAAGAGGCAATACAGGTATGCCTTGAAGCAGATGAAGAAGAGATTCTGCCGTTGAAATTCATCGGAGTACAGCAGTTAGAGGTCAAGGCATGACGAGGCTCCTTCCAATTTCTGGAAGGAAAATGAGCAAGATTCTGGAAAGACTTGGCTTCCAGAAAGTGCATCAAGTAGGAAGTCATGCAAGGTACATTCATCCAGACGGAAGAAAAACAGTGGTTGTTCTGCATGGGAATGAAGAACTAAGCATCGGGCTTTTAAAGGAAATCCTGAAACAGGTTAAAATTTCTAGAAAAGAATATGAAAGATTGAGGAGAGAAGTATAAGCTATATCTTCTCAAACATATCCTTGGGCGCGCCGCACACTGGGCAGACCCAGTCATCGGGCAAATTTTCAAAAGCAGTTCCCGGAGCAGCTCTCGGGGGGTCCCCGCCATCAGGGTCGTATATATAGCCGCAGACCGTGCATTTATATCTTGTCATTTCCTCACCACGGCTAAATCCCTCTACTGTAACAAATAGGTTCCTGTCAAACTGCAAAAAATCCTTATATTATCGAACACATAACTTATTAATTGGGGAGAATCTGATATCCTAAAAAGTAATAACTTTTTATGACACAGAATCATCCCATAAAGAGAAAATAATAGGGAGGAAAAAATAGTATGAGCAAAATGGATCCTGTGGTTCACTTTGAAATGCCGGCGGAAGATAAAAACCGTATGGCGAAGTTTTATACAAAAGTGTTTGGCTGGAAGACAGAGATACTTGGGCCCGAAATGGGAGAATATGTTCTGGTTACGACAACCGAAATCGACGAGAAAACGGGCCGTCCGAAAATGCCTGGTGCCATCAACGGTGGCTTTATGGAGAAAAATGAAGATATGCCTGCTCAGTATCCATCCCTCGTCATCGCTGTGGATGACATCAAGGAATCCATGAAGAAAGTTACGCAGGCAGGCGGCAAGGTGCTCGGCGAGCCGATGGAGATACCTGGTGTGGGAAAGTACGTCTCGTTCATCGACACGGAAGGCAATCGTGCGAGCATGCTGCAACCATCCCAGCAAATGGCTGGTCGACCGAAATCGAAATAGAAAAGGAAACTATATGCAAAAAATAACACCGTTCCTGTGGTTCGATAACCAGGCCGAAGAGGCCGCGAATTTTTACAAAGCACCACAAACGAAATGGCTTCGTTGAATCTGAATACCGGACCGCCGTTGAGGGCGGCGATGAAAGGGCACAGCAATGCGGTTGGCTTAAAGACAGGTATGGTTTGTCATGGCAGATTGTTCCCAGGGTATTGAGCGAATTGGTAGGCGACCCCGACT
>CAYXIP010000078.1:0-7973 GCA_964465515.1 uncultured Candidatus Methanoperedens sp. | reverse complement strand
ATGGATTTTTATATAATCCACGATGAATTCAGATACGTATGAACATCGCCATCCCAAGAAATCGAGAGAACTGAGGGCGCATCTCAACGACCCGCTCTTTGCGAATGCTTATTTTCTGATGGCGAACACCATACTTAACGCAAGCGCGGGATTTTTCTTCTGGATTATTGCTGCCCGCTTCTACTCAGCAGAGGATGTTGGTCTTGGCTCTGCTATGTTTTCTGCGGCTGGATTTATCGGTATGCTTTCTATATTTGGGCTCGATATAGCACGTATCCGCTATTTACCTGAAGAGAAAGACAAAGGAGGGATGATTAATTCCTGTTTTACAATAACTGTTATTGCAGCGCTTTCACTTTCGCTGATGTTTTTATCCGGGTTAAATGCCTTTGCCCCTGCGTTCGGGATCCTGCCGGAATATAATGTCTTTGGGCTTGCGTTCATTTTATTCACGATTACAAGCTCGCTTTCCTCGCTGCAGGCGAATGTCTTCGTTGCTGTAGAGTCCTGAAAGTTTTGACTTTATAAGGCTTTCGTTTCGGTTTAAATTTCAGTTCAAACATTTTATCCTTCCATACGTTTTAGAAAAACATTCAGCAAGCAGCACTTCGGAAGCCGACCAGAAAGCATCCTGTGGTGTTTGAAGAAAGAACTTCGTATCGAGGCTTTCGTGGAATCTAACAGTGTTGTACCATTTCACAAAATCAGCAAGTGTGGAAACTTTGACCCCAATTTTTCGTAAAGGTCATACCATTTTTCCACTTTACCGTTTGTCTGCGGATGTTTGACGCGTGCTTTAATGTGCTTTATGCCATTCTTTTTGAGGAACTCTTCGAACTGGCTTTCGCTTTCATTATTTTTGTCTTTTGTGTTTCCATAAAATTGGCTCCCTCTATCGGTTATTGCCTGCTCTATATTGCGAATCCAGCCGTAATTGTTTAGAACTTCCTGCATTAGATTGATACTGTTTTCAGCCGTCGCATTGTCAAATTCTCCTGCTGAGAGAATATATCTTGAACTGTCATCAATGACGATGCATACCTCTTTTCCATTTACTTTGCTTGTATGCCAATCAAGATGAACCGCAGTTAAACTGTGATTGCTCGGATTATCCATCAATCTCTTCCCTTGGTCTGCCGAACTTCCCTACATCCAGACCCTCTTGACCGTTGATTCGCTTATTTTCATATCACGGGCGATGTTCGTTGTCATTTCATCTCTGGTTTTTGCCCGAATTATGTAGTTGATTTTCCTGTCTGTTAATTTTACGACTTTATTCTTTCTTCCCATGCCGAGAAGATAAGTATTTAAAGTCAAAGGTTTCGGGACTACACATTGTAAAAATTCAGCAGTCTTTAAATATCTACATAACACAAAGAATAATAAATGAAAAACCAAAGGGTGCTGGTAACCGGCGGCGCAGGCTTTATAGGGAGCAACCTGGCTGAGGAACTGGCAGAGCAAAACGAGGTTGTAATTCTTGACGACCTGTCCACGGGCAGGATAGAGAATATAAAAGACCTGATTAAAAAGGATAACGTCAGTTTCATCCAGGGAAGCATTACCGATTTAGATTTGCTTCAGAAAAGCTTCAAGGACACCGACTATGTATTCCATCAGGCTGCTTTACCAAGTGTTCCAGAAAGCATAAAAGACCCTGTCTCATGCAATAATATCAATATAAACGGGACTTTGAATGTGTTGATTGCTGCAAGGGACAACCACATTAAGAAGGTGGTCTACGCATCTTCCTGTGCCGTCTACGGCGATGCAGCAATCACGCCTATTTTTGAAACTGCGATGCTTAACCCGAAATCTCCCTACGCTGTAGCCAAGCTTGCAGGCGAGTACTACTGCGCCGTGTTCAACGAAGTATATAATCTTCCAACTGTCTCGCTTCGATATTTTAACGTCTATGGGCAACGGCAGAACCCTGATTCTGAATATGCGGCTGTCATACCAAAGTTTATAAGCAATGTACTGGACGGCAAACCTCCAGTAATATACGGAGACGGTCTCCAGACACGGGACTTTGTTTCTGTTAAGGATGTGGTGAGAGCAAATATGTTGGCGGCAGAGAGCGGAGAAACAGGCGTCTTTAATATAGGGGGCGGTACCAGTATAACCATATCCGAACTGGCTCGCATGATAATACATCTTCTTGGCAAAAATGTGGAGCCTCGGCACGAAGAGCTGAGAGAAGGGGATATCAGGCACAGCTTGGCTGATATTTCAAAAGCAAACTCGTTCGGATACGAACCCGCGTATTCGCTGGAAAAGGGGTTGAAGGAAACGATAAGGTGGTTTCACCAAGGGATGTCTGAAAAGTTTATTAAAATTTGAAGAGATTACAATGGAAAAATACATTCCGATAACAAGACCAATTACCGCAAATGAAGAACTAAAAGCTGTCGAAGAAGTGTTAAACTCGGGAATGCTTGCGCAGGGCAAAAAAGTTGGTGAATTTGAGAATACATTTTCTAACTATATTGGTGTTAAAAATGCAGTAGCCGTTAGTAATGGCACAATTGCTTTATATCTGGCACTCAATGCCCTGGGGATTAAAGAGGGAGATGAAGTAATTACTACGCCTTTCACTTTCATAGCCACTGCAAATTCTATCCTATACCAAAAAGCCAGACCAGTTTTTGCTGACGTGAATAGGAAAACTTTTAATATAAACCCGGATGACGTCTTAAATAGAATAACGGAAAAAACAAAAGCAATAATTGGAGTTCACCTGTTTGGGCATCCTTTCGATGTTGGGGCTATAAAGGATATTTGCGAAGATCATAAATTACAGTTGGTTGAAGATTGTGCACAGGCACATGGTGCGGAATATCACGGTAAGAAGGTTGGTAGTTTTGGTACTGGATGTTTTTCATTTTATCCAACAAAAAACATTACCACAGGAGAAGGAGGAATTATAACAACAGATGATAATGACATAACGGAATTGTGCAGGTTACTTAGAAACCACGGGCAAAGTTCGAAATATTTGCATACAATACTGGGTTATAATTACAGAATGACCGATATAGAGGCGGCGATAGGCATTGTTCAGCTTAAAAAATTAGATGGGTTTAACAAAAAGAGAATACAAAATGCAGAGTACCTGAATAAGCATATTAAAGCAGATGGGGTCATCACGCCGTACAAGGAAAACAAGGTCAAACATGTATATCATCAGTATGCAGTTACAATCGATGGAAATTTAATGAACCGAGAAAAGTTTATGGAATATCTAACCAGCAATGGCATCGGATGCGCTGTCCATTATCCCGTACCGATTCATAGACAACCCCTTTATAAGGAATTGGGTTACACAGATGAAAATGTTGGCTGTCCGGTTGCTGAGGAAATATCAAACCGTGTTTTGAGTCTGCCGGTTAATCCCTCGCTGACAGAAGAAGATTTAAAATATATCGTCGATACTATAAATAATTATGAGGAAATAAAATGAAAGTTGGAGTCATTGGAACCGGAACGATGGGCAAAAACCATGTAAGGGTTTATTCCGAGCTTAAAGGTGTTGAAGAAATTTATGTTTTTGATGCGAATAAAAGCAGCGCGAGTTCGATAAAGGACTTGGATGTTGTTGTCTCAGACTCTATGCAAGAGTTGTTGGATAACGTTGATGCCGCGAGTATCTGTGTTCCAACAAAATACCACATAGACACTGCAAAAAAAGCAATCGAAGAAAATGTCAACTGCCTGATAGAAAAACCAATCGCACTGTCGGTTGAAGAGGGGGAAGAACTCGTAAGTTTGTTAAAAAATAAGGATCTGGTTGTTGGTGTGGGACACATTGAGCGGTTTAATCCCATTGTAAAAGAGATCGAAAAAATAGTTGAAAATCCTTTTTATATTGAAATGAGAAGACATAATCCGGCGTCGTCGAGAATAACTGATAGTTCTGTTATTGAAGACCTGATGATACATGATATAGATATCGTGTTTAATGTCCTGTTTGCTGTGAAGGATTATAAGATATACAGTGCTGGAAATAGCGATGTATGCAAAGCTCTTGTGGCATTTGATGGCTCTGTGGTCTCGCTGTCTGCGAGCAGAAAGGCATCTAAAAAAATAAGGACGATATATATTGAAGATGATGAATTGACGATAGAGGGGGACTTCATGGCTCAGGAGGTTTACACCTACAGAAAACCAGGAAAATATGGTATTGAGAACGATAGATATACCCAAGAGAACATTATTGAGAAGGTCCTGGTTAATAAGATAGAGCCATTGAAGGTTGAACTGAGAACATTTGTGGAATGTGTAAAAAATAATACAGAGTTTCCAATTACACCTGAACAAGCTTTCAACAATCTAAGAATTTGCGAAGAAATTAAAAAGGGCTTTGAATGAACTATTTTAAACATCCAACCGCGATTGTGGAAAGCAGCGCCATCGGGGAAGGGTCGAAAATATGGCATTTCGCCCATGTAAGGGAGCGTGCGGTTATTGGAAAGAACTGCAATATCGGAAAAAGCGTATATATCGATACTGAGGTCAAGATCGGAGATAATGTTAAAATCCAGAACTTCTCATCAATATACAGGGGTGTTGAAATAGAGGATGATGTTTTCATTGGTCCTTCTGTGGTTTTCACAAATGATCTGTATCCGCGGGCATTTATCTGGGCAGAGGAACGAATTATTCCTACAATTGTTAAAAAAGGTTCGAGTATCGGAGCCAGCGCAACCATTATTTGCGGAGTTACGGTTGGAGAATACGCCATGATTGGGGCAGGCAGTGTGGTTACAAAGCATGTTTCTCCATTCGGTCTGGTATTTGGAAACCCTGCACGATTAAAAGGTTTTGTTTGCTACTGCGGAAAGAGATTGAATAAGATCGTCGGAGACGAAGAAGAAAAGGTTGTTTATAAATGTGAATGCGGAAAAATGGTTGAAATCAAGAAAGAGTGGATGAACAATGAATAGGATAGCTGTGATTGGTCTTGGAAAAGCCGGATTGCCAATTGCAAGTGTGGCAGCAGATAGCGGATTTGAAGTTACTGGTGTTGATATTGATGAAGGAAAATGTGATCTCATTAACAGTGGCGTGAATCCGATTCCTGATGAGCAGGGGTTGGATGCATTGATAGCAAAACATGGTGGGAAAAACTTAATTGCGACAGCGAAGTATGAGGATGCAGAAGAGTGCAAGGTCTTTATTGTAATCGTCCCATTATTTATTGATGAAAATCATGCTCCTGATTTCAGCATTTTAGAGAAGGCGTTCAGAAATGTTGGTAAGGTTTTGAAAAATGGTGATTGTGTTGTTTTAGAGACGACAGTACCTCCACGGACTACTGAAACAATTGTTAAAAGATGGCTGGAGGAGGAAAGCGGTTTAAAATTTGGTGAGTTTTATCTGGCATATTCCCCTGAGAGAATTATGACGGGTTTTAGTATTTCAAGGTTAAGGGAGTTTCCAAAGGTAATAGGAGGTGTTGATGGGAAAAGCGGGAACATGGCATATACAGTCTATAAGAAGTTCATTCCAAATCTGAATTTAGTTTCATCTGCAAGGACTGCGGAGTTTATCAAGGTCATAGAGGGCTGTTACAGGGATGTGAACATCGCCCTGGCAAATGAGCTTTTTAAGATTGCCGACGAACTTGGTATTGACTTTTATGAAGCAAGAGAATATGCGAATCACCAGTTCTGCAACATTCACATGCCGTCTACAGGGGTTGGCGGGCACTGCATTCCATATTATCCATGGTTTTTGATCAAGGAGATGGAGAGAAGGGCAAAGTATGATTACAGTAATTTGTTGAGAGCTTCAAGAGAGATAAACGACCAGATGATAAATTACTGGGCTGAGAGGATTATTCTGGAATGCTTGAAAGTTGATAAGGCACTTAAAGATGTAAAAATTTGCGTCAAGGGAATAACTTATAGAGAAGGGGTTAAGGAGCTGATTAACAGCATGAATCTGGCTCTTGTGAGGATGCTGACGAAAAAGGGTCTGAATGTTTATGCTTACGATGAGCTGTTTACTGAAAAGGAAATTCAAGAATTGGGTTTGAGGTTCATAGAGCCGAAGGATGCTGATATAGTATTTGATTGCTTTAAACTGGCGATGGAATAATGAAAATCGTTTCAATCGTGGGCGCCCGCCCCCAGTTCATCAAGTGCGCGCCGCTGTCAAGCGAAATGGGGGCATGAAAAATATAGCTGGAGGGCGCAGGAGAGCAAGGATGAACTATGCCTAAAATAGTCAACAGTCGGGCGCGCCGATAGAAACCAAGGCAACTCATAGCTATATGTATCCTCCTGTAGTAATAAAGCCTAAATAGCATGGTGGATTATGATAAAAATAAATAGAATTATCTGGAAAGAAACTTTTATTGAGAAAATAGAAAATAAACACCATGTGACCATAGCGGAGGTAGAGGAAATTCTGCATGGTAAGAAGAAAGTTTATCGTATGGCAAAAGGTAATGTAGAAGGTGAAAACGTTTATCTGGCACTTGGAAAGACCAGCGCCGGACGGTATCTTTCTGTATTCTATATCTTGAAAAAGAATAACGAGGTGCTACCTATAAGTGCACGTGATATGGATAATAAAGAAAGGAAAAAATATGTACACGAATAAAAGAAAGGAAACAATACCAGAACATTTCACCACTGCTGAAGAAGCAGGCGAGTTTTGGGATACACATTCTGCTGCTGATTACCTGGATGAAATGGAAGAAGTAGAAATAGAATTTGACATTAAGAAACGCACATTTTTGGTGCAAGTAAATGACCGAATATATAAACTTGCAAAGAAAAAAGCCAAAGCAGAGCACATGACAGTTGAGCAAATTATCAATGCTCTATTGGATCGTGAGCTCGCGAAAGCGTAGTTGCATCACAATTTTCCACAGTCGTAGCGCTCTGCGAGAACCGATGCAGCCACAAACCCAAAAATCCCCGCATGTCCAGAAGCACCCTATTTATATATCCCGCATCATATCTTACAACAAAGCATGAAAATCATCTCAATCGTTGGCGCCCGCCCCCAATTCATCAAATGTGCGCCGCTGTCACGAGAATTGCGAAAGGAGCATGAGGAGATACTGGTGCATACAGGGCAGCACTACGACCATGAATTATCGGATATATTCTTTGAGGAGTTAAATATCCCGAAGCCTGATTATAATCTGGGTATCGGCTCAGGCGCACATGGCGAGCAGACTGGAAAGATGCTTATTGAGATCGAAAAGGTGCTTTTGAAAGAGGAGCCTGATATTGTGCTCGTGTACGGCGATACCAACTCCACGCTTGCGGGCGCGCTGGCAGCATCAAAGCTCCAGATAAAGGTTGCGCATGTGGAAGCGGGCTTGCGCAGCTTTGACAGGAGCATGCCTGAGGAGATTAACAGGGTGCTGACTGATCATGTTTCTGACCTGTTGTTTTGCCCTACACAGACTGCGGTGGATAATCTGGCGAATGAAGGCATTTCAGCAGGTGTGCATCTGGTAGGAGATGTGATGGTGGATGCAATGGAACATAACCTTGAGGTGGCTGATAAAAAGTCGAAGATTATTGAGGAGTTGGTCCTTGAGAAAGGGAAGTATCTGGTGATAACCGTGCACAGGCCGAGTAATACTGATAGCAGGGAGAACATGAGCAATATCATCGAAGCGCTTGGCGAAATTGGTGAAAGTGTTGTATTTCCAATTCATCCAAGAACAAAGAAATACTTGCGGGAATATGGGTTGGATATCCCTGTGAATATAAGGTTGATCGAACCTCTGGGATATCTGGGTATGTTAAAACTGATGTCAGGAGCCAGGAAAATCTTGACCGATTCAGGCGGGATGCAGAAAGAGGCTTACATGCTGGGAGTGCCGTGTATCACGCTGCGGGAGAATACTGAGTGGGTGGAGACGATGGAAGGAGGGTGGAATGTGCTGGTGGGGGCGGATAAGGAGAAGATAATGGATGCGGTGTACAACTTGCCAATCGGCGCCC
>CAYXIP010000077.1:0-7989 GCA_964465515.1 uncultured Candidatus Methanoperedens sp. | reverse complement strand
TAATACGGGGTCTTAAAGGCAAGCGTGCTTTCGTGGGCGCGAAATTAACCGCAGATGAACGCGGATAAACACTGATGTCGTAGTTCTAAATCTCAAAGGGAATCCGCTCAATCCTCCCGCCTCTTTGGTCGCTGAACTCCACACCTCCTTTCACACCTTTTATCTCAATGCCGTCGAACTCATCGCTGCCGCACAGTATGTCCTGCTCCGGGTGTGTGCCGGGAATTATGCTGCAGCTTATTCTTGTCCTGTCTCCGGCAGAGACCACAATCTTGAGGCGCTTTGACGCAGGATGTTTTTTCGGCAAAACGATGAAGGGCGAACCCACTTCGCGGATCATATAAAGCACACACTTCAAGCCGTTTATGGTCTTCCTATCAGTCCCGAAACCTGAGGCCACAAGAAGGTCGTCCTGCTCCAGCGCAAGAAGTATCTCCTCCTTTTCTGTCTCCAAGAAAAAATGCCCGTCCTCCCCTGCCTTTACAATGCCCAGCGTGCCCTGTTTTCCATGCAGGAGAAGCATCTCATTATTATTGAGCGGAATCATTCTGCTTCAGCACACAGGCTTACTCTTGCCGAATGGCAGGCAGGGCATTTCAGTTTGTGTCCAAAACCCTTGAATTCGTTCCCGCAATCCGCGCACTTGTAATATTTTGCATCCGCATCCAATTCTTTAATGTCAAAATCATACGTTTCGCCGCCGACACTGCACATGTTTTTCACCTCCGTGATGATTATTCATGTTTAATCCTGTTGTTATATTAAGCTTATGCAAGGCATTTATTGATATACATCTCGTATACGCTTGCCTCCACGGTCTTGCCAGCCCAGAATTTCAACAGCTCGCCATTATTTATTACCGCAGTCAGTGGAAGCTTTTTTTCTTCCGCCTCTTTGTGGAAGATTATATTGTAAAGACCGCCTTCAGGTCTATCCTCCAGAACTTCGAAAATCTCAATCTTTCCCTTGTATTTTTTCTCAATCGCCTGAATATTCGGTTCATTGGCTTCGCATATCTTGCATTTATCCTCACGCATCCTGTCGCGCCTGATATCGAGAAAAACCGGTATTTTGATCTCGTTTATCCTTTCAACGAGATGCTGCACGGGTTTGTATTTCTCATCGGTGTACTGCTCGATAAAATCTTTATATTCAGCCTTAACCTGCTCTATCGTTAGCGATTTCTTCTTTGCCAGCGCCTCGGTGAATCTTTGCCTGAAGATTGCTTTGTGATTTGAGAGAAGTTCTGTGAGATTCAATGCTATTCCTTCCGACTATTTTAACCGCAGATGAACGCAGATTAACGCAGATACGACATTCACGCCTCTTTTTATTTCTTGCTGCTTTCTTCGATTATTCTTATCTCTTCATCAGACAAACCATAAAGCGCATACACCTTTTTATCGATTGTTTCATCGGTCTCTTTTATTTCCCGCTCCAGCGCCTCCTTCTTCGCCACCTCGACAAGGAACGGCGCCATGAGTTCTTCGATGGCGCGCCTGTTGTCCTCGCCATTGGTGACGAGGCGCGGTATTTTGAGCTTCAGCAACTGCTCAAGGATATTGCCGCTTCCTAATTTCCCCCGCGCCGTGTCTTTGAGGCTGTAGAATATGAATTTACGCATGCTGATATCGGGTATGCGAAGGCGCAGGGCGCGCACATTGGATGAGCTTAAAGGCTTGCCTTTGCCGCTCGTGTAGGTGTAACTTACCATGAAAACAAGCCATTCGCCTTCCTCAACTACATCAAATGCCTCGAACTTTTCCGCCTCGATTGTGCTCACAGACTTTCCAGTATGATGTTTCAGTACTTCTTTATCCTTGGCTGGCAGCGCCTCCATGAAACTGCGAAGTGGAGCCGTGCTGTGCGGGCGCAGGTTGAGGTAGTGCTGGAAGTCGGCGCTGATTTCGTTGAGTTGCTTGTTGAGGGTGAGCATGCGGTCAACCAGAGCGACGAGGTCGTCGTGGTCGGATTTTTCAGAAGGATTGGAGAAGTCTATCTTACGAATTGGAACTCTTGATAGAGGTTCTACGAAATACTCATAAACATCCCCTTTTGGTCTGCCGATGAATTTGTAATAGTAGTTGATAGTTTTAGAATTTAATATTCCAAGTATGTACTTCAATTGCACAGAGATTTCCTTTTTAGGAACAATGACTCTTATATCACCACCGTCATTGTAGCACTGATAAGGGTCGTATGCGAATCTATTTTCCGGTGCCCTATAAGGAACTATAATCTTTTCTGGCACATCGAACAATTCCTGCCTTCGGGGTCTCTGCAATCTGAACCATGCATATTTGTTCTCATCGACTTCAGCCCGTTTGAGCAGCTTATCTTTAAACGATTCAAAATAATGTTTGATATTTGGGTAGTTTTCTATGTCGGTAGTGTCTGACGTATATATCAGATAATTTCCCTGCCAATTTAATTGATAGCGTCTAATGTCGCTGTTTTTTATCAACTTTTTAAGTAATTCCTTTTCCAATCTGTATTGATTTATTTCTTTATCAGTAACTGCAAATACTCCATTTAACCCGCTTTTTTGTCCCTGTTCTATTTCACACAACTCAATTAATTTCCATGTATTGTGCTCAATTTTGTCTAATAATCCGAGACCAGATTCTGAAGCCAAAATCCATTGTTCAGTTCCTAAACTGTTTTGATTTAAATTAAAAATTTTGATATATTCATCTTCGTAATTTAATTCAGCGATATGCTTCAGTACGTGTTGCATCAATTTTTCATTAGCCTTAATTGTAGTTGCTTCATCAGAAGCCATTCCTTTTTTTACTTTTACTACTTTAATCGAGTTGTTTTCTGATTTTCCTTTTCTAAGCAGGATTATGCATGTATGGTTCCCAGCATCAGGAAATATCTGTACATCTCCAAAATCAATGATTTTTTCAATTGATGCATTTTCTGTGATGAATTTTCTCAATTTATCAGCGTAGGTGGCTTCAAAAAAATATCTTTCAACTATATATCCAAGAACCCCATTATTATTTAATAAATTAAGCCCCTTAACAATAAAATAATAATAGACATCATTTTTTCCCCTATAAATTTCAGAATTAAAAGCCTCGAAATAGTTTTGTTCGTCTATCCGACCTTCCATTTTAAAATACGGCGGATTCCCTATTACTACATCAAACCCTCTCTCCTTCTCAGCCAGCGCCGCATCAAACACATCAGCGAACTCTTCCTCCCAGTTGAAGGGCTTCTTTGCCCGCCACTCCTCGCCGAAATACTTCTTAAGTTCCTCCTCGCTCGCGCTGATGAGCGAATTCCCCACTTTGATGGTCTCTCCAAGAATCGGAGGCAGCATCTCATCCGGCTTCAGCGCCTTGAGCATCAGGTTAACAGCAGCAATCTCAGCAGCCTGGGCATCAAGGTCAACACCGTGCAGGTTATTCATCAGGATGCTGGCTTCGTATCCCTCATGCTTGCTCTCAGAGGTTTCAAAAAGCATGCCCTTTCTGACATGCTCGTCTATGCGCTTCTTAATCTCGCGGTTTTTCTCCTCGTAATAATTCGCAAAGCAGTCGTATGCTTTAATCAGGAACGAGCCAGAACCGCATGCAGGGTCAAGCACCTTTATGCGCTCCACTTCTTGCGGCGTTTTATCCTTCAACAGCGCGCCGAGCGTGTTCTTCACGATGTAGTCCACAACGTACGGAGGCGTATAATAAATCCCGCTCTCCTTTCGTGTCTCCTGGCTCGGCTTGAGGTCAAAGGTATTATCCTCCTTCAAGTAAAGCATATTCCCAAGATATGTTTCGTATGTATTGCCCAGAACATCGAAATCAAACTTCCTGAACGAGTATGAGGTCATTTCCTCGATTATGCGCTTCAGCACCTCATCGCTCACTGTAATGCGGTCATAATACAAGCCCCTCCTGAAAATCTCGCCGTTATGAATCTCGTTGAACCTGTCGAAAAGCGCACCGTCAGAAAAAAGAGCCTCATAGAGCGGATTATAGCGGGACGTAGCCTTATACAATCGCAGTTTTCCATCGAGTACGTTGGGATCGTCAAGAAGCAGGTGGTCTTCAGCCCATCTGACAATGATCAGCCTGTCAAGGATACGCTGTACGGCACTTTTAAGCCTCTCAATATCGAAATTTCCCTTCTCATCTTTAAGTACGGAAAAGTCAAGGCGCTTTCTTAAAATCTCTCTTCTGGATTCTAAAAATTTTGCGTATCTCGGATCGTTCTCATGCTTTTTATAGTCAGGAAACAGCTTGCTCAAATCTGGAGGTTTGCCTTCATTTAAGAAATTATTTACATAGATATCGTTAGCAAGCTCGATGCGCCATCTGTTAAGCAGGTCAAGAAATTCCAGATCAACATCAGGCTTCTCCTCCCGCGCGCCGAGTTTTTCAATCCTCCCGGATTCAACCGCATCCTTCGTAAGATACAGAAGATCGCCAATCCTGTCCTTGTAATCGAACACAGATTCAAAATTAAGAGTCGTCAAACCTGTAAGGGCATTAAATACCCTGAATTTCTCAAAATTGGTAAGAATTGCCCATTTACAGTGCTTGCCTGCTGCATAAAGAATTGACTGGCGCTCCTCAAGCGTCCAGTCGCCCTTTACGTCCTTGCTGTGTGGAATTGCTCCAAAACGCTTTGCTTCAATGAAGATAACGGGTTTTTTATCGAGCTTCAGGGCAATATCTGCAAAACCCGCGCCGCGAATGAAATGCTCCCTGTCGTATTCGTCTGGATTCCTGATATCCCAGCCCAGTATCTCAAACAGGCTATCAATAAAATCAGCACGCACATTGGCTTCGCTGATGGCTTCTATCTCTTTTTCATTTTTGGATTTTTTGATGTCGTTGTAACTCTTTATCAGTTTTTCAATATCCTGTCTTATCTTGCCAGCAGCCTCATTATCTATCAATAAACTTAGCTCCTTACAACCTCATCCAATCAGATACAGGATATCTTGTATTATTAAAAATGTAACGGTACGGTTTTCATTGGTTTTTATCATCATTCAGCTATTCTCTCGCTCTGTCGGATATCCCTTTGCTTTCCACGCAGCCGTTCCCCCGATTAGGTTATACACTCTTTCAAAACCCCGCCGCTTCAGGATGCTCGCACCAAGACCTGCACGGTTTCCCAAACCGCATACTGCGACCACTGGATGGTCGGTTGGAACCTCGCTAACCCTTTCCTCAAGCTCTCCGACATAGATGTTCACCGAGCCTGGAATATGCCCCTCCTCATACTCTTCCCTGTCGCGCACATCCAGCACGAACATATCCTCCTCTTTTGATTTTTCGCGAAGCTCTCCCGCTGTCAATACTCCGCTTTTCTCAAGCGGCAAACCTATGCTGTACCAGCCCAGAATGCCATCACAGAGATAACCCCTTATCCTATCAAAACCAATCCTGGCAAGATAAAGCCCCGCAATCTCAACGTCCTCCTGCCTCTCGGTCACGAGCAGAATATCCTTTTCATAATCAAGAATCCAGCCCGGGAATGTTGCCATGCCATGAAGCCAGATATTGTACGAATCCTTCAAATGCCCGCCTGCAAAACCAAGTGGAGAGCGCGTATCCACAACTGTACATTCAGGCATCGCCTCCTCGAACTCCATGGCACTCATAGGCTTAATTTTCTTATGCACAAATGCATTTGGACCTTTCTGGTTCTGCTCTGCCATCCGTACAAAATAAGGGGGCAGAGGAATTATTTCGTTCTTTTTCCTTTCGATGAATTCCTCTCGGTTCACCCGCAGAAGAGGATTGGAAACCCGTTCAAACCCAATCGTGCTTGCTGGTATATCCGATATGTCTCCGCCACATGCCGAGCCAGAACCATGTGCAGGGTATACAATGACTCCATCGTTCAGGGTGAGGAGCTTTTGGAGGGAATCGAACATAAGAGATGCGTTTTCAACAATTTTCTCCTTTCCCAGAAGATCCGCCCGCCCGACATTGCCATAAAAAAGCGTATCTCCTGTAAACACACACCAGGGCTCCCCGGAAGAAAAAAAGACAAAACTCAGGCTTTCTGGCGAATGTCCAGGAGTCTCAAGAATCTTCAACTTCATGCCGCCGATATCGAACATTTCTCCTTCGGAAGCAGGCTCACCATAGCCAAAATCCAGGCGGTTGCTGTGGATTATCCGGCAGCCCGTCTCTTTCTCAAGCCGAAGCGAGCCGATAAGATAGTCCTCATTGCGATGCGTCTCGAAAACAAATTTTATCGCGCAGCAATTGGTTTCGGCGATTTTTATATACGCATCTATGTCCCTTCTCGGGTCGATGACGAACGCCTCATCTTCATCTCCTGCGATATAGGAAAAATGGGAAAGACCTTCGGAAATTATTCTCTCAACAAACATTGCACTCACCTCAATGAATATAGCATTCGCTGCTATTTAATTTTACTGAAAGAAAAGTTGAATGTAGGCAGATGCCTACTTCTTTGGAGCTTCCTTCGGAGCCTCTTTCGGCGGCTCAGGCGGCTTTGGGGGTATGGTCTGCGTCCTGAAGAGGTCGCTTATTATCTCTTTCGGAGAACCAGGTGCAGGGGGTTTTATTTCAGTAGGTAAGCCCATCAGGTAAGCGGTGAGAACCACGAGGTCGTCCATTCTCATCTCCAGCTTGAGTTCATCCCTGCCGTCAAGAAGGTTGCGCCTGCAGAAGGGACATGCGCTTATCACCACTTCCGCGCCAGTTGCCTTGGCATCGTTCATTCGGTCTTTGGCAACTGTGAGCGCGAGGTCAGGAATGCCTGCTTTCACGCCTCCGCCAGCACCGCAGCATCTCTGCTCATGGCGGTTCCTCTCCATTTCCACAAGCTTGACGCCAGGCATGCTCATTAAGACCTTTCTTGGCTCCTCGAACACACCCACGTGTCTTCCAAGGTGGCATGGGTCGTGATAGGTAACTGTTTTGTCAAAGCTCTTTTCCCATTTTACCTTTCCAGCATCAAGCTGCTCTGCAAGGAACTGGGACATGTGGATTGCCTCGAAAGGCAGTGGTTTTCCATAGGAGCGTGGCCAGTCAATCTTTGCAGCCCTGAAGCACCCTGCGCATGCGAATACTACTCTTTTTGCGCCGCGTGCCTGTAGCGCCTCGATATTATGCAGGGCTGATAGTTTCGGAACATCGCCGAGATGCTGCTGTCCTGTCCTTATGAGTGCGGAGGAGCAGCACCATTCATCCTCTCCAAGAACCATGAAAGGAACATTGAGTTTGTTCAGTATCCTTGCTGTATTGACGCAGAGCACCTGCTGGTTGTACCCGGCTGTGCAGCCTATGAAATAGGCGATATCGGATTTTTCTGCTATCTTTATATCAGGCGTCACCCAGGCAAGGCGGTCCTTTTGCTGCTTCAGATACGGGTTGTGCTGTTCACCTATGAGCTTGGGGAAAAGGCTCTGTTTGCCGTATGGACCCGTTCCATGCTTTACAAGGTTTGCGCGGGTGGCTTCCCAGAGCTCGATAGTGTCAATGCCTGCACAGCACACAGTGCCGCACATGCCGCAGGTGGTACAGTTGTACAGGTCATCCGTGAATTTCTTGATCTCCTCAGGCGGGATTGCAGCAGGTCCAAATAGTTTTGCTTTCCAGCCATAGCTCTTGGTTACGAATTCCCTCCAGCGAACGATCTTATCCCTTGGCTCGATAGCCTGGTCCTTATTTCTTGCGGCATACGTTGGGCAGTATTTGACGCATTCACCGCAGCGTGTGCACGCATCGTACTCCATCAATTGCGTGGGCGTTAAATTTTGAAGCGAAATTGCAGGTTTATTTTTTGCCATGTTTATCTCCATGTTATTTAGACTATAAATATTGTTCGTTATGTTACTAACTATTCATCGCACCTATGCGTTTACCTCCACATAGCCACCTTTGTTGATCATTATTACAAGCGGGGTCACGAACATGTGAAAGAGCTTTCCGAAAGGCAGATAGGCGACGCAGAAAAGCAGGGTGAAGACCTCGTGGAAAAGCACAATCGGGTTGT
>CAYXIP010000076.1:0-8059 GCA_964465515.1 uncultured Candidatus Methanoperedens sp. | reverse complement strand
AGGGACGGCGCGCCGGAGCGATGAAGCGGAGAACGATGGATAACGCAGCGCACTGCTTGGGGTTCGTTGGAGCACGCTTCAAAAAACGGTACCCTCAACTTTTGGCATCAGTGAATTTGAATAACTACAATCTTAGAGGAATAATCTCCAGAATCAATATTTTTTCAAAATCTCCTGTATTATCCGTGAAATCTTTTATGTTGGCAAAAATGAAAATATTAGAATCGACTAATATCTTTTTCATGTTGTCCAAAGCTCTTCCTCGATGGCTTTTAAATTCAATTGCCTTATTTTGGCAGGATCAGCATAAGCAGGAGATTCGAGCAACTCAATTAGTGGATCTTTTTTTCTTTTTACTTTTTTGAGTATGATTTCATTTTCCTTAACATCTATGTCAAAGCGGTCCTTTAGGCTTGATTTTGAATAAATCTATTAATTTCTTGGAAAAATGAATCTTATAAGTATCATCTACGATTATTTCTTCCATAGTATTCTATCGTTGTTTTTTTGGGATATATAGTTTAATACTGCGTAACCAGAGAAAAGATTTTATCTTCACACGCTATTATTGTGCCGCCTGAAGGGATAGTAGGGTAGCCTGGTCCATCCTTGAGCGTTTGGGACGCTTAGACCGCGGTTCAAATCCGCGCTATCCCATAAGAAGTCTTTTTACCTCATACGTGAGTTGGGATGGATATGATGCTGAAAAATACGGTAATCATAGGGCTTATCCAGACGACTGCTTCGGACGATATCCAAGCCAATATGGATAGAACAGCAGGCATGGTAAAAAAAGCCGCAAAAAAAGGCGCACGGATTGTCTGCCTCCAGGAGCTGTACCGGACAAAGTATTTTCCACAGGAAGAAAAAAAGGATGTTGCCAAGCTTGCTGAAACCGTCCCAGGAAAATCAACCGAATTATTCTCAGCATTGGCGAAAGAGCTAAGCATAGTGATTATAGTGCCCATATTTGAAAAATCGGGCAGGGATTATTATAATTCGGCAGTGGTAATCGATGCCGATGGGAAACTGATGGACACCTACCGCAAAATCCACGTGCCTCATGACCCGTTGTTTTATGAAAAAAATTATTTCAAAGACGGGGACGCAGGTTACAGAGTATATAAAACACGCTTCGCCTCCTTTTCTGTGCTCATCTGCTATGACCAGTGGTTTCCCGAGGCAGCAAGGGTTGCTGTTCTAAGGGGCGCTGATATTTTATTCTATCCTACCGCTATTGGCTTGATTAAAGGTACTCAGCCTCTTGATAACTGGGAAGACGCATGGGAAACCATACAGCGCGCCCATGCAATAGCCAACGGAGTTCATGTTGCTTCAGTTAACAGAGTGGGTGTGGAAGGAGAGTTGAATTTCTGGGGAAGCTCGTTCGTTTGCGATTCTTTCGGAAAAGTGCTGAAAAAAGCGGGCAGGGAAAAAGAGGAAATACTGGTTGTGGAACTGGATTTGAGCAGGAACAGGGAAATCCGGGAAGAGTGGGGTTTCCTGCGAAACAGGCGCCCTGATACGTACGGACTGCTTTTAAAATGAGGTCTCCTGATGCGTAGGGAATACGAATATACCATGCCTGCCGAATGGGAAAAACACTCTTGTGTATGGCTTGCATGGCCGCATGACAAGACAACATTTCCTGAAATAGAAAAAGTAGAAGAAGTATATGTGGAAATCATAAGCTTGATTCATGAGAGCGAGAATGTCAATCTTTTCGTAAGAGATAACACAATGAAAGGGAAAGTGGCGGGATTGCTCGATGAAAAGAGCATTGACCTTAAAAAAATACATTTTACAGTTTTCGATTATGCAGATGTCTGGTTCAGGGATTTTGGCCCAATATTCGTTCTTGACAGGACAAAAAGAAAACTTGCGATGCTGCACTGGGTTTTTAATGCGTGGGGAGGGAAATATGATAGCCTTATGAAGGATACTATAATCCCGTCTATAATAAATAGGCAAATGCATTTGCCTTATTTCGAACCACAAATGATACTGGAAGGAGGTTCAATCGATGTGAACGGGAAAGGGACTCTCTTAACCACGGAGCAATGCCTTTTGAATAAGAACAGAAACCCGGACTTAAGCAGAGAGGAAATCGAGCAGTCGTTAAAGGATTATCTTGGAGTGAGCAATATCATCTGGCTTAAAAAAGGGATTGCAGGAGATGACACGGACGGGCATGTGGATGATGTTGCAAGATTTGTTTCTCCAAGAACGATTTTATGCGCTTATGAAGAGGACGAAACTGATGAGAACTATCCGGTGCTTAAAGAGAATTACGAGATACTGTGCAACTCAGAGGATCAGAACGGAAATCCCTTAAATATAATCAAACTGCCCATGCCCGGCTTTGTCGGAATTGAAAACAGGCTTCCTGCAAGCTATGCCAACTTTTATATCGGAAATAAGGTTGTTCTTGTTCCTGTTTTCGGGCAGGAAAACGATAAACGTGCACTTTCGATTATTCAAAAGGCATTTCCGGATAGGAAAGTGACTGGAATTGATTGCACGGATTTAGTGTACGGATTCGGAGCTATACACTGCATCACGCAGCAGCAGCCTGCATGTGAATTATAGACAGCGTTCGCATCTGCAAAAAGCATTATACGCGCATGTCGATCTTTATTTTTCCCATCGAAATGAGATAGGAGACCTCTTTCCCTGCCTCGATTCTCCCTTTTAGCTCTTCCGGTATCTTAAGTTCCAGCGTTGAATAATCCGCCAGATCCATCACCTGAACTACGTCGCCTGCGATCGCTAATACCTGCCCGTTCTTCCTTTCCACAAGCGGGACATATATCTTATCGGTCACAGGCGCGACTATCGAGCGCTTGGAGCCGTCGAATATGCCGATGGCATCTATTCTTGCTTTCGCAGAGCCGTGTTTTCCAGTTTTTGCATGAGAAATACTTTTAATGATACAGGGTTCCTCATCGATTAATACATACTTTCCTTCCTTTAATGTCCGTACTTCCACTTGTTCCTTCATTTCGATTCTCCTCGCCTAAGCACAGCATCTCATGTAATAAATATGTCGATTTTTCCAATCAAAGAAACCATTATCTATGTTACCGCCAAAGAGCCATTATGTTCAAGATAATCCCTGCCATCGACCTGAAGGATAGAAAATGCGTCTCCCTTGTGCAGGGAATCCCGGGCACTGAGCGCATCTCGCTCGACCCGCTTGTGATTGCAGTACGCTGGGTAAGCGAAGGCGCAAGCGTACTTCACCTCATTGACCTCGACGGCGCTATCGAGGGAAAACGTTTGAACGGTTCAATAATCGAATCGATCGTATCGGAATTCGATGTTGAAACGCAGGTTGGCGGGGGGATAAGGTCAGAAGAAGATGCATCACAGCTTCTTGCTCTTGGCGTGGACAGGGTAATCATAGGTACTGCTGCTGTGAACAATCCCTCCTTCGTGGAAGGGCTTGTCAAGAAATTTGGAAGCGAGCATATCATGGTAGCGCTTGATTCAAAGGATGGCAGGGTTACAACACACGGCTGGGCGAAACAGTCAGCTTTCACTGCTGTCGAGCTTGGAAGGAAGTTTGAGGAACTCGGAGCAGGGAGCATCCTTTTTACCGATATCAATACCGAAGGGCTTTTGTCAGGGGTAAACCCACAGCCGACAGAAGAACTGGTGCAGGCGCTCAATATACCTGTGATAGCTTCAGGCGGAATCACCACGCTTTCGGATATCGAAGCAGTCAAGAAAACAGGCGCATGCGGGGTTGTGGTCGGGGCTGCGCTCTATGTGGGAAAATTCACTCTCAGTGAGGCGCTTGCGCTGGAAGAGGTGGGTTCAAAATTCTAAAGCAACAGAAATATATATACCAATGTGATTGAGGAGAGATATTGGATTCATAAAAAACAGCATTTTGATAGGTGGCACCATGCTGCTGGAAGCGAAGAATAAAACGGATATTTGGTGGTAGATGTAAGATGGGAATACTTGATTTTTTTCAAGCCTGATATAGAAAAAATGGAAACAAGAAGGGATGTTAAGGCATTGAAGGATGTATTGAACCATAAAAAAGATAAGTACCGAAAGAAAGCTGTAGAAGCTCTTAGAAGGATAGGAGATAAAAGTGTTGTAGAAGCTCTTAATCAGGCTTTAAAGGATGGAAACTGGGAAGTTCGAAAGGAAGCAGTAGAAGCTCTGGGAGAAATAGGGGATAAGGGCGATTGCGTCGCTTATTAATTCATTGGAAGATGAAAGCGAGTACGTCAGGTGGAGAGCGATAGAAGCCCTTGGAAAGATAGGGGATAAAAGGGGAATAGAACCTCTCATTCAGGCATTGAAGGATGGAAACGAGCATGTCCGGGAGGAAGCAGCTATGGCTCTTGTGAGAATCGGAGACGCTGTTGTCAAACCTCTGATTGCGGCTCTGAAAAGTGGGGACACGGAGGTTAGAAAGAGAGCGGCAGAGACGCTTGTAAAAATTGGAGAATATACAGATATTACGTCGCCCGAAAAACGTATTGGTGCAGAAATAACCCAACTTAAACTTGAAGATGAGCTTCATGAAATCAAGGAGATGCCTGTGAAAAAAGGGAGAAAAAGGAAAAAGACCGCGAATTGAGATTTTTTTCGTATGCCTTGCAAAAATGACGATTAGAATCAGTACTGGTCTGACTTCGCCACAGTTTTCAGCCTTTTTACGCCATCGATTTCTTTTATGATTTCAACAACTTTCTCAGTGACGAAGTGCTCCCATTTCTCGCCTTTGAGCATCCTCCTTCTTATTTCTGTGCCAGAATAGTTATTCCTTTTAAAAAGCGGCGACTGCTTGACCTTGATGCCCGCCTCGCTTAGCAGCTCAATCACCAATGGATTATTGGTGTAGGCTATCTCAAACGGCGGAACCATGGACTTCACATGCGATACCCACAGCGAGTTTCTCTGTATATCCTCGATAGGAATCACGTAATACTTTATACCGAATTCAGAAAGCGCACTCGAGACCATGAGCACGCGTTCGCCTGCTGTGAACGGGTTCTCTATTTCATGACTTTTCTGGGCGCTTCCTATGCCGATGATGATTTCATCCACTTCCTTTGCAATCTGTTTTAAAACCTGGTGATGCCCGAGGTGATAGGGCTGAAACCTTCCAAGATAAAGTCCCCGTCGCATATTACTCTTCAGGCTGCACAGCCTTGGCTTTTTCCGCTTTTTTCGTTTTTTCCTTTCCTGCCTTCTCTTCTTTCTCTGCTGGTTCAGGCGGCAGGGGCGGAATCTTTGCGAGCCTCTCAGCGCCCCAGGGTCTCATCGGAGAGTCGCGGCTCCAGATTTCTTTCATGAAGGCACGCCAGTCCCATTTATTATGCCTGTGCTTCTGGTCGGCGAGCTTTTTGACAATCTCCATGTTTATGGGCTTGTCCGAGTACTCGATGTCCCTGACCTTATTTAGGTATTCCTCGCCAGTCTGTGTCCTTACGAATATGGTGCTCCAGCCGTCATCAGAGCCAACCGAGCCAACCGATATGTCGGCGTAATAAGAAGTATAGTCGCAGCAGAAGCCGCATCCTTTGCGCGCCATTGGAGCCACGTCCTTTATAGGCACTTCCTTTGTTTCTTTTGTGGTGTCAACGATGAATTTTCCTTTATGGAAGTTCATCTTTACAGCGTCCCTTATGTCCACGCCCATTACTTTCGGGATAACCTTGGAGAACATGATCTCTTCAGAGAAGCTTTCCATGCAGATTAGACCGATTATCAATTCTATCCTGTTGAAATTCTCCCTGAAAAGATGAGCCCCGTGTACCTGGCAAGGCACTCCAACAAGTGCTACCTTCTTATATTTTTTTAATCCTTGCTGGAATGTGTCTACGTATGCGCGGTGTATATCCCGCATGCTGGCAACCACAGGCTGGTAGGTGTATTTTGTGCCTGCTGCCCTGGCAACATCCTCAGGGCTTGTGAACATCACCACCTGTGTTTCCCATTTATCATTCCTTACAACCCCGAGTGCGCAGTCTATTTCCCCCTGTTCGAGCAGGGATTTCAATATCTGCGAAACAACCGCACCGTCCTGCCCGCGAAGCGCTTTGCTCTTCCCGGCTTTCATAGCTTTTATGTTGCCGAATTCATCCCCGGGGAAGCCATCGAGTATGGGGCACACCCGTTCACATGCATAGCACTGCACGCACGGGTTTATATCCACCTTGAATGGATCGGCGCCCTGGAAAAGTACCTCTGTTTTCAGCTCCATTTTCCTGTAATTGCGTTTTTCAAGAGAGACATCGACAGGTTCTCTTCGCACCACAGGCGCATTGACGGGGCAAACAGCTTCGCATGTGCCGCAGGAGGAGCAGTAGTTATATCCGCCTACATCGGCGATTTTAGGTAATCCTGCATTGGGGGCATACATATCACCCAGCCTTATGAGTACATTGTGCTGGTCGGTTTTTGGAATGCCCTTCGAAATTGTCAATGGGGCGATGGATTCTGCAGCCACCTATTTTCCTCCGATTATCTCCTTTCCGATTAACTTTATTGATGTTTCCTTATCAGGGCCAATAGGCGAGCCTGCAACAATCTGCGTTACGCCGATCTTCTTCAATGCCTCGACCTTTGCCTTGCAGTCAGCGGGTGAACCGCATATCGAGAATGCATCTATCATTTTGTCTGTGACAAGGTTGTTAAGCCCTGCGAAGTCACCTTTAGCGATAGCGTCACCGATTGTTTTCTTTGCGCTTACCTCGATTCCGTGCCTCTGCAGAACAGTATCTGGCGAGCCTGCAACAATGAACGCAACAACTACCTTGGCTGCGCCTTTAGCCTTCTCAGCATCCTTGTGGATGGAGAAGCATGCGTATGCTCCGACGTCCACGCTTTTAGGATCGCGCCCTGCCGCTCTGGCTCCGGATGCTATTTGTTTTATCGCAAACTCAAAGTCCTTGGGATGGGATGCGTTTATGAGCACACCGTCAGCTATCTTTCCTGCGAGTTCAAGCATCTTTGGACCCTGTGCTCCCATATAGATGGGTATATTTCCAGTTTTAAAAGCCAGTTTTGCGCCGCCTATTTTTACCCGTTTCCCATCCTGCGAGACTTTTTTCCCTGTAAAGAACGCCCTGAGCGCAGTTATGCTCTCGCTGATGGTGGTCATGGGCTCAACCCATTCTATTCCCATGGCATCGAAGGTGGCTTTATCCCCGGGACCTATGCCCAGGACTGCACGCCCTCCAGATATCTCGTTGATTGCACCGATGCTCTGGGCTGTGACTGCAATGTTCCTTGTGTAGGGATTCGTTACCCCTGTCCCCAGTTTAATCCTGTTTGTGTTCAATGCCAGTACCGCAAGGGTGGTGTACACATCCCGGTTGTTGTAATGGTCTGTTATCCATACATTATCAAACCCGTTCTCCTCTGCAAGCTTTGTGTAGTATGCAAGTTTTAGAACCGGGTCAGCCGGTACAAATTCAATACCAAACATATATTTCCTCCTGTGTTCAGGGACAATCAACTTTCATATTTAAAAGCATATTGGTTTTGTTTAATCTACATCACGAAATAATAACTTATAAATACACGCATAAATACACTTAAGAATATGGCACATAAAACATTAACAATTTCGGAAGAGGCTTATGAAGCGCTGGCTGAGCTTAAAAAAGAGAAAGAAAGCTTTACAGACCTTATAAAGCGTGTCACCGCACCTATGCGAAAGAAACGTCTCAGCGAGTTCGCAGGCAAATTAGATGATGAACAATTTGAAAAGGCAGTGCTTGAAGTGAGGCACTCCAGCACTTCAAGATTAAATAATGTAAAGTTGTGAATCATGACTGTGCTTGATACGAATTTTTTAATAGATCTCCTCAGAGGCAAAGCAGGTGCTTCAGAGATAGCAGATTCTTTTGATGATCCAAAGACCACTACCGTTAATGCTTTTGAGCTTTACTATGGAGCCAGGCGCTCTGCAAAACCAGAAAAAAGTGTTTTAGAAGTGGGCAATTTACTGAAGTCCATAGATGTACTTGAGTTTGATAAAATTGCTGCGCGCAGGGCTGCGGATATTCATGCAGAACTGATGAATTCA
>CAYXIP010000075.1:0-8313 GCA_964465515.1 uncultured Candidatus Methanoperedens sp. | reverse complement strand
ATGATGGGAAAATATACGCAGTGAGCAGACGATGCGGGCATACGAATGCTCCTCTGGAAATGGGAACCCTTGAAGGCTATATTCTGACATGCCCATTGCACTATTCGCAGTTCGACATAAGGAGCGGCGAGGCGTTGAGCGGTCCTGTTCCCCGCGATTTTGGAGACGAACCATTCCCTGAAGCCGTGAAGAGATTCTTCGATTATGCAGGTCAACTTCTTGAGAAGATTAAGACCTATGATATAGAAACATATAAGGTCAAGATAGAGGGGAATTCGATAAAGGTGGAGGTTTAAAAAAACCTGCTCGCAAGCGTGGATTTCACATCGCAAATATCCGTGAACCCGCAGTGCTCGCACGGCGCATCCTTTGGTTTCTCAGGCATGAGGCCTTCATGTATCTTTTTTATCCTGTCCCTTATCGCCAGAACCTTCCTGCGTTCATGCCTTTTTATAGTTACCTCTCTCACCTTTCCCCAGTGCGCATACTCTACAAACCCCTTTTCTACCGATGAATTATATTTTTCTTCCACAAGTATTGAATATGCGGTAAGTGCAAGCCTGTCGCTGCTCCACACGCCATTCTGGGGCATGTTACCTGTTTTTATTATCGACGGAAAAAGTTCCCCGTTTATTTTTATCAGCCTGTCAGGGCTTCCTGATAATCCTAATTTTTCCGACTGCAGCAGGGGCTCGTCAACAACTTCACTGGCGTAAAAATCGTTTGAAGCAAGGTTTGAGCAGATGGTTTCAAGACAGGAACGTACATTGGACACCGAATCTGCCAGTGTTCTGGCATCTATCCCTGACATCTCAGTGCGGTAGATTATACGAATCTCATCCGAAATCCTGTCAAGAGAATTGCCAAGAAATGAAAGCTTATCCTGAGCATTGAGAGCATCGCCATACGTCAAAGCTAGTTCTTTCAGCATTATGCGCTCGATGTAGCCCAGAGTTATATCGTTAACCAAACTATGCCCCTTCTTCACGAAATAACACATCCTTGGACATTTGAGGTAAACTGTAATGTCTGACACCCGAATCATGGAATGTACAATAACGAGGGCATTTAAAAGTATTGCTGTTTATTCCTGCATCTTTTCAAATACCCACGCATACTCCTGCGGTTTTGTCAAAAACTCAAGTTTGTGCAAATCCCTCACAAGCCCATACATTTCCTTTCCTTTTTGCAACCCCAGTTCCTTGACATTAAAAGGCGCAATATTTCTTATTTCAGATACCTCACTATACCGCGAATTTTTCACAATCCCTTTCTCAAGAAAGAAATAAGCTCCCCCGCCTTTTTCCTTCATGGGTGCGTATATCGATTCAAAGTCGCGTGCTACCCAGTTTGCCATTTTTAAAACTTTACGTGAGGCGTTAATGGTGAGGTGACCGTAGCCGGGAGGAATAATCACTTTATCTCCCTCGCCTGCTTTTACAAGTATTACATCTTTTATTTTGTCATCTTCAAGTTTTTGCATGAGATACTGCGCCTCACCGCTCAGCACTTCATACATCTCGGGAAAAGTGGTATCGGTTCCCGTGACTTCCGGATGGTAATGTCCTGCAGTCTTCACAAATTCGCAGCCGAGCATGCGCGGCGGGATGATGGTGATGTCGTAGCGCAGACCGTGCTCTTTCATTGCAAGTGCATCGTTCTTACTCAGCGAAAGCTCACGGTACATATAATACAGTTCGATGTTGTCTGCACTTGAGAGCCATTCACGGTCGTAGATGACATCTTTCATATCAAAAAGTCTTCGGACTGTCGGCTTGATTTTCTTTGCCCCGAACTCAAGTAATGTCTCCATCATGTGCTAATTGGGCTTTGAATATAAATATTGTATGATTTTGGAGGGAACTTTGGATGTTAAACCACGGAGGGCACAGAGGCACGGAGAAAATACTTATATATCCCAAAAATATACTTGGTATATACAGTGATGAACCTTGCAGAATATCCATTCGCTTCCTGTAAACTTCAAAAGACATGCTGCCTTGATGCTTATACAGCGTTTCGAGCTAAGTCTCGATGAGGTCAAACACTACATCAAAACAGCTAAAATCATTAAACCAGTCGAGAAGGATGGGAATATTGGAATCCTGCAAAGTGATATCGGAGATGGTAAAATAAAATTCGTATTCACTATAAGAAAAAATGCCCTTTGGATAATAACAGTGGAGGAATGTAAATGAGTACCTGTCCAATATGTGAAACCCCTATGAAGAGAGAGAAAAGAGAGATTCAAAAAGGTATATTCGCCAACGTCGAAGTCTGCCCGAAATGCGAGGATGAGTGGATAGATGAGAAGGGATATGAAGCCCTCTATAATCTATTCACAAGAAAGGCTTTCAGGATAGGAGGCAGCCTTGCGATACGAATACCAAAAGAGCTTGCGAACCTGATAGGCTTAAGAGAAGGCAGCGAGGTAAAATTAGCTGTCAAGGATAAAAAAATAGTAATAGAATCAACCACCTGAGTCACTTTTTACCAACATAAAAAGAAAAAATGCTCCCTGCAATAACGATACTACAAGAATATAGGTAATCACGGGCTGCCCGATAATACCAAGATAATCCCTCGCAGCGAATATTCTGAAAAGCCCATCAAAGCTCAATCTCCCCAACAGGCTTGCCTTCCACTGTTTTCGGTGCAAGCCAGTCTATGATTTTCAAGAGTTCTTCCTTACTCTCAGAAGTTATCTCGACGTAGATCGAACCAAGACTTTCCTCACCAACAGAGAAATTCACTTTTCCCACGAAAGCAACCTGTTTGTTCAGGCTGAACTGTGCAGTATTCCCTGAAATACCAGACATTAAAACATGGCGTGCTGTGTCAAGAATCCGCTCTTCCCTCAAGCGGCGATGCAGGAGGCGGAGGCTTTCAATGTCTCCTTCACCAAGGAGCCTTGGTATCCCGAAATCCTCGGTATGAAGTTCGATCCGAAACAGGTTTGTGATAGCTTTTTTCACTCTTTCCTCAAGCTCTGTGGGATATACCAGCGCAGAGACGGCTACCTTGACCTTCATATTTCTTTCAAAAGCTTTTCAATTCGTTTTCGAAATTCTTCGATAGTACCGGTATTGTCTATTTTCACATCTGCCATCTCGATGGCTGAATGAAGCCCCCAGCCCTTCTCGCGTTCGTCCCTTCTTTTTAATTCCTCCATGCTTCCCATATCGTCGGAACGATAGCGCTTCTTCACCCTCTGAAAACGCTCATCAAAAGGCGTATGAATCGCTATGAGTTTAAAATCGCCCCCGAATGTTTTTTTGAAGTAATTTATCTCCTCTATGTTCCGTATCCCATCAACCACTACCACAGGGGAATTGGGGATAAATGGGACGCAGCGTTTTGCAACAGCATCCATGCCCTCCTCCCTTCGAAGCGCTGTTCCAGTGCCTCCTACGTTTTCATCCGTGGGTGGAAGACCGCGTTTTGCAGTTTCCTTTCTTACAACATCTCCCATGTTGATGACAGGTATATTAAAGCTCCTTGCTATAGCTGCAGCCTCAGATTTTCCCGATGCGGGCATTCCTACAAATGCGATGAGTTTCATGGGGCGAGTAAATTTTATTGGAAGATAATAAATCTATGTAATGTTTATATGGAATAAGTGGCGAGTATAACATATGGCAGATGCAATAGCAAGGACTCCGATTGTTGGCGGCGCGATAAAAAAAGACGCAGATGCGGAAATAAAGGAATTGCAGGAAACAGTTGAGTCTCTCAAAAACCAGGTAAGAGAGATGCACTCAAGGCTTCTTGAAGCCGCTGTTCTGAATAACAAATATGTCCAGACTGTGCAGGAATTTCAGAAACAGATAGAACAGTTAAAGAAACCTCCTCTGTTCATTTGCAGTATTGTAGAAGTGCTTGATGATATGGCACTATTAAGACAGCACGGAAGCAATCAGGAAGTGGTGACAAAGATACCCGATGAGCTTGCATCCGAGGTTGAAGCTGGAGCACGCGTTGCTGTCACAGGAAACCTTGCAATCGTAAAAGTATTGTCAAGGTCTGTTGATGTCCGTGCGCGGGTGATGGAGCTGATAGAAGCTCCCGATGTTGATTACAACATGATAGGAGGCTTGCAAAAGCAGATCGAGGAAGTTATAGAAACGCTTGAACTTCCGCTCACAAACCCCGAGCTGTTTGCGGAAGTGGGAGTGGAGCCGCCCCACGGCATATTGCTCTACGGACCTCCCGGCAATGGCAAGACCCTCGTAGCAAAAGCCGTGGCGCACAGAGCCAAGGCGACTTTCATAAGGATGAGCGGGAGCGAGCTTGTGCAAAAATACATAGGAGAAGGTGCGCGGTTGGTGAGGGATGTGTTCAACATTGCGCGGGAAAAAGCCCCAAGCATAGTTTTCATAGACGAGATAGATGCCGTAGGGAGCAGGCGAACCTACGACGGCACTACTGGTTCCTCTGAGGTGAACCGCACGATGGTACAACTGCTGGCAGAACTCGACGGGTTTGATGCACGGGGCGATGTGAGAATCGTAGCAGCTACAAACCGCATCGATCTTCTTGACCCTGCGCTGTTGCGACCCGGAAGATTTGACAGGATAATCGAAATACCCATGCCCGACGCGGAGGGACGCAAGGAAATACTCAGGATACACATGCGGAACATGAAACTGGAAAACATGGATTTCGAAGAGCTTGCAGGCATGACAGATGGGTGGAGCGGGGCAGAGCTTAGAGCCATGGTCACGGAAGCAGGAATGTTCGTGATCAGGCGGAAAGGTAAATCCGTCACGATGCAGGATTTTAAGGATGCGTACAACAAGATGATAGTCAAGGAGAAGCGGGAAGAAGTAGCAGGTATGTTCGTGTGATTTTTTCTTCTATTTTACCTGCAAGTTCGGTTATATGCTCGATATTCCCGGCTTTATCTTTCTTGTATTTGGCGCTCACGGCCGCAAAAACATTGTTTTTTAAGAACAGCAGATTATATGTAGTCCCGTCGCTCTGCTTTTTCTTGAGTAAGACAGATTTTTCACCAATGCTTTTTGCTTTTACAGGCTTGCCGTATCCGTTTTTCTTCAAAAAATTCGCATCTGCACTGTAAGCGCTGTTTGCGCCTTCTCCATTCTCGTATGTCGTAATAGCCTGTATGATTATGTCCTTCTTATCCTTCAGTAAACAGCTAAAACAGCCCTCGGAGAAGCCCCAGTTTTCCAGTTCCTTTGTAGTAGCATAGTTAAAACAAACCTCAGGTTCAGTAGAAAGGGTGCACACGTTCTCGTACACCATTTCCATGTCGTCTCCTGCTTCTGCACGCGTGAGTGCGATGTCAATAGACCTTTCTGTCATATTTTTGCAATAAACGCAGAAGTTGGATATGAAAGTATCGCAGGCACTACCGTTTTGCAGCTATCGGCAGGAAAAATGTGAAGGTACTGCCCTCACCGTATCTGCTCTCCACCGCGATTTCGCCCCCGTGCAGTTCCACGAGCTGCTTTGTTATCGCAAGCCCTAAACCCGTTCCGCCGTATTTTCTGGTTATTCCAGAATCAAGCTGCTCGAACTTCCTGAAAAGCCTTGGTATATCCTCTTCCCTGATTCCAATGCCTGTATCCGAGACAGATATTTTCGCCATGCGGCTTTCCTTTTTTGCCGATACTTTTATAATTCCTCCTTCTTCCTTGCTGAATTTAAGGGCATTGCTGAGCAGGTTGAAAAGTATCTGCTTGAATTTCTGCCTGTCCGCTTCTATGACATCAAGAGCAGGGTCTAAATCTTTTTTCAGGACTATATGCTGGATTCTGGCTTTTTCTTTTATAAGATTAAGGCTATCGCCAATGATTTCTGGTACAGATACATTCTCGACAACAAGTTCAAGCTTTCCGGCTTCCATTTTTGCAAGGTCGAGGAGACTGTTGATGAGGGAAAGCAGATGCTTGCTGTTTGCAAGAACACTGTCCACATAGAACTCCTGTTTTTTATTCAGTTTCCCGAGCTCCTGTTCCTGCAGGAGTATCGAATAACCTATGACCGAAGTCAGAGGCGTGCGCAGCTCATGGCTCATGATGGAGAGGAACTCTGACCTTGCTTGGTTTGCACTTATCAGGCGCTCGTTTTCAAGCCGTATTTTTTCTGCCTTTTTGAACTGCGTAATATCCTCGATTGCGAGCAGGATCATATCCGCGCCATCCAGGAACTTGCTGGCATTTAGAAGCACGGTCTTTCTTCCTATGTTGGGAAACTCACGTTCAACCTCGAAATCCTGAACATGGAAATTTTTGGGTATAACCTCCTCCAGCAATTCACGAAGCTTGGGGATGTCCCACTGGCGGTTCCCGACGTCGTAGAGCAATCTGTCTTTTGTCTCTTCTATCGCGACCTTGAACATCTTATAAAAAGCATGGTTTGCGGTTTTCACCCTCTGATTTGAGTCGAGGATTAACAGGGGTTCGGGTACTGTATCTACTATACTCTCTGCATAGGTAAGTGCCTTCTGGATTGCCTGCTCCCTTAAAACGCGTTCTGTTGTTTCCATGCGCGAGAGCACAAGCCTGTCCACCCTGCCTCCTGCGTCCTTTACAGGCGTAAGCGTCCAGTCCCAGTAGGTGGTGCCTCTCCAGGGCTGGTCTGGAAACTCAAAGGGCATGGCTTTCCATTCCACAGCTTCTCCTGTATCTCTAACCCTCTCGAATATTGCCTGGTTTTCAGGGTCGGGAAAAAGCTCGAAATGGTTTTTACCTATCAGTTCCACCTTCTTATGCCCTGAACCATCTGCGAATGCCGAGTTCATCCTTATGAAATTGAAATTCGAGTCGAGGTAGGCGAGTTGTGTTCCTGTATTTTCCATGATTATCTGGAGGGTATCGCGCTCCTTCTTAAGGTTCATGGCTAAATTTTCTGCCTGTCCGTGCCTTTTCTTAATCTCATCGATCAGGTGCAGGCGTTCTTTTTCAGCGCGCTTGCTTTCGGTGATGTCCCTGAAAATACCTGATATGCCTATAAGTTCTCCATCTGCGTTTGTTATCGGAGATATGGTCAAACCCACGTCAACCCTGCTTCCATCCTTGCGCTGGCGAACTAACGAAACGCCTGTAATAATTTTGCCTGATATAATATCGCGTACGTTCTTTTTGAATTCAGCCTGTTTATCCTTGGGAACTATGAGCTTATCGACTTTTCTTCCTATCGCCTCGCTCGCTTCCCACCCGAATATCCTCTCAGCACTGCGATTCCATGAAGTAACCCTCGTATCAAGGTCGATATTTATGATTGCATCCCCTGCACTGTCGAACAGGTTTCGGTATTTTTCCTCGCTCTCCCGCAGCGCATCCTCGGTGCGCTTGCGTCCGGTGATGTCCCTGAGTATGCCCGAAAGCCCGATGATTTCCCCCCCTGCATTCCTTATCGGCGAGAAGGTGAGGCTCACGTCTATTTTGCTGCCGTCCCTGCGCAGCCTTGTTGTCTCGATGCCCGTGATATTCCTGCCGGCTAAAGCATCGCTGACAATTTTATCCCGTTCAGCAATTTTATCCTCCGGAACCGTCAAATCAGGGAGCTTTTTCCCAATGACTTCTTCAGCCTCCCAGCCGAATATTCTCTCTGCGCTTTTATTCCATGAGGTTATCCTGTCTTCAAGGTCTATAGTAATTATTGCATCGCCCGCGCTGTAGAAGAGCCCGCGGTATTTTTCCTCGCTCTCGCGCAGCGCTTCCTCTATCTGCTTGTGCTCGGTGACGTCCTGCGACAGCACAGCTATATCTTGGCCCAATGGTACAACCGCGACCCGGAACCAGTGATTCGCCAAAATGTCGTCCCCTTGATAAAGGGCTTCCGCGATACGGGTTTCTCCTGTCTCTGCCACATGCCGGTAAGCCTCCATCAAGGGAGAGTCATGATGGCCGGAAAATAGTTCCAGCAGACGGTGGTTGGCAAGTTGTTCCACGGTCTTGCCCTTGAAACGTGCCGCCGTGTTGTTCGTATAGACCCACGTGAAATCGACGACGTGTCCATCAGTGTCACGCACCGGGCGCATAATCGAAAATCCATCCGGTGATAATTCCTGCGCTACCCGGAAGCGCTCCTCGCTCTCGCGCAGCGCCTCCTCTATCCTCTTGCGCTCCGTTATATCTTTAACAAGCCAGCGCAGTGCTGCCAGCCTTCCCTCTTTGTTTCTCACACCTGCAACGGTTATATCTGCAAAGAAGGCATCGCGGTTGCGCGGCGCCATCTGCATTTCCCAGCTCAGCTTCTCCTTCTCCTGCAACTGGGAAAGCTTCGTATGGAAAAGCCTGCGCTCCTCTTCGGCTATAAAAACAACAAGAGGTTTTCCCACAAGAA
>CAYXIP010000074.1:0-8339 GCA_964465515.1 uncultured Candidatus Methanoperedens sp. | reverse complement strand
GCTATCGACTTCAGCAATACAGTTGACGGCAAGCCTATTTATTACATAAAAAACGACGCAAACACAGTTTATGATGGTTCAACAGGTGCAGGTACGCTCTACTGCATCTCGTGCAATAATGTCACAATCAAAGACATTACGTTTGTGAAGAACGGCTTCGGCGTGTTTTTCCGAAATACAACCAACTCCAGGATACAAAATGTAAACGCAAGCTCGAACAACGAAGGAATCTACCTCGGCTCTTCCAGCAGCAACAACTTAACCAGCAACAATGCAAGCTCGAACGACTATGGAATCTACCTCGAATCTTCCAGCAACAATAACTTAACCAGCAACAATGCAAGCTCGAACAACAACTATGGAATCTACCTCGACTCATCCAGCAATAACAACTTGACCAGCAACAATATTTCCTACAACAATCAGGGAGTAACTCCGTGGGCTTACGCAGGACTGTTCCTCCAAAGCTCAAATAACAACAAATTTACCAATAATTATGTGAGCAACAATCCATTCTACGGCGTAAGGCTCCAATCCAGCAATGGTAACAACTTCACAGATAATGATATCGTTTACAATTGCGGCGGCCAGGCTGGCATTGTCCTATTCTCAAGCAGTTCCAATATCTTCAAGAGCAACAACATATCCTCTAATACGGGCGATGGAATCCAAGTGTGGGCACCCTCAGAAAACAACAATTTTACGGAGAACACGATAAGCTTGAACAACAATCCAGGCAAATACGGCATGGTGATCTCCGGCAGTAACAATAGTATCTATGACAACTACTTCAATAACACCAACAACGCTTACGACAATGGAAATAACATCTGGAACACCACAAAAACTCTTGGAACCAGCATTATAGGAACACCTTATCTTGGAGGAAATTTCTGGTCAGACTACACAGGCATAGATACTGATGGGGATGGTCTGGGCGATACCAATATCCCGTACAATTCCTCTGGCAATATAACAACAGGCGGGGATTACTTACCGCTGGTAGCTGGAGGAACATCATTCAACATCTCAGTTCCTCTGGATTCCATACAAGCCAACACAACAAACTCATCAGGCTTGATTTCAACTCCAGTTGGCGACTATGAATGGGTTGTTGTTACCAACAGCACCACTATCCCGGTGACCCTGAATGTTACCGTCTCTGCATCGGCGCCGTCAAACGCTACGAGCATTTCGTCAGCATTTGCAGGGGCAATCCCCAACCTCTACTTCAAAATCAATGTCAGCGACCCTGCATGGTTCAGTAACATCTCGCAGGTACAGTTCAAAGCATACTACGATGAATCAGATATTCCCTCAAATGTTCCTGAGAGCACTCTGAGAGCAAGCAGATACACGAATGGCAAATGGGTGAGGCTGGACTGCGCCGAACTCGGCGGATGCAATGCCACGCTTGCGGACGGCACAATTCTCTATGCAGCAGGTGTTGACCGAACATCAAACTTCGTGTATGCCAACCTCAGCCATTTCTCGACCTTCGCCATAGCAGGAACGGTGTCCGCAGCCCCTCCGAGCGGCGGAGGCGGCAGCGGGGGAAGCACTGGCGGCGGCGGCGTAACATCATCCGAACCTCTTGAAAACATAGCAAAGGCAGAAAGATACGACAGGGATCTGAGAGCCAACACCCCAGTCACATATACATTCACTACGCCTGAGTTCGGCATATATGAAATAGTCGTCACAGACAGCGAGAATGAATACTCCATAACCCTGCTAGTACAACTTCTCAAAGGCACATCAAAACTTGTAACATCACCCCCACCGGGAATCGTAAATCAGAACGATGACATCTGGATTGGAACGCAGCGTGTAACAGGAGGCTTGATCAGGTTCAAGGTCGAGAACTCGTGGCTTGACAGCAATAACCTTGCAGGCAGCGATGTAAAGATGGCCAAGTGGGACGGCAGCAAATGGGTGCAGATCGAAACAGCGGAAAAGAACAAAGACGATAAATATACCTACTACGAGGCAAAGACCGAAAGCTTCTCACAGTTCGCCATAACAGGGCTCAAAGGCGTAGTAGTGCCCACAGCGACGCCCGCTGTGGCGGTAACAGTGCCGGTAGCAGCCGCTACAACTCCAGCACCAGCCCCAACAGAGAAAGCTCCTGGATTTGAGCTTGTGCTTTCCGCAGCCGCACTTTACGCGGTTTACCTGTTCAGCAGAAAAAGGAGATAAAGCGAAACCCAGGGTTTCTCGACTCCGCACACGCATATTGCGGGCATACGTGGATAAGAGACGACCTGGGTAAAGTTGCCCTATATCAAAATAAGAGGGTGCAAAACCCTCTTTTATTTTTTGTTCTACATGCCCGCAGGATATACGGTCGTGAACGGCGAGTGCAGCCGGCTATTCGTGGAGAATGAAACAAAAGATGTCAGCGGTGCGTTCTATCGCCCGAAGTGCCTCACATTCCAGTCAGCAATCGCCCAAACCTTCGATTTTCTTCAGGATAAAATCCAAGTAAGAATAATCAACCACGGAGGACAGAGAGCACAGAGATTTATCGTTTTTTTTCTCTGTGCGCTCTGTGGTTTTTCAAACCAGAAACTAATAAAACGTATCTTGGATAAAATTTGTATTCACTAAGTGAATTATTCACTAACTGAATACTATCTGCGGTTGGTTTCTCGTCTCACTCCAGCCCGAAATGCTTCACATTCCAGTCCGCAATCGCCTGAATCTTCTTGATCTCCTCCGCCCCGCCTTCCATCGTAAAGAGATGCTTGAATCTTCCTTGAACTTTAAGATATTCCTCAACAGGCTTCCTGTTCTTAAGCTTCCTCACGTTCGTAACAGCCCCGTTTTCCATCTCATAGAGAGGCCACATCGCAGTCTCGACCGCGAGTTTCCCGACTTCAATCGTCTTTGAACTCTCAAACTTCCACCCAGTGCAGCAGGGAGCATGCACATGAACATACGTGGGACCCTTTGTCTCAGAGGCTTTTTTTATCTTCTTCATCAGGTCAGGCGCATACGCCACCGATGCAGTAGCTACATAAGGCGAGCCGTGCGCCGCCATGATTTCCGGCATGTTCTTCTTATGCTGCGGATTCCCGAACGATATCTTGCCGGCAGGGCTTGTGGTGGTGCTTGCGAACAATGGCGTAGCGCCGCTTCGCTGTATGCCTGTGTTCATGTACGCCTCGTTATCCACGCAGATATACGTGAAATCATGCCTGCGCTCAAAAGCGCCTGAGATTGCCTGCAAGCCAATATCCAGCGTAGCGCCGTCGCCGCCTATTGCCAGTATCTTTGTATTGTTCTTTTTCCCGAGTGACTTGAGCGCAGCATCCACGCCTGAAGCAACAGCAGCAGCATTCTCGAACAGCGAATGTATCCACGGCACGCCCCATGCTGATTCGGGATAAGGCGTTGTGAACACCTCAAGGCAGCCCGTTGGGGAAACAACGATGCAATCCTCGCCTATTGCGTCGAGCACGAACTTTCCGGCAAGGGCATCGCAGCATCCAGCGCATCCTCTATGTCCAGGAGCGAGCAAACTCATAACAGCTCCTCCCGCAGGTCTGCGAATTCGCTCTCAACGAAAATTCCCTTCTCCACAAGCTTTGCTTTGCTCACTATTTTCTTGATCGTATTCATTGGAATATCCCTCCCTCCATGCCCGAGCATGAAACCGATAACAGGAACCTGGATATCAGTGTTATGAAGGCATGCCTTTACCTCGGTGCAAAGGGCACCTTCATTCTTTCCTATGGAAATATTCTTATCCAGTGTTATAACTACTTTTGAGCTCTTCAGCACAGCCCGAATGGCATCAGCAGGGAATGGTCTGAAAGCTCTTACTTTAAGAAGACCCACGCTTTCCCCTTCGTTTCGTAATACGTCAATAGTGTCCTTTACCGTACCTATTACAGAACCCATTGCCATTATCACAATCTCGGCATCATCAAGCGCATACCCGTCGATAAGTCCGCCGTAATATCTTCCATACACATCCCTGAATTCATTGGCAATGTCCTCGATTTTCTTCAAAGCAGCACCCATGGCTTTCTCCTGCTTGTAGCGGAACTCCGTGTACGTGCTCGGGTCGGCAAAGGCACCGAAGGACATGGGGTTCTTGGGGTCAAGTATGTTTTCAGGTGAATAGGGAGGCAGGAATTCATCGGTTATGCTCTGCTCAAGCAGGATTACAGGCTCATAGACATGGGAAAGAATGAACCCGTCCATGCATGACATGGCTGGCAGCAAAACTTCTGGGTCTTCTGAGATTTTATAAAGCTGCGGAACCATGTCCGACGACTCCTGCACATCCTCTGCATACAATTGAATCCAGCCAGTATCACGCTGCGAGATGGAGTCCTGCTGGTCGTTCCATATATTGATTGGGGCACTCAACGCACGGTTCACCACGGTCATAACAATGGGTAACCTCATGCCTGAGGCATTGAACAGTGCTTCATGCATAAGCGCAAGTCCCTGGGACGTTGTCGAGGAATACGTTCTCGCCCCAGCAGCACTTGCCCCTATCAGTGCCGATATTGCGGAGAACTCTGATTCCACATTCATGTACTCGCAGTTCATTTCGCCATCAGCCACGAACTGTGCTAAGTCCTCCACGATATGCGTCTGCGGGGTTATGGGGTAGGCTGATATCACATTTGGCTTGCATACCTTGACTGCATGTGCAACTGCATAGGAACCTTCCACTACGACCATGCTCTTCCTCATTTTCCCTCCAGCACCATTACTATTGCTTTCTTCGGGCATTCATTCGCACATATACCGCATCCTTTGCAGTATTCATAGTCTGGCTCAAAATAGCCATTCTCAAGTTTATAGACTATTCCTTCCGGACAGTACATTGCACAGATGCCGCATTTGCTGCACAGCTTGTGGTCAAAAACAGGCATGAATGAACGCCACGCTCCCGTCTTATTGACCTTCGTACTCCCCGGTTTGGCTACTGTTTTAATGACAAGTTTCATCGCTGCGCCTCCATCATGTCATAGGCTGCCTGGATAGCCTTTGCATTATTCTCTCCCACTTTTCCAGGGAAACGCTCCATAACGGCATTTTTTATGGATTCTGGTCTTATAAGCCCGCTAACGCCTGCAAATGCTCCTACAAGCGTGGTATTGACAATGGGTTTTCCTATTATATCCATCGCAAGTTTCGTGGCATCAAGCGTTTTTACGTCGGCTTTGGTGTTGAGGCTGAAGGCTTCAGGTTTTTTTTCAGTGTTTATGAGAATAATCCCATCAGGTTTGGCACCTGCTGCAACATTAACCACATCAACGAGTGTGGCATCCTGGACTATTACATAGTCGGGTTCATATATCTGGCTTCGAAGGCGTATTGGCTTATCGTTTAGACGGACAAAAGCCATCACAGGAGCGCCTCTTCTTTCCACGCCAAATGCAGGAAAAGCCTGGCTGAATTTCCCGTCCTCAAAGGCAGCCACTGCTAAAAGTTCAGCCGCTGTTACGGAACCCTGTCCGCCGCGGCCGTGTATTCGTATTTCCTTCATTTTTTCTCCGAGAAAGACCCGTATTTAAATACGGGGATTAATTAATAATCAATCGTGAGGGATGTATCCAAAATGCACGAAGGTATTTATTCTTTACGGAAAGGCGGCATCTTATTAAAGTTTATTCATAAACTATATCTGATTTAGAAACGTAATAATGAAGTTCAGTATGACAGATGATAAACTATTAATTACCGAACTGGTGCTTACAGCGCACCTCTACAACCAGTCAGATAAGCTCGGTGCGGACGACCTTCCGCAGAAAATCCGAAAGCACTACTGGGATGAGAAAGAAAAAACCGTAAAGCGTCCGATCTACGTCACCGAAGGCGATATAAGAAGCATCTACGGTCTTGAGAATGTGAAAAGCAGCACGAGAATGCTGCCTTTCCTTGAGTTCGAGGAGTTCGGATCGCAAATAAAACTCACTGTTTTCGACCTTGCAGCGAAGTGGCTTGCAAAACATCCTGAGGCGCTTCCCGACATCAATATGAACCCTGTGCTGGCATCCTTTTTTGAGAGCTACGACTCGCTTCCCGTGAGCTACGAGAAAGCAAAAGCTTCCAATACACCGAAAGAAAGCGCAAGAGAATGGATAATGTCCCTTATCAAGAGCATAGAATCTGAAAAAGGTTCGGAGGAGATGCTCAAGCTTGCCAATATCGTGGCACCTGAGGATATCAAACAGAACCTGAAAGACCTTGTCCTGACAGAGGAACAGGAAAATGAGATTGAGAAAATTGCCAAGGCAATCCAGTACCGCGACTACCTTCGAAGAATAGGTCTTCGGGAGATTGGAAAACTCTTATTCGTAGGGCCACCCGGTACTGGGAAAACCTCGGTTGCGCGAGCCCTGAGTGGAAAACTCGGGATTCCGATAGTCGAGGTAAAACTCTCACAGGTAGCAGACCAGTATCTCGGCGAGACCGCAAAGAACGTTGACCGGGTTTTTGAACTTGCAAAAAAGCTAAGCCCCTGCATCCTTTTCATTGATGAGTTCGATTTCGTGGCAAAAGCCCGTGCGACTGATGAGCACGCTGCATTAAAGAGGGCTGTTAATACGCTGCTGAAGGCGATAGACGAGATAAGCCTTGTGGAGCACGGAGTACTTCTTATCGGCGCAACGAACCATCCCAGGATACTTGACCATGCCGCATGGAGGCGGTTTGATGAGATTGTGGAGTTCACCCTGCCTGATAAGGATGCGAGGAAAAAGATACTTGATATCGTGCTCCGTGATATCGAGGGCAGCTTTGATACTAAAGAAATTGCCTTGAAAACAGAGGGATATTCTGGTTCAGACCTGCGCATGATTGTAAGGGAAGCCGTGCTCAACGGGCTTGTTACGGGGAGAACAGTCCTTGGGCAGGAGGATTTGCTTCGCGGAATAGCGGAATTCAATAAAAGGATTCCGCTGAAGACGATGGATGAAGCGCAATGAAAATAACCCTCCTCGGGACAGGCGATGCCGTGGGAACTCCGAAGCTCGGCTGTTCCTGCAGCACATGCCTTGATGCTCTTGCCGGAGGGTTGAGCAGGAGGCTTCGGTTTTCCATACTGGTCGAATCGAATAACGGAAAAGTGCTGATCGATACCAGCCCTGACCTTCGATGGCAGCTTTTGAAAAAAGGCATAAGCCATGTTGATGGGGTGATATGGACGCACCCGCATTATGACCACTACGCCGGCTTCGGAGATTTTCATCGAATACAGAACGGCGTGAAGGTGTATGGATTGAAGAGCACGCTCGATTACATAATGAATTATCTGTATTTCATGAAGCCGAGCAGGCATGATGTGAGGTTCAATGTTCCTTTTGAATTAATCGGCATTAACGCAACGTTGGTAGAAGTCAATCACCCTCCACTTCCCGAGTCGGCTGGCGTTATACTCACTGACGGGAAAAGCAAAGTCGTGATTACTGGCGATACCGCGAAAGACATACCTGAAAAAAGCTTTGAATTGATGTATAGACCCGACCTCCTCATTGCAGATGCCATAATCCCGCCCAGAGGAACAATACCCAAACACATGAATGCCAGGGAAGCGATGGAGCTCGCAAAGGAATTGGAGGCAAAAAATGTTGTGCTTACCCATTTAAGCCATCTTTTTCCACCCCATGGGGAATCTGTGAAGGAATGGCCTCTGGGGTACGACGGGATGGAATTTGAGTTTTAATTTCTGCCCGTGATTGATGTGATAATATCAACCTAAGATGCAATCGCATAATCCCATAACCCGTTTTCTGTTACAACTTTTATACGACCGTTCGTGGGCTTATTACATATAGCCGGATTTATTTCAGCAACAACCTGCGCCCATGGGGAAAATCCCCCAGCCCAACTCATATAATAAAGACCTGCAGTGGTGGTGCTCCGAATGCTTGCTCCTCCTGTTATAGCAAGGGTATAACTGGACCATAATTTGGTCTGAGGGGGGGTTGGATTTAGGTTATTTTGTTGACCATTCATTGTCATCGTATCCATAATCCAAGCATTGGCATTGGTTGTTGTTATTGAGGTGTTTGGATAGAAATCGCCGTTATTTATCGCTGTTGTGGGAATCGGATTTGTCTGGTCTACGCCTGAAAAGGATACGGCTCCTGCATATGCCAGTGTTGCATTGGGAAAAGTCACCACAATGTCATTCGCTCCAGCCTTAGGATTCGTCAGATACCAAATCTCTGCACGAACATACCAGGGGTCTGCGTTCATATACTTAGCAGATCTGTTTGCTCTTGTCAGGTTTACCCCTGCATAGGTGATGCTCATGACATTATTACTGCCCCTTACATTGACACCGACTACCAGCAATGAGTTCCGCAAGC
>CAYXIP010000073.1:6493-8365 GCA_964465515.1 uncultured Candidatus Methanoperedens sp. | reverse complement strand
ATCAAATACTTCTGGGAAATGTAACTGCAAGAATTTTTCTGGAGAATATGCTTCAGCATTAATATTCCCGGCAAGCTGTAGGAAATCACTATCCCTACTTACGAGAGAAACGGAATCTATCGAGCGAACTATACTCAACCCAATCGCATCGAAGGGATCAAGTGGATGTTCGTCCTGTAATTTATTTGCAGAAAGCATATCCAGAGAATCCGGAATCTCAATAATCATATTTTTATAAATGTCGCTTATGAGATCTTTAATATTTGCCTCAGAAAATTTCATCTTTCTTCTTAGAACGAACCTGATCTCAAAGATATTGGTTAAAGCGGTGTTAGCTGCAACATCTCCTGACTCAACCAGTTTCATGATTTCGTAGGGGCATCTCCATAATTTAAACCCTGTATTTTTATCAACTTCTTTAACTATCCAGTTAATCAAAACATCAGTATCCAGAAATATCCTGGGTTTTTCCATAGCTACTTTCTCTTAGCTTTTTAATGTATTCAGTACTGGTTAATCCTTCAGGAATTGCATCTTCAAATGCCCCAAGCCATTTGTCTGCAAAATTCCTTTCCCTTTTAGTTCCGGTCTCTATATTTTCCAAAGCTTTAATCAGTTTCTCAAGTATTACGGGCATTTTTTCACTATCTAAACAATGAGCGAATAATATATAATATTATGTTTCAGGTTTCAAGCGCTCGCGAACTATCTCTAACTATTACCTGCGCTTGATATCCAAGACGGGACAAAAATTATTCGCAGTTTCCCACGACATCCCGAAGGCTTTTACATCAGCCAGACCAAGCCTGCCGACTATATCTCGCAGGTCTCAAAGTCATGATTTTCAAAATCTGCTTCCATCGTAATATTTTCTGCCCAGTCCACAAGCTCTGCCAGTGTGATGCGGTGATGCAGGTAATCGATAATTCTCTGGGCAACATCCTTACGAGTGAGTTTCATATACATTCTCCATAGAACATGGATTGCATGCATTATATTTTGCTGGTAAAAGATTTTAAATATATCCAGAGATAAATAATCCTTAAGGGTATTTATGGTTAGGAGCAGAATAACATATTATATTGCATTTGCTGCTGTACTATCATCGTTGATTATCTCAGGATGTGTGAGCGCGCCGCAGAAAGTCACTCCAACGCCCACCACCACAACACCTGCTCCAACGCCAGATCCGCATGTGGCTGGTGCGAACTGTGCAGGTTGCCACAGCGCAGAGCACAAACGCTGGTCCACCACATTGCATGCCGCAAGTGCAGCAGATGTATTGCTGAACGAGGATCATAACAAGAATGAGTTATTGACAGACGAATGTATCACTTGCCATTCCCCATTCCAAGCCGGCAAGTTCCATATAGGCGATTTTGTACAACCGCTCGATCAAAAAGGCCCGTGGCACGTGGTCGATGCCAATGTGAAAGAATGGCAGGCAATCAAATGCGAAGTCTGCCATGACCCGACGAGCAACGCATCGAACAAGCTGGCGTTTTACGATGCCAGCCAACACTCGTACGTTACGGTTAATGGAAGCACCGGCTTGTGCGAGAAATGTCATCAACCTGGAACGGATGACAGTCGTGATTTGAAAGGCTCGGTGCATGAAGGTTTGCAGTGCGCAACCTGTCACTTCCAAAAAGGCGCCCAGATGAGTCTTGATCCACGTCAAGCTTGCACGCAGTGTCACCCTCAAGTGAATCTCAAGCATCCTGATGTTACGAAACTCGACACGACATACGCCTCAGCAGACAGCAAGAACGATATTCACTTCATCACCTGCGCAATATGCCATCCCAAAGGCACGCCCACGCCAACAAAGTAACATCAACGCACTTCGTCGATAAGAGGACGCCTTGAAAA
>CAYXIP010000073.1:0-6393 GCA_964465515.1 uncultured Candidatus Methanoperedens sp. | reverse complement strand
GGGTGGGTCAATGCATGTGTTCACTGAAGTCGGAAACCTCCTCTCATAAAATATAAATTTTCATAACTCATATTCGCACCCCGCCCCCTGTCCTATACCCTCATCCAGTCTGACATGGAGCCTTTTAATGTTATCCGCACCATTCGATTTTAGCTCCTTTGCCATTTCAGCTGTAATATACTTGCACATGTCCTCAGCACTTACTGATTCGATGGGCAGGAACACCACATCTTCCAGCGGCAAAAGATAACGCTTTTTACTCTCAATGATTTCAATAAAGGCGCCGTTCTTTTTCTCAATCCGGAGGCGGGGGTCTTTCTCAGCCATCAGCACTTTATGGTCAAGCCTGTCGCATATCCGATTTACTATCCCCTTCACCATCTCAAAATCAATAATGAATTCCCCGGCCTTTTCTCCTTCAATCCGCACGCTAATTGCATAGGTATGCCCGTGGAGGCATCCGCATTTCGGATGGTTGGGGATGAAGTGGCACGCAGAGAATCGCAGTTTTGCCATCCAGCCGTCTATCTCGATGAACATGAACGGCTTAATTACTTGGGACAGTATAATCCTTTTGTTCACTTTCACAGCGCTTAGGTTTATTTTATATCCATGCGTATTGTTTATCACAATATGGAAAGCCCGGATTCGCTATTCAGCGGCAACAGTGACACGCTCTGCATCCTTTGTCGGGGAGCAAGATTATTATGCGGAAAACAGAGATGCCCCGTGCTGGTCAAATTCTATTCCAACGTCAGGGTGAAATCGCTCACCGACAGCCTCTGCATCGATGGCTCCACGCCGCCAGGGGTGTTCGTGGGGAGAATCGGGTATCCTTATGTGTCAGTCGGTCCCTTAATCCCTCCCTCGCACGGCGATACGGCGCTTCTTGATACGCCCGAAATGTGGCTGGGGAAGAGCATAGACGATATAGTGGATTTCCGCTCGCAACTGGTGCGGGGGAAACATATCGTGCATGTAAGAGACCTTGAGAGCAACCGCATAATAGAAGCCACACGGGAGTTAGCCCTCTGCGCATCCCCGATAGATGTGGCGGCTGAGTTCCTGAAGAAGCCGAGCGCAAGGCTTGTACTCGATGATGAGGTTCAACCCTACGGACCAACAGCGCCGCTTAAGAAGATAGATGTAGGCAACACAAAATTCGACCACAGGATGGAGAAGGCATACAGCGACACAGATCTAAAGGCAAGGGATGCTGTGCTTGAACTCTATGGCAAAGGTACTCTGGTATCAGGCATCCAGAAGGCTTTCAGCGCCGGCTCCTTCGGGGAAGGAAAAGCAAGAAAATTTGTTCCCACGCGGTGGAGCATTACAGCAGTCGACAGCATGATAGGCGCACACCTGATGGAGAAGATGAAGGATTTCCCGTTGATTAACGAGTACATGGTTTTTGAGTCGTGGCAGCTTGATAACAGGTTCGTTGTACTTATGATGCCGCGTGCCTGGAGCTATGAGCTTATCGAGGCATGGTATCCGAATACCGTGTGGAACCCTTTCGGGAAGGAGGTGGCGATAATGTCGTCCTCTGAGGGCTATGAAGGCAGGACTACGTATGCCGAAATAGGGGGCTGCTATTATGCTGCGAGGCTTGCGGTGAATGAATACCTCGTGGAGGAGAGAAGGCAGGCGCGCGTGGTGATACTGAGGGAGGCGCATCCGGGCTACATCATGCCGGTTGGTGTATGGAACGTGAGGGAGAATGTGAGGGCTGCGCTGAAGGCGCCCGCGAGGAAATTTTCTTCTCTGGATGAGGCTTTTGAATATATCTCCACGAGACTTGTTATTCCAAAGGAGAGGTGGATTAAAGCGAGCGATGTTTTGAAAAATACATTATATCAGAAGGGACTTGAGGATTTCTTTGGAAGATAAACAACGGACTGATGCGAACTCCGATAACATGATAAAAGAAATAAAGGTGAAAACCGCGCTCTCGCCTTCACAGCTTCCCGGACTGGATTATGCCCTGAATCCTTACAGGGGCTGCGCGCACGCCTGCGTGTATTGCTATGCACCATCGGTTATTCGCTGGGATAAAGGAAAATGGGGCGAGCTTGTGGAGGTCAAGGTAAACCTCCCAAGAATCCTATCAAAGGAACTGCGAACAAAGAAAAAAGGAGTTATGGGACTCGGGACTGTGACAGACGCGTATCAGCCAGCGGAGAAGAAATATGAGATAACGCGCCGGTGTCTCGAACTCCTGCTCATGCATGATTTTCCGGTGTGCATCCAGACAAAGTCATCGCTTGTGCTGAGGGATATGGATCTACTGAAACAATTTTCAAATATTGAGGTGGGAGTGACACTTACTGCGCTCAACGACGGCGTGAGGGCAAAAATGGAACCCGGAGCTTCGAGTGTTGAGGAGAGGCTGCGGGTGCTTTCAGAGCTTTCGAAGAATGGCATCAGCACATGGATTTTTCTGGGACCTGTGATGCCCTATATCACTGATATTGAGGCTCTGGTTGATGCGATTGCAGAGCTGAAGCCGAAGTATGTGCTTGTGGATAAGCTGAGGTTGAAGGAGGGGGTTTGGGAGAGGGTTAGGAAGTTTGTTCAGGGGTTTAAGCCGGAGCTGATGCCTGATTATGAGAGGATTTTTCTGAAAGGTGGGGATTATTACAGCGGGGTTTTTGAGAGGGTTTTGAGAAGATGCGGGGATAAGGAGTTGAGGTGCGAAGTTAATAAGTTAGTAAACTGATCGCAGACTACCTCGGCATGATTTCCACTCATGCTTTCAGGTTATTTGAATAAAATCCAAGCGGGGTGAAAGTGTCCGATTTGCAGGCAAATCCTTAAATAAAGGGGAAACAGAAGCATGCTCGATGCCTGTGCTCTTTTGTTTTCACCCGAAAGTAAAAGTGAATGCCTGAAGCTCGGGATTTTCAACAATTATCTCAAGCGTATGCTCGCCGTAACTTTGGTCTTCGACGAGTTTATAAAGACGGGATTCGCTTACATTGACAATGCTTAAACCGTTTTGCATCACAACATCTCCCCCGACTTCATTGCCAAGCGGCTTGCCATCCCGGAAAACCTCAAGCGCTGCACCATTCTTTGCGCTATAACGGAAGATAATCTTTGCCTGGGAATTTTCATTTTCAGCGAATCCTTACAAGCTCAGTTTTAAATAAACCCCTCACATAGTGCACAAGAAAAGTTCTGTTATGAGCAAAATATTCGAAATACTCCACAGAGATGCAGCAGCCAGAATCGGCAAACTCGTTCTGGATAAGGAAATATCAACCCCTGCCATAATCAGGATTCATGAAAATGATAGTCCGATAGTCAATTCCGGCTCGCTCTGGAAAAAAAGCCCTTATGGTCTTGCTCCGGGCAAAAAGCTCGTCATTCTTCCCCACAAATCGCTTCCCCTTCACACAAGGGAGGAAATCATAAGGGAAATTCAAGATTCGTTTGAGCAGGTGCAGTCCGCTAACACAGGCATCGTCATCCATCCTTTCGCTCAAAAATATCCTGCATCGGATTTATATGTCCTCGGCGCAGCAAAACAGCTTGAAAATAAGCCCCGCAAAATTGTTGAATCAATCATCAGGCTCAAGGAAAACACGCGAGCAGATTCGCTGCTCTTTGCACCTGCCCTCGCAACGCCTGAGAATCTCTCCATGCTTGTGTATATGGGCGTGGATATAGTGGATGAGACACTGGCAACAATCAGAGGATACCAGGACATTTACCTCACAAATTCAGGCGAATTCCCTCTTGAGAGATTGCATGAATTCCCCTGCACATGCGCTGTATGCCTTGCGAATTCCCCTCCGGAACTGCTTAAAAAGCCCAAAAAAGAGCGCACTGAGCTTCTTTCAACTCATAATTCACACAAGCTTGCCGAGGAGTTACGCACCATTCGCGAGCACATAAGAGCGGGACATCTTCGCGAGTACGTGGAGCGCCAGTGCAGGGCGCGTCCATGGCTTACGGCTGCACTCCGCCTGCTGGATAAGCAGTATGAGTTTCTTGAAAAAAGAACGCCGATTTTCAGGTCAAGCACTCTTTATGCAAACACGATGGAATCGCTCAACAGAATTGAAATCAGGAGGTTTGCAGAGCGCATCGTGGAGCGCTATTCTGCGCCTGAGCTCGATACGCTTGTGGTTCTCCCCTGCTCTGCGAAAAAACCCTACTCAATGTCCTTGTCTCACCAGAAATTCATCAATGCCCTTGGAAAATATCGAAAATACGTGCATGAAGTGATGCTCACCTCGCCCATTGGAGTGGTGCCGCGAGAGCTTGAATTAATGTATCCTGCTGCGCATTACGATACACCTGTGACAGGTCACTGGGACCTTGAGGAGAGGGCATGGGTGGGAGGATGCCTTAAAAATTATCTTCAAAAGAACAGGTACAATAAAATTATTGCTCATGTAAGCGGCGCATATCGTAAAATTTGCGAAAACGTGGAGAAGGAATTAGGGCTTGAGTTTATTTACACCTCGGATAACGGAGTTACCTCGCAGGCTTCTCTTGATAAACTTGAGAATGCAGCTTCAGGGCTTGAAGCTAAAAAGCGCACAGCAGAGCAGGCAAGACTCGATATCATAAAAGCAGCAGCGGATTATCAATTCGGAAAAGGAGCAGGTGGGGTGCTTACCAGCGATGCAGTTGTCAGGGGCAATTATCCGAAGCTTCAATTGTTCTCAGGTACAAAGCAGCTTGCCACGCTTGTTCCCCAGTACGGAACCATAGCCCTTACCATAGAGGGCGGCATCAGGCTGGGAGAGCATCCTTATTACAGGGTAAAAATAGGGGAGTTCTTTCCTCACAGCAGCATACTTGCTCCTGGAGTGGAGGACGCTGACCCGCAGATTCGCCCCGGCGATGAGGTTATTGTGGAAGGCGAGAAGTTCTTTGGCGTTGGTAGAGCGCTGATGAGCGGGTGGGAGATGAAAGAGTGCGGAAGGGGAATTGTGGTGGAGCTGAGGCATTCGAGGAGGATTGATGTATAAACTTTAAAAGGAACTCTTCACTTGTTCTCAGCACAAATGAGTATGCGATAATTCTCCAATTTAACCTTTCGCTGCTGCCACAGCGAACTATCTTTTACATCCACCCGTACCTGATATCCGAGGCGTGATAAAAAGGACTCGCAATCTTCCCACGTCATTCCGAATGCCTTTACATCTGCCAACCCGATTCTGCTGATGACATCACGCAGGGTTTCAAAGTCATGACTTTCGAAATCTGCTTCCATCATCATATTTTCCGCCCAATCTACAAGTTCTGGCAGTGTGATCCGGTGATGCAGGTAATCAGCTATTTTCCGGGCTACATCTTTGCGGGTAATTTTCATAGTTTTTCCTCTATTATTTTCTTATGCCCCTTATCGACAGGATATTTTTCATGGATTTCGTATTTTCATTTGCATCTTCCTATTGAACAGGAACAGGTCGATGCATATATAGGTAATTCAAGATATATTCCTCCGTTCGGCTGGCGCTGAATATGAACCAAAAAAGGAAAGAGATAAAGCTTGATAGATACAAAAAGCATCTAATAAACAGGCTTCAGAGTGAGATCGAATAAGGAGGCAATGGAAATGATATCAGAGAAAGATAAAGAAATCATCATAAAATACGCTAAAAAATATAAAGTCTCCTCTGTAATACTATTTGGTTCATCGACCAGAAAAGACCGGGAATCAAATGACATAGACATTGGTGTAAAAGGGATTGAACCTGGGCTATTCTTTGATTTTTATGCAGAGTTATTTAAAAATTTATCAAAACCTGTGGATCTCATTGACCTGTCCAAAAAATCGTTATTCAACAAGCTTATAGAAAAAAGAGGAATAAGAATTTATGGATGAACTGGCTGAGCAGATTCTCGCAGAAAAAGAGAATGTGGATATTGCACTGCATAATCTGAGAACAGCGATGGCAAGAAACGAAAAAACAGTTGTTGAACTGGCGGCTATTGCGACTTTCCTTCACAATATCTATAATGGGATAGAAAATATTCTAAAACAAGTTCTGCTCTCAAGAGATATAGAAATACCAAAATCTGACAAATGGCATAAAGAACTCTTAAATAAATCTTTGTCTTCAGGAATTATCTCAGAGGAATTATCCAATAAACTTTATAAATATTTGACTTTCAGGCATTTTTTCGTTCACGCTTACGGATTCATGCTGGATGAAAAAGAACTTGATAGTTTGTCTAATAATATTCCTGAAATCTGGCAGCAATTTCTATCAGAAATAGAGAATTTTTTAGAGAAATGAGATTCTTAATGATTCTTAATAGGTGATTTCGTTCACAGCAGCATACTTGCTCCGGGAGTGGAGGATGCCGACCCGCAGATTCGCCCTAACGACGAGGTTATTGTGGAAGGCGAGAGGTTCTTCGGCGTTGGTA
>CAYXIP010000072.1:0-8399 GCA_964465515.1 uncultured Candidatus Methanoperedens sp. | reverse complement strand
CAGGGAACAGCCGCTTGAACATCCCGGTATCCACGCTTCCGGGACATAAGACGACTATTTTAGTGTTCCTAACCTCGGCTGCTGCAGCTTCCGTAAGACCGATGACAGCGAATTTTGATGCGCAGTATGCGCCCAGCGTGGGAATTCCGGTTTTCCCGGCGCCTGATGAGATGTTTATAATTAAACCTCCGTGCTTTTCCATCTCGGGGATGATATTTTTCATATAAAGGAAAACACCTTTGACATTGACATCCATTACTTCCTCAAATTCTTCAACTTGGGTATCCCATAGATATTTCCTTAACCCAACCCCTGCATTATTTACAAGTACATCAACTTTTCCGAATTTATTGATAGCTTTATTGATAACATTTTTTACATCCTCTTCTCGCGTAACGTCCCCTCTAATAAAAATCGCCTTCCCGCCTGTAATCCCCGTATTTAAATGCGAGGTATTTATTTCCGTGCTGACTTTTTCTATGTCCTCTTCTGTCCTTCCAGTAACAACTATGTTTGCTCCCTCTCTCCCAAGCCTTTTTGCAATGTATTCTCCGATTCCTCTTCCGCTTCCTGTGACGATGATGGTCTTATTTTGAAGTTTCATTTCAATTCCTCACATATAAGTTATTCCAGGTTGAAGCTCACCATCTTGATGTTGGTCATCTCCTCGACAGCAAACCTCACGCCTTCCCTCCCCATGCCGCTCTCCTTGACGCCTCCGTAAGGCATATTCTCAGCCCTGAAGGTGGGAATCTCGTTAATCATAACCCCGCCAACATTGAGTTTCTTTACTGCAAGAAAGGCATTGCCAACATTCTGTGTGTAAACCCCTGCATGCAGACCATAGATGCTGTTGTTCACCATTTCTATTGCCTCTCCAAATTCCCCAAATTCAACAACAGAAACAACAGGCGCGAATGCCTCAAGACACATTATCTTCATATCAGGTTTAAGGTTTGCTAGAACCGTGGGAGCAAGGATTCTTCCATCTCTCCTGCCGCCCGTTAGAACCTTCGCACCATCTCTTTCAGCTTCCTGAATCCATGCCTGCGCCCGCCGAGCAGCATCCTCGCTTATCATCGGGCCGATGTCCGTCTCCTCTGAAATAGGGTCTCCGATTCTAAGTTCTTCCACCTTCGGTATAAACTTCGAAAGAAACTTCGTATAAATGTTGCTGTGGACATAGAGGCGCTGTATTGAGATGCACACCTGTCCTGAAAAGCTGAATGCGCCGGTGATGCATCTTGGCACTGCCGCCTCAAGATTAGCGGATTCATCAATGATGGTGGCAGAGTTGGAGCCGAGCTCAAGCGTCACCTTTGCCATGCCTGCGAGCTGCTTGATGCGCCTGCCAACTTCAGGACTCCCTGTAAAGGTCACCATGTTGACCTCCCCTGAAACAAGCGCCTCTCCAACCGTTGATCCCTTTCCTGTTACGATGTTTAAAAGACCCGCTGGTAGCCCGGCTTCTGCAAGTGTTCTGCCCAGTTTGAGTGCAGAAAGCGGAGCTGCGCTTGCAGGTTTAAGAACTGCCGCATTCCCTGCCGCAATAGCAGGAGCAATCTTATGCGCCACGAGGTTCAAGGGGAAATTGAAAGGCGTTAATGCCGCAACCACACCCACAGGCTCGCGGATGTAAAACCCGAAGTGTCTCTCTGAACCGGGAGCTGCATCCATGGGAACTGTTTCTCCTGCAATACGTTTTGCCTCTTCTGCTGCAAACCTGAAGGTTAAAACCGCTCTTTCTACCTCTTTTCTGGAAGCCTTGAGAGGTTTTCCGCTCTCAAGCGAAATTGTCCTGGCAAAATTTTCCTTATCCTCGGTGATTAACCTTGAGGTACTCTCCAGAATCTCCGAGCGCCTGTATGCCGGCAATTCCCGGTTGGTATCAAAAGCCTTTCGCGCAGCGGCAACCGCACTCTTCACGTCCTCTGGCGAAGCCTCAGGAACCCTTGCAAGAAGGTCATTGGTATAGGGATTCCTGACCTCAAAATAATTCTCACCCTCAACCCACCTTCCGCCAATCAACATTTTACACTCTTCCATATCCTACGTATTTGAATTCAAGTTACTTTTAATTTGCGCAAGGATAATTACAATAAGAATGGCCGAACTCTACAGAGACTCAGGACTTGAAATATATGAGAAGTCGCATTACTCGCATGGGGAACATATCACCGAGGTGGAACAGATACTGACATGGTACAGGCGCAGGAACACGAGGGTGCTGGATATTGGATGCTCAGGTGGACTGCATGCCCTTGAGTTGTCAAAAAGGGGTTTTTCAGTAACCGGGCTGGATATAGAGTCATCAGCAATCAAGCTTGCAGAAAAAAGGGCTCAAAATGAAAATCAAAAAGCAAAGTTCGCTGTTTTGGACATCGAAAAAGATAAGCTCCCATGCGATGAAAAATTTGATTTCATTTACAGCATAGGGAATGTGCTTTCCCATGTGAAAAAAGAGCTTATGCCGGAGATTTTACAAAAAATATATGGTTGTCTTGATAAAAATGGCATCCTCCTGTTCGATGTCCTTATAAACTCAAAACCTTTTCAGGAAGAAATCACTCCCGATGAGAGCGAACTTCCAATAATCTGGAAAAGAAAGATAGATGAAAAAACAGGAAGGATAAGCATGGATGGAATTTTCCTTGATTGCGGTTTTATCCAGCATTTCGATGTATGGGGATATACAGTGGAAGAGATAATTGCACTGTTGAATTCCCTGGGATTCGGGAAGGTCGAATTCTCTCCCAAACTTGACTTTATTGGGAAGAACAAAACCAAAAACCCTATAAGCCTTTATTTCCGTGCTGAGCATACATGAAATTATTCAATATGAGGGAACTTTATAAAGAAAAATATAAAGAATACATCGTGGGCTCAGAAGAGATTAAAAAACACAGCGTGTATCTTGTGTATGGCGAGGTGGCAGGCGGCGAGAGAAGGGAAATGAGACCAGCAGGTCACGACGAAATATTATTTTTACTGTCTGGCGAGGCAAAGCTTGAGAATAAAGACATAAAAGTATCACTGGAAAAAGAACATGCGGTCTATATGAGCCCTGATGAAGCCTTCACGTTCACGGCGCTTTCAGACTGCAGATATGTGGTAGCAGGGACGCATACAGCGCCGCATGGGCATTAATCATAAATCTTCGTTTCCTTCCCCACGAATACAAGAGTCTCGAATTTGCATGCCCTCTCTTTGTACACGATATACGGCTCGATGACCCAGAGCCCGCTCATCGTCGTATGATTGCCTGATGTCAGGAAAGGCCCGCTGGTTTTTAAGAGCAGGTAATTAAGCCCTGCCTCCGGGAACTTCTGCCATAGCGGCGGTATTTTGCACAGGCGGTGCCCCATGGAAACAAGCGGCGGGAGTGCCAGTGTATATTCAGGGTTTTTCTGTATTAGCTCCTTCGCCCAGTTGAATACATCTGCCACAACCATTCCCTCAACTATATGCCCGGCAATCCTGTGCGAAACATCATGTGCATATGCGGCGAACGCCTCAAGCTCAGGGTTGCTGCCAAACACATGGCTGGTAGTATAATCTGCCGGGTAATCGTTGTACACAGGAGCAATATCTATTAAAACCATATCGTTTTCAGAAACATTGCGCATACCTTTTTATTAACTGCCATACTGATTGCTGTCTGAAAAATATCTTTATTGGTGAGTGAACCATTGATGGGTATTTGAATGTTATCGACCAGAGGTTGAAGGATATTATCGATACATTCTTTTGATCTTAATTCAATTCTTGATTTGCAGGCTAAACCATTTGATTTAGGATTCATATGGGGGCAGCCTGCGCCTATATATAACTATCGGTAGCCGTAGCCGTGTTTTTATGTGTTTTTGGCAGAAATTGGAGGAAAAATTAGCTAACTACTGATATTAGTAAAACATGACATCGGTTATAATTTTTCATGTTCATTTATGAACCGCGTTCATAGCAGACTCCGTGGTTGATTATACAACTCACTAACACCTGATGTAACTATCTCGCCATGGATTTATCATAAACGCCAGTATTCCCGCTGAACTTTTTTTACTTCTTCCAGCCGCTTTCTTACCTGCGAATTAATAACAGCTTTTTTTCTTACAGGCTCTCTTCCCATAAAAACCTCCAACACAGCAGCAACAGATCGAGCCAGCAGCCTGAGGTCATAGCCTCCTTCAAGCACAGCAACAAGCTTTGCGCCCCTCCCTTTTGCGATTGACTTCACGATATACGCCAGCACAGCAAAACCCTCAACACTCATCCTCATCTGGGCAAGACCATCATCGGCGCATGCATCAAATCCGGCAGAGATAAGAACAATGTCAGGTTTGAACTCAAGTGCCGAAGGAAGAAGAATCTCCTCGAACGCTGCAATAAATCCGGCATCGTCAGTTCCTGCGGGCAGGGGAACATTGATGTTATAACCCTTTCCCTCGCCTCTTCCAACTTCATTCAGCCATCCCGTTCCGGGATAATGCGGGTACTGATGCGTCGAGAAATACAAAACCGAGGCATCCTCGTAAAAAGCCTCCTGCGTTCCATTTCCGTGATGTACATCCCAATCCACTATAAGCACGCGCTTTTTCCCCATCTTCTGCGAATGGCACGCAGCAATCGCCACGTTATTGAATATACAGAACCCCATACCTCTATCTGGTGTTGCGTGGTGACCGGGCGGCCTTACCAATGCAAAAGAAGAACTGTCCTCCAAAAGCACAGCATCCACTGCTGATATCGCTCCTCCTGCAGCAAGCAGTGCTACATCGTATGAATCCATACATAAAACAGTATCAGGATCAAGAGGGATTTCAAGTTTGGAATACTTTTTAACCTTATCGATATAATCCTGTGTATGAATATATTGAATCTCGTCGAAGCTTGCGGGCTGCGGCTCGATCATTTCCAACCGACTCATCAGCCCCGTTTCTTCAAGGTGTGCTATTATCGAAAGCAATCGCTCTTTTCTCTCCGGATGCAAACCGGTCTCGTGCTTTAAATAATCGGGATGGTAGATGATGCCGGTTCTGTTATTCAAGGCGCCTTAAAAAAGGAAAAGATGAAGAAGCTAAGCCAGTTTTTTCCCGGCATTCGGTCCGTACGTGGCGTCGTATATCTCTTTCACATGAAAGACAATGGCAGCCTTTCCCGGCAGTTTCTTGGCATCTGCCATCTCTTTTGCGCTTGAAAACCTCTCGCCTCTTGTTTCGATATCCACAGTACCTTTTATCTGGTAGGATTTCTTGTTATCGCTATCGTATGCAACAATTGCCATATTGGGGTTTGCTTCGATATTTTTCCTGGTCTTATTAAAAAAGTTATCCACGAACAGTATGTTTTCATCATCAAGGATTTTCCACATGGTAACGAATACCACATTAGGCTTCCCGCTCTTGTCTGCTGTTGCTATTGGCAGAGGCTTTTGCTTTGCGATGACGTCCTTTATTTCAGGAGGCATTTTCACCATAATTTTATCACCGTTTGCTGTTTAGTATGCATTGGTCATAAATGTTTTGTTTTTGAGAGACTGTAAGTTCATTTGAAGTTACGATTCAAAACCAAAGAAATCAACCACAGAGATACAGAGGCGCAGAGCGATTATATTCTCCGTGTCTGGTATGAAAAAACAACTAACTCGTACGAACTGATACGTACGAGTTCGTATTAGTTCGCTGTTAATGTTTGTGTGCTTTTTCATTGTCTTCTATGGACCGCGTTCATAGCCGACTCTGTGGAGTCTGTATTAGCACCAAATTTTTTGACAGCGCCGATTTGGGTGTTATCGAATATTCATCCGCGCAGCTTCTATCAGTTCCCGCGTTATCTCAGGCAGCCTTGCGCCCAGTCTCTTTTGCTTTCTTGGCTTGCAGTTCTCAAGTGCGTATGCGAAGATTATCGGAACCCCGACGGTGGCATCAAGATAAGGTATCACATTTCCCTCACCCGCCTTCGGAATTTTGCCCCATGACTTGCCTTCATTGATCGTTGCGCCAGAAAGTCCTCCCACATCGGGTCGGTCAACAGTCACCTGGACAACATAATTCTCACCCGGGCATTCCATCCCGATAATCTGGGAAATCATGGGACCCGTTTGCTGCAGGAAATTCTTGGGAACCCCGCCTCCCACTTCAAGCACACCTCGTGGAATATCGCTGAGCATGCTGTTGTGCACGATGGCTGCGCTCTCAAGCACATCCATCGTGGGGCTCGGGTCTATGAAATCCTCAGGGTCAAGCTCAGATGAAGCGCTTGCGAGAATAGGAAGATAGCTTGTCCCCATGCCGACTGATGAATCCGCAAAGCTCGGCACGAACACAGGCACGTCATTTTTTGAGGCGCATGCGATGAATGAGCGCTCGGGATTCTTTGAGGTCTCACGTACACCATCACCGAGGATTTTGTTATAATATGCAGTTGAGAATTTTTCGGGGAATTTTTTCCTTTCAGCGGCTTTGCGGGTAATCGCCTGAATAATCTTATCCTGCGCTATTAACGTTCGCTGCATATCGATATACACGTCGTATATCCTTACCACGTCATGCTCAGCAAGCTCATTGTCGTCTGCCGTAAAATCCCCCTGCTGGACGGGCAAGCCGTATGCAAAATGAAGGTCGTGGTACGTGTTCGCACCTGTGGTTACAATCCAGTCGATGAAGCCGTTCTCAATCATACTGATAATGCCGCCGCCCATGCCGACAGGAGCCATGGCGCCGGCAAGCGTCAGGCAGACGGTTGAGTTGTCGTCAATCATTGTCTTGAAAAGGTGGCAGGCTTCGGCGAGCCTTTTTGCATTGAAGCCCATGCCGTCAAAGACCTCATCTACCAGTTGGGTTATGGTCATGTTTTCTGAGATGGGGATGGGGGATATGGTTTTTCCTTCCCAGTAGTTGTGTTTTGTGTGGTGCATAATCGGCTCCTGATTTTGTCGATACCTGAATTTGTTTTCAGATGTTTGGCGGGATATTTAAGAATTGCTGATTCAATATTAGGCTTGATGAAAGAATTAACTGCACAGGATATCATAGAAATCCACGATAACATTATCGAAGAGTATGGAGGCACAAAGGGAGTCCTTTACCAAGGAACAATTGATCATCTTGTCTATCTTCTCAACAGAACAGGCGATGTGTTCAAAAAAGCAGCGTTAGCGTTAGACAGGATAGTTAAGGGGCATCCTTTCCTGGACGGCAACAAGCGTACAGGGCTTGAGGTGGCAGACGTTCTTCTTAGAGAGAGCGGGTATCACATACATTCCAGTGATGATGAATCGCTCTACGTACTGACTAAAATTGCTAAATATGAATGCACAGTTGAAGAAATAGAAAAGTGGTTAAGAAAGAAAGTTCTCCCGCTACATTTGCGCTAATTTCTTCATTAAAGAGTCGTTGTGCTTTAAACTCTCTTCAAGATGTTTTCTCCTTTCGGGAGATAAAACACTGGTCTTCTTTTCTTTTTCCATAGCATGCGTGGGATTTGACATAAATTGATATTGGAAGGCATTTTATTTAAAATCTCTGCTAATTTCATGGTCTTTTTACAGTAAGTTTATGTACTGAAATTAATATATTAGAAGGTGGTGGAATAATGAAAATAGCAATTGGTTTAATCTCGGCAATCTTTGGAATGTTGCTTGTTATATATGGAATAGAAGCCAATTTTACTAATATAGTAGTTGGGATAGTGAATAAATCATGGGGTGGTATGGGTATGGGTGTGCCTGTTGGATTAGCTATTTTAGTTGGGGGTATTTTAATCGTTGTTGGATGTGTTGTTTACGAGCGTGGAGTTGAAGAAAAATGATTCAGTCGATATGATAAAAGATATATTGAGACTTTATGTCTAAATATTCTGATGTATTTGAAGACTTTCAGTTGGATAATAAACAAAAAATAAAATTAGTCGAACTTATTCTATTAATTAGTTCAATATTGACTTTTAAATTGCCAAATGATTTGATTTGGGCGTTCATGATGGTTCTTCTGTCTTCTATTGTTTACTGGATTGTTTTACAAAAAGATACAAAGAGACCCATTGACTATAAGTTTATAATTGCAGATAAAAGCACAATTAGTGCTATACGAACTTGGCTAAGATACATAGTTCCAATGCTAATCTCGTTCTTTTTCTCTCTTGTCTTGGATTCAGCCCTATTTAATGGATTGAAACTTTCAGACACCCCTATTTTAACAATTTCTGGATTTCTTTTTATAATCTATTTTATTGCGACCTTTCTTGTGCTCTGGATTGCCTTATCAGCAGATTTAAAAAACCTGTAGTAAAAAATACACCGACTTTTGACAGCCTAATCTATCCACCTAAGACTTTACAGAACCCCGCCCACGTAATTTATTTATAGAACCACAAACACTAAGAAACACCCTCAGAGGTAATTA
>CAYXIP010000071.1:0-8488 GCA_964465515.1 uncultured Candidatus Methanoperedens sp. | reverse complement strand
CTGTAAATCCTGTTATTCCGTCAAAAATACTTCCGCCAGAGTTCGTATCGAGTTCTTATGGAATTCGTGTTTATGACGAGCCTCTCCTTTGCGGTCTCTGCGCCTTTGCGGTGAGCTATCTTTAATCCACTACTTCGCCTTCTTCCTGATCACAGCCACATCCCCCAGCGTTGTTCCCCTTATGAACCCGCCGCCTCTCTGATCCTGCGAGGATACCCTCTCCGTCAGTTTGATATTCAGCGCAGTCTCAAGTTTCTTCCTGACAGTATCCTCAGGTATAAGCTCCTCACGCTCGATCTTCCTGATAAGCGCAGCCTTTTCCATCATCTTCGAGGCAAGCGCTTCGAGGGTCAATCCCTGGGATTCTCTGGCTTTCTTGATTATCGAGGCATAATCAGGAACGATTTCACCTTCGAGTTTATCAAAGACATCCTTTCTTGGCTTGTGAGTCACAATAACCCTTTCAGTCGGCAAAATTTTCCTTGAGACAGGAGACCATTTATCAGCAGGCTTCCCGTAGCGAGAGCATTTTCCACATACGTCCAGAACGCTCCCTTCAACAATAACACGAATCGGGGCCCCCTTTATATCAGTGCCGCATATTTCGCATTGCATTTTCGACGAAAACTCTATATACCGTCCACGCTTAAATATCATTCTATAGATGTCTGAAACCCAGGAAAACCAGCAAAGCCCGATAGCAATGGGAAATAACGATTTCTCCCGCTATCTTATGGACAGGATAAAAACGCTTGAGGAGAGGAATTCTCTTCTCAGGGAACAGGCTAATAAGATAGAGCTTGAGAAACGTTTTACCGAAAGTCAGAACCTCAAGTACGAAAGGGAGGTAAGACAGTTAAAAAGCGAACTTGATAGATTAAAAACGCCCCCGCTTGTGGTAGGAACCGTAGTGGATGCACTTGATAATGGCAAAGTGATTATAAGGAGCAGCACAGGCCCTCAGTTTGTGGTAGGTTCGTCCCAGTTTATAAACGGCAGCGAGCTTGTACCTGGAGCCGTGGTTTCTTTGAATTACCAGACCCTTGCCGTTATAGGAATTCTGCCATCTTCTCGTGATCCTTTCGTGCACGGCATGGAGGTTATAGAGTCTCCGAATGTGTCGTATTCGGATATAGGCGGTCTGGATGAGCAGATCCGGGAGCTTCGTGAAACTGTGGAAATGCCGCTTACCAAACCCGAAGTGTTCGAACGAATAGGGATAGAGCCTCCGAAGGGCGTGTTGTTGTACGGCGCCCCCGGAACTGGAAAAACACTCCTTGCCAAGGCAGTGGCAAGCCAGACAAAAGCCACATTTATCAGGATTGTAGGCTCTGAACTTGTGCAGAAATACATTGGTGAGGGAGCAAGGCTTGTGCGCGATCTTTTCAAAATGGCAAAGGAAAAATCCCCGAGCATAATATTTATTGACGAGCTTGATTCCATCGGAGCAAAACGTCTTGATACCGCCACCTCAGGAGATCGGGAAGTCCAGCGAACATTGATGCAACTCCTCTCGGAAATGGATGGTTTTAATGCCCGCGGGAATATCAGGATTGTCGCAGCAACGAACAGGCCTGACATCCTTGACCCAGCCTTACTTCGCCCCGGCAGGTTTGACAGGTTTATAGCAATTCCAATGCCCGGCAAGGAAGTGCGGGCAATTATTTTGAGAATCCATTCAAGAAAGATGAAGCTTTCAGAGGATGTTGATTTCGACGAACTTGCCTCAGTAACCGAAGGAGCGAACGGTTCTGACCTTAAAGCAATTGCCATGGAAGCTGGAATGTTTGCTGTAAGAGAGGAACGCTTCAACGTAGGAATGAATGATTTTCGAAATGCAATTAAAAAATTATTGATTCCCACCACAAAACCCAATCTGCATTCCGAAGGGATGTTTGCCTGATTTGTTTAAGGTGGATATATTCCAAGTATTTACGGTGGTTGTTTATAAAGCATTAAATATGCTGGGACTTTGATGGAAACAAAAGCAACGGTGCTTGAAAAAATCCTAAACGACCTGCATGCAGTCGGTGGTATCGAACTGTCTGCCATCGTTTCAAAACAGGGGTTACTGATGGTTTATAAAGAGACGACCACAGGGCACAACAGCGAAGCGCTTGCCGCATTGACTGCTACCTTATACCTCTCCGCTGAATCCACCACATTGCGGCTCAGTAACCAGAACCCGAAATCTATTATAGTGGAAACCGAGGATAAGCATCTCATAACATATGCAGCAGGCCCTGATGCATTAATTGTGGTTCTGGTTGGGAACGAGGGGTATATCGGCTTGATTCTGAACGAGTTAAAAAAAGCTGCTGAGAAAGTCAAGAAAGTCATTTGAAGCAGGCTCGAAAACTATAATACAGCACACGACAGAAGTTATTGGAATGAGCCTGAAGCTCTTATTATTGTTTTTCTCACCTGCGATGGTCTCAGGATGCATCGCCGGGGAAAAGGAGGTAAAAACTATGGAAAAGATTACTGTTTCAAGCGAGGCATTTAAGGATGGTGGGGCAATCCCGGCAGAATATACCTGCGATGGTGAGAATGTTTCACCTCAACTGTCATGGAAAGGAATACCTGAAAATGCGAAGAGCATAGCACTGATAATGGACGACCCTGATGCTCCCATGGGAACATTCGTTCACTGGGTGCTCTTCAATATTCCTTCAAATACCGAGAAGCTTCCCAAAGGATTGCCGGGAAACCCGACACTCGGCGACGGAAGCCGCCAGGGAACGACGGATTTCGGAAGAACCGGTTACGGTGGCCCATGCCCCCCGAGCGGGACGCACAGGTATTATTTCAAGGTATATGCCCTTGATACATTGCTTGACCTGCAATCAAATGCAACCAAGAAACAGCTTGAAAATGCTATGAAAGGGCATGTGCTTGCACAGGGCGAGCTGATGGGAAGATACGAAAGATAGGATATGCGGGGGATGGGATTTGAACCCACGAATTCCTGCGAAACAGGACCCTGAATCCTGCGCCTTTGACCGGACTTGGCAACCCCCGCAAGGGTATAGTTCAGGATATTAATCTTAAGAGCAGTGCCTTCTGGACATGCAGCCTGTTCTCAGCCTGGTCAAAAACCGCTGAGTTTTTCCCATCAACCACATCAGCAGTGATTTCCTCGCCTCGATGGGCTGGAAGACAGTGCATTACCATCACATCATGCTTGGCATGTTCTAAAAGCTTGCTGTTGATCTGGTAGGGCTGGAAGTCGTGAAGTCTCTGGTCGTATTCGTCCTCATCGCCCATGGAAACCCAGACATCGGTATAAAGCACATCAGCTTTTTTTGCAGCCTTCATGGGGTCGCGGATGATATTAATTTCCCCTCCGATTTGCTTTGCCCTATCCAGAATCTCAGCATCTGGCTCATAACCTTCAGGGCATGCAACGGTCATCTTCATGCCTGTGAGTGCGCACGCAAGGAGAGCGGAATTGCAGACATTATTGCCGTCCCCTATCCATGAAAAATTAAGCCCCTTGAATTTTCCTTTGTATTCCCTTATTGTAAGAAGGTCTGCAAGGAGCTGGCATGGATGTTCAAGGTCGGACAGACCGTTTATTATAGGCACATTTGCATTCTCTGAAAATTCAACGAGGGTTTCATGTTTATACACCCTTGCCATGATTGCATTGACATAGCGCGACATCACCTTAGCTGTATCTGCGATTGATTCCCCGCGCCCGAGCTGGATATCCTTGTAATTCAGGAAAATTGCATGACCTCCAAGCTCTGTCATCGCTACCTCGAATGAGATGCGTGTTCGTGTTGAGGATTTTTCAAAAACCATCGCCAACGTCTTATTTTTAAGAACGCTTGATGTTTTCCCTCGCGCTCTTTTTTCCTTTAAATCAGAAGCAGTATCGAGCAAATTAATAATATCCGTGTACGATAAATCTGCGAGGGATAATAGATGAGATGGCAAAATCAGGAACTCCTTTGAAACTACAATTGTAGATACCTATTTAAATTACTTTTGATAAAGTCTCACTATGTATATGCAAGAAGGGAGTTGGTTATGAAACTCTACGAATACGCTGCCAAGGAAATATTGTCTGGATACGGTATTCCGGTTCCACGGGGAAATCTTGCCGCAAGTGCAGATGAGGCAGAGGAAGTTTCCAGAAAATTGGGGGATGTGGTTATCAAAGCCCAGGTTCTTGTGGGTGGACGGGGAAAAGCAGGAGGCATAGCCAGAGCAAAAAATCCAGAGGAGGCAAACCTGCATGCACAGCGCATTCTTGGAATGTCGATAAAAGGATTACCTGTAAAAAAAGTGCTTGTAGAGGAATATAAAGAACCGCAAATAGAGATGTATCTTGGAATTACTATCGATAGAAGGACACGGTGCCCTGTGATAATAGCAAGCTCGGAAGGCGGTGTCGATATAGAGGAGACAGCAAGGAAATTCCCTCTTAAGATTGTTAGGATGCGTATCAAGTCGCTCACGGGTGTACATGATTATCAGGCAAGAACAATTGCATATTCGCTTGATAAGAAGAACGCCCCGGCAATCGCTGATGTGATAAAAAAGCTCTACAATGTTTTTATTGAGAATGACTGTACACTTGCCGAGATTAACCCTCTTGCTTTTTCGCAGGGGATTTTTGCTCTCGATGCAAAGATGGTAATCGATGACAGCGCCCTTTTCAGGCAGAATTTTAAGGAGGAAGAAACAGGCTCGCTTGAGGAGCTTGCAAAGAAAAGCGGGATGAGTTATGTGGGGCTTGACGGGGATATAGGATGCATAGTGAACGGCGCAGGTCTTGCAATGGCAACACTTGACATGATAAAGGCAAATAACGGCAAGCCAGCCAATTTCATGGACGTGAGGGCAGGAGCAAATGCAGAGCAGGTAAAAACAGCACTGAGGGTAGTATCTTCCAACAGGAACGTGAAAGCACTGCTCATCAACATTTTTGGAGGTCTTACAAGATGCGATGAGGTGGCTCGTGGCATTATCGATGCGGAAATAAAGGTTCCGCTTGTAATCAGGCTTGCAGGAACGAATGAGGAAGAAGGACGTAGGATGCTTGAGAAAAAGGGCATAACCTTTGCATCCTCGACTGAGGAAGCGGCAGCAGAGGTGGTTAAAATTGGGCATTCTGATAGATAAAAACACAAGGCTTCTTGTGCAGGGGATTACGGGGCGCGAGGGGGCGTTCCAGACAAAACAGATGCTCGATTTCGGAACCAATATTGTGGCTGGCGTCACGCCTGGAAAAGGAGGAAACGAGGTTTACGGCATTCCTGTTTTTGATTCTGTAAAAGAGGCAGTTGAAATGGCAAAACCCAATGCTTCCATTATTTTTGTACCACCGAAATTCGCGGCTGATGCCATTTTTGAAGCAATAGATGGCGAGATAGAACTCATCGTATGCATAACAGAAGGGATTCCTGTGCATGACATGATGCGGGTATGTGCGTATCTTGAACACTCATCATCGAGGCTTCTTGGTCCTAATTGCCCAGGCATCACCGTGCCGGGCGAATCAAAGGTGGGCATAATGCCAAACCCCATACATCTTCCGGGAAATATAGGGGTGGTATCGAGGAGCGGCACTCTCACCTATGAGATTGTTGCCCTTTTATCAAAGAACGGGCTGGGGCAGTCAGCTTCTCTTGGTATTGGCGGGGATGCTGTTATCGGGACATCGTTTGTGGACGTATTGGAACTCTTTGAAAAAGATCCCAATACTCATGCTGTTGTGCTCGTTGGTGAGATAGGGGGCACCGCAGAAGAGGATTCCATCGCCTTTATTAAGAAAATGAGTAAACCTGTCATAGGTTACATCGTGGGCGTTTCTGCGCCGCCCGGGAAAACCATGGGTCATGCGGGTGCGATTGTAAACGGTGGAGGCAGTGCCATTGAAAAAATAGCTGCCTTTGAGAGCGCAGGCATCGAAGTGGCTAAAAGCCCCCAGGACATAGTGCGGTTAGTAAAAAGTTTAATATGACCAAGGATTTCAAATCCACGCTTTCAAATAATTATAAATCATAATATATCCAGCAAGCACCAACAGTGTCAAAAACAGGCTTTTCTTCCACTCCTTATTCCATTGCGCCCCCATAAATAAACCGATGACAAAACCGATAACATGCGATATATAAGCCACATTTCCTCCCGTACTGTTACGAATGGCTATTATATTAAAAATGAAATACAGAAGCGCCAGTGGTCCTATCGGTGAAAGGAACTGGAACGACCAACCCGGGCTACGTACAATTAGCACGGCAGCCATGACTGCAAATATGGCAGCAGATGCGCCAAGCATATTAGCACCGGGATAGAAGGGAATGCTCAGGATGAACGAAAGTATTCCTCCTGTAAAGAACACAGCCGCAGTGCGCTTTGCGCCAACATCATTCTCAAGGCTATTGCCGAATATATAAAGGAAAATCATGTTGCCTGCAAGATGAACAAGATTTGCATGGACGAAAAGCCCTGTTAATAGTGTATAATATCCTCCATGAAAAAGCGCGTATTCGCTGAAGGCAAGATTGGTTGACGTGCCCCACATGTACAGGCTGAAACCCGTGCACAGAAGTATGAGCAGGTTTGTAAGTTTCATTGCGATTCTACAAGTTCCTTTGTATGCTCTGCCACTTCCTCGGGCGAAACATGAAGCATTGCAACACCGCTCTCAATAGCAGCCTGCGCCACGGCAGAAGCGACTGAGGGGGCAACCCTTGGATCAAAAATGCTGGGTATAATCATGTCCTCGGTTGGCTCAACAAGCGAAGCTAGCGCATTTGCTGCCGACAATTTCATTTGTTCATTGATATCCTTCGCCCTTACATCCAGCGCTCCCCTGAATATGCCGGGAAAACCGAGTGCGTTGTTTATCTGGTTTATGCAATCTGAACCCCCAGTCCCAACGATGCGCGCACCTGCTTGCTTTGCTTTTTCAGGCATAATCTCTGGTGCGGGGTTTGCGAGCGGAAAAACGATGGCATCATGAGCCATGCTGCTGACCATATCTCCTGAAACTATACCTCCAACGGACAGACCGATAAAAACATCTGCTCCCTTCATGGCATCGGCAAGTGAACCAGAGATTTTATTCCAGTTTGTAATCCTCGCAAGCTCCTCCTTGGCAGGGTTCAATCCTGCTCTCCCTTCATATATTATCCCCGTTGAATCGCATACAAGAATATCCCTTACCCCTTCGTTTATCAGGAGCTTTGCGCTTGCCGTGCCCGCAGCTCCAGCACCGCTGATGACCACTTTTATCCCATTGAATTTTTTCCCGACAACCGCTAACGCGTTGATCAAGCCTGCAAGCATTACCAGTGCTGCGCCGTGCTGGTCATCGTGAAATACCGGAATATCCAGCAATTTTTTTAAACGAGTCTCTATTTCAAAACACCTCGGTGCGCTTATATCCTCGAGGTTGATGCCTCCGAAAACCGGCGCAATGTTCTTTACAGTATTGATTATCTCATCAGTATCCTTCGTATCAAGGCAGAGCGGAAAGGCATCCACCCCAGCAAAGACCTTGAAGAGCATCGCCTTCCCTTCCATTACGGGTTGAGCCGCAAGAGCGCCGAGGTCGCCCAATCCCAGCACGGACGAACCATCGCTCACCACTGCCACAAAGTTCGCTTTCCCCGTGTAGCGGTAAACCTCATCTTTATCTGAGTGAATCCTGCGGCAGGGTTCTGCCACACCCGGGGTATAGGCAAGACTCAGATCATCTTTTGTCTTTATCCTGACCTTGCTTTTCAGTGCTATTTTTCCACGGTTCGATTCATGAAACTCAAGCGACCGCTCATATACTGATTCCTTCATCTGATCTCCACCTCTGATGCCTTCTTTACTGCTTTCTTATGTAACTGCGCAGCCTTATGTATTCCGCCTTTTATGCCCCGAAGAGCCCTGCACGGATACTGCTGCACAAGAAGTCCTGCCTTTGCAGGGGCATCTTTAGCACTTATTCCCGAAAGACCCTTTGCCATGTGCCAAGTGCTCCCGCAGGGCGCGCCGCGCAGCACCTCCACATTTGATACAAGCCCACCCTTTGTGGTTATCCTGAGCTCTGGCATTCCGAAGCAGGATGCGAATTCATCCACCACGTTATTCCCGCATTTTTCTATATCGCAGCATATTTCATGGACTTCGACATGTATATTGTATTGTTCCGACAGGTTTTTAAGTTCAGAAAGACCGCCTGCTCTCGCAGCGCCGCCTGCGATTATTACTGCGTGGGCGCCGCTCTCTCCTGCAAGGCGCACGATTTCGGGGGTGAGGTCTGGATGAAGGGTATATGCTATGACGAGGTCGCTTGAAAATACGCTTTTATCAAGGTTTAAGCCCGCCAGAAAATCCCCCGGAGCCTCTATAAAATCGGGAAGCTGCTCGGGGATTTGTATGGATGAGACCTTAAAATCTGAATTTTTTTTAATATTTTCTATTAAACGCAGACCATATTTTCCCCGCGATATTACCCCGATTGAGATCATTAATTACT
>CAYXIP010000070.1:0-8559 GCA_964465515.1 uncultured Candidatus Methanoperedens sp. | reverse complement strand
TTGCAGATGTCTGGGTTTCGATTTCCGGAAAATATTCATATCATTGGGACCGGTCTGAAATTGATGGGACAATATACCGTTACGATAATGCCCCACATAAGGTCTGGACACATCTGACTACATTTCCGCACCATTTTCATGATAAATCTGAAAAAACCGTTATTGACAGCGACTTGCCTTCAAAGACCGAAATGCAGATGAAAACGTTCATGGAATTTATACGTAAAACACTGACGCGATGATAAGAAGGGAGATTACTCCTCCACCTCAAACGGCTCCGTCCTCAACCCCTCATTCTCCTCAATCAGCTTCTCCACCTTCTGCTGGGCGCTCTTCAGCTTTTCGTTGCACTCCCTCACAAGCCTTATCCCCTTCTCGAAAAGCGCAAGGCTTTCGTCAAGTGAAAGCTGTCCTTTTTCAAGTTTATCCACGATATTCTCAAGCTCAGCAATTGCATCCTCAAAACTCATTTCCATTTGCATACCTCCTTATCATTTACATTGGATTTTATCTTTCCATCATTCACAATTATCTCAAGCTCATCCTTTTTTTCAACATCATTAATGCTGCACACGAGTTTCTTATCAGGCATTTTCAATGTTATGCTGTACCCTCTCGCAAGAGTCCCCAACGGGCTTACTGCATCCAGTTTGCTTCCATGTGCATTGAGCAAAGACGTTTTAACCTCAAGGAGCCTCTTTATATCCAGTGCCTGCCGCTGGGTCATCTCATCAATAAATTGCATATAATCAGCAACCCGCTCAAGGAAGAGGCGCGGCTCGACATCTGCTTTCAAATCCGAGAGGCGGGACAACCTGTCGCCTATACCGCGTCTCTGGTTCTCGATTAATCGATCGCCCAGCCTGTTTATATGATTTACAAGCTCCTGCCTGTCAGGAACAGCAATCTCGGCAGCAGCAGAAGGCGTAGGGGCTCTCACATCAGCCACAAAATCGGCAATCGTGTAATCGGTCTCATGCCCAACTGCAGAGATTATCGGGATTCCTGAATTAAAAATCGCCCGTGCAACGCTCTCTTCATTGAAAGCCCAGAGGTCTTCAATCGAACCTCCGCCCCTCCCAAGGATAATAACATCAACATCTGTATTATTCAAAAGCTCAATTGAGCGGACTATGCTCGGCGCGGCATATTCGCCCTGCACTATGGTAGGGATAAAGAGCAGATTCACAGGATAGCGGCGTTTTATAACAGTCAATATGTCATGGAGAACTGCGCCAGTCTCTGATGTCGCCACTCCTATCTTCTTCGGGAACCTCGGCAGCGGTTTCTTGCGCTCAGGCGAGAACAAACCCTCCAGTGCCAGTTTGTTTTTCAATAGCTCGTAGGCTTTATAGAGTTCCCCGATGCCGTCGGGTCGGATTGTCCTGACCTTTAACTGGTAAACACCTTTTTGCTCATAGACATCCAGGTCTCCAAGAACCAGCACCTTCATGCCGTGCTCAGGTTCGAACCGAAGGTTCCTGCCGTACCATTTAAACATCACGCACTGCAATGAGCTGCTTTTGTCCTTCAGCGTAAAATAACGGTGACCCGAGCTGTGGTTTGTGAGATTCGAGATCTCACCCCTGATCCAGACATCATTAAACTGACCGCTGGTAAGAATACTCTTTACCGCCAGGGTGAACTCGCCCACGGTATAGATGCCTTTCTCTTCAAAAACCATATTTATTGATTGTATCCTGATATGTATCTGCTTTGCGGAAGCAGTGTGAAAGTATTAGAAGTAGTTATCAAGAGGCAGGATGTTCTCAAGTTCCCCTTTATTTACCACTGCTTCTGAAAGCACGCTTTCCCTTACATGAATGGGCGCGCCACAGCGCAGAGCAATTGCTATGCAGTCGCTCGGTCTTGCGTCTAACTCGAAATGCTTTCCGTCCATCGAAACAGACATCCTTGCATAATAAACGCCTTCGTTCAGCTCGTCTATCAGGATACTGTCTATTCTTGAACTCACGCGCTCAAGCAACGATACAAAAAGGTCATGGGTCATCGGTCTTGGCGGGATTTCACGATTTAACGCTGCATTTATGGATATTGCTTCAGATAGTCCTATGTATATAGGCATTATGCGTTTTGTGCCATCTTCCAGAAGCACGAGCGGTACCGGACCTCCAGCCTTCTCAAGTAAGAATACTCCTTTTATTGTAACCTGCAGGATTGTGCCGTTCATTACAGTACTATTAATGAGTGTGGTATTAAGTTTTCCTATTGATAACAAAAAAACTTAATATAGGGCAGAAGAATTAAACATGGGTGATTAAATGTCGTCAGCAAGTAATATATTAAAGATGTTAGTTGGTATAGTAGTCTTAATTATTGGTATTGTATGGTATAGCGGGGTATCTGGATATCTGGGTTACTGGCAACAACTTGTTGATTTGTTAAAAGCCACTATAGGCCTTATCCTTGTGTTTGTGGGATTAATCGTTGCCTGGATGGGCTATGACGACTACAAGATGGATAAGGAGATGGCGAAGGAAGAGAAGAAAGAGGAAGTCAAAGCAGAAGAGCCAAAAAAGTAGTAAGCGTTTTTTTAAACTTTTCTTTTTCCACTATCAATAATCATCGAGTGCTTTCTGGTTTTTATTAAATCTCACAAGCAGCCTCCGTGCAGTTTCCCATGAGCTTCGCGCGAAATCAGGCAGCGTTCCGTGCTCCTGAATCCAGTTTTCAAGGAATTTGATGGTCTTCGGGTCGGCAGGATAGCCGCTTCCGATTTCGACGCCCGCATCTTCTTCTAATTTTTTTATCAGCGTGTCTCTCTCCACTTTTGCGAGGATGGAGGCAGCAGAAACAATGGGATAGTTCTCATCTGCATCGTGTTCCGAGGTGATGTCTATTTCTGCATTATATTTTTTCTTTATGTTCTCACCAAAACGCTCAGCAATCACATCCGCGGCATCTACAAAAGCATGGTCGGGCTTTAATGCTTCAAGGACTTTCACATAGCAGACCACCATTATTTCATTCATGGTCATTATTTTCCGAAGTTCATCTATATGAAAAGGGCTGACCTCAAGGATATAATATTTATCGGCTACCTCCTTAATCTCAACTGCAAGGCTTTCCCGCTTTTTTGCAGTAAGTTTCTTTGAATCCTTCACTCCCATTTTTCCCAGGGCACCAAGTTTTCTTCCTTCGAGAAGCACCCCTGCGACACACATGGGACCAAGCACAGGGCCTTTCCCAGCTTCATCAATTCCTGATATCATAGATATCTACAAAACTTTATCCGAGGTTGTTATCTCCGCGCCGTAGATATTCTTCATGTACTTGAGCGCCTGCTCGTGTGCTTCTTCGTCAATGGACGCAGTACAGTCACTTGGCACCACTGTCTTATATCCGGAAAAATAGGCATGACCCACGTTGTTCTGGACGCAGATGTCAGTGCTCACGCCCGTAAAAATCAAGGTATCTGCCCCAATTTTTTTGAGCGTTTCGGGAAGCCCTGTGTCCACAAAGCCGCTGTACCACCTCTTTTCTATCACTGTATCGGTTTTTTCAGGCGCAAGCTCCGGTATTATTTCCGAGGCGTCTGTACCTTTCATGGCATGCTCACCCCAGATTGCCATCTCCTTGTCATCTTTTGTGTGGGCATCGCGTAAATATATCACGGGTACGCCATGCTTCCTTGCTTTTTTAATGAGAACTGCTATATTGGGCACGATTTTTTGAGCACGGGGGCTGCCCAGTTTCCCGGTTACGAAGTCGTTTATCATATCCACGATAATGAGGACTTTTTTCATACCAGCACCATGATTAATGGTGCATGCGTTTTATTTAAGGCTTTGGGGCTAATAAAGGGCAGAGATATTTCTATAAAAAACAAAGTTGCCTCGAAACTGGATGTTTATGTGATAGATTTTATCAAAGTCCTTAAAAACTATGTGGATTATGCTGTTGTTAGTGGTCAAATAGCATTCAAACTATACCTTGGAAGCGACAAAGATATAGAGGATGCCATATATTTATATGAAATATTTCATGAAAATCTTAACAGGTGAAGTTAAAACGATATCTGGATATTTTAAAGGTAAACGGCGCAGAATATGGAATCGAAGTTTGATAAAAAACAAAATCTAAGAGAAAGATTGGAGTTTGTTCATTTCTACAGCAGATGGGTCAAATCTGTACCTAATGAAGTCTGGAGCAAGCAACAGGCCGAGTTTATTGACAGTCTTTTTGATAACGCAAAAAATTTCCAGTTGAGCGCAGAGAAATACCTGAAATCAATCAGAAGATAATTTCATTCAGCAGCCGCAGCTTCAGCAGCAGGAGGCGCTGGCGCAACCCTCGGAGGATTCTCCTCAATCACAGGTCTTTCCTTCCTGTAATCCTTCATCCTCCTGACTATAACCTCGGTTAAGAACAACCCGAGCGCCGCAAGGAGGAAGGGCTCCTTCTGGCTTATCGGCTGGGTTACTGTCCTGACTGCCTTTTCCTTTATATCCAGAAGCAGCAGACCTTCTACTCCGCTCTCTTCATAAACTCTCCCGCCGTTTGCTTCTATAACTGATTCAAGTTTGTCGTTGAAACCCACATCCCTGTATTCAAGAGGATAATTAACTGCAATTCCATAACCAGAAAGGTCGTGGAATCCTGCTTTCTCAAGGTTTATGGAGGCTTCATACTTAGTAGGTCCTGTCCTTGAAAGGTCAAGCGGCGCGCCGTCAAGAGTTGCCGCAGGCACGGTGTTAGAGGTAATAACAACCTTCCCAGGAGTACCAGCCCATATGTCCTCAGCCTGTATCACCACGCCTCCTGTGGGACGTGGGTCTCCGATTGCCCAGTTTATCATGGAGGAAATCAGGCGGGAGTTCTCACCGCTATAAACTGCGGAAGCCCAGGGTCTTGTCGGGTCGCTATTGGAAGGATTGCCGTTATCGGTTGTGAAAGCGACAACCCTTCCGAGCCCGAAGCCCCATGCTGTGAGGATGGGTTTGCCTCCTGTTGTTGCGACAAGCTCATCAGAACCGAGTTTTGGTGTTACGTCGTTGTATCCTGTCACAGGGGCGGTCAGGTTGAGATACTGTGTGATGAAATGACTGGTATCTATTGCTATGAGGGGAAACTCGTAGGTTACTGTCGGAGTGGCTGTGGGTGTTGGTGATGCGGTTGGGGTGGGTCCAATTAAAGCACCAGCGCGTTCTTCTGGGTTAAGGAGCAATACATCAGTACCAGCAGTTTGTGCCAGTTGCTCATAAAGTGTGTTTACAATGCCAGCTTTGACATCATAATGTTTAGTCAGAACCTCTACAAAGTTGATATTAAAACCTTTATTTTTTAAGTCACTGATGGTATTTTTCGTCTGTTCAAAACCTTCGGGTGGCATCTCACCATCTGATACTACTATAATCTGTTTTGAACCACTAACCGAATTTAATAATTTCTCTGCCGCACGAAGTCCATTATCAATGTCGGTAGGATTATCCCCGCCTTTTGGACCAATTTGACTTATGAAATTTTGAAGCTGTACTTTATTTGCATCACTGCTCATTGGCAGTATAGGAGTTTCGAGCGTGGTTCCACCAAATGCCACTACACCAGCGTTAAAATCCCTTCCTATGTTCTCGACTATATACTGGGCATTTGCATCGGCATAACTGATGCGGGGGAGACCTCCAGCCTCTTCTGTTAATGCCATGCTCCCTGATGAATCAATTAAAATGACAAGATTATTCCCTCCCCTGTATTCAGCCGCCCTCGATATTATTGGCAGCATAGCCTCAACAGGCGAGTTATTGTAATTTCCCTTGTCATAAGAGGCATCCCCGCCAACCACCACAAGACCTCCGCCGCCCCCTACGTATTTTCTCAACGAATCCGCGCTCAACTGTCCTGCACCTTTATTGTCTGTAATCACAGCCTTGTATTGCGAAAGGTCATCGGGCACATCGCCAGAGGTTGTGACCTGGTAAAGGCTGCTTGCGACTGTATAAAGCGGCGAGGTTGTATCATCCGTCACCATGAGCACCTGCGGTTTCGGCACAACGAAAACAGACCTGTAGAATACATTGTTGAGCGGGTTGTAGTCCTCGCTGCTCGGTGTTATTGTGGCTGTCACCCTGTGCGTTCCCAGTGTATTGAAGGTAATATTTGAAACAGGGATGACTTTAATTCTGTCGGTCTGCGTGTATGTCTGGCTTAACACTGATGTGCCGTCTATATCCACATCCAGCCTGTAGCTTGTCTCATTCCCAGCCTGCCTCACCACGATATTGAAAACGTTCTCATTGCCTATAATAATGTTCTTGGCGCTCTGTACCTCCACGCTTGCATCGTTGCGTATTGGCGTCTGCCTCACGGCAAAAACCTTCGTACCCGATTTCGAGACAAAAGTGATGGCATCGAATAAATCCTTGCCGTAGTTGTTGTTCCCGTCGCTCACGAGCACGATGTTGTTGTTCGCCTCGGCATCCTGTACGACCTCGTCGCCGATAGGCGATTTTATTCCTGCGAACTGCTTGAGTGTGGTTGGGGTTTTTGACTTTATGGATTCGAAGAGCGTCTGCGCTGTATCCTTATTAAATAGATTCATGCTGAGGGTCTGGTCTGATACGAGCGTAATCCTCGGCGCTTCATCCCTTACCGTGCTTGTTCCCAGGGTATAAGGCGAGGCTAATGCTATTATCAGAAGGCTCAGGATTACAACGCGGGAGACCATAAGCAGTCTGGGTATTCCCCTCCGGACTGCATACCATGCCACGAGAATAACGGGGCTGATGAGCAAAAGTACAAGAGGATATGCAAGCTGCGGTATTTCCATCACAGCTCACCTCTCCAGTGCAGGTAGTACAGCTCAAGGAAAACAAGGAACATCCCTGCGATTATTAAATACATATCAAGATATTCAGGCTTCCGTATAGTTTGCACGGTGTATGGTATCTGCGCAGCCGTCTGGTTCACACCTATGGTAAGACCCGTGCCTGCGAGGTTTGATTCGGTTTCATCGTAAAGGTTTACCGCCACGTCCTTATCAGGCAGATAGTAAACTCCCACTTCATCGAGCAGCAAAAGGTCTGTGGTAACGGTATCAGAAGGTGTTTTTACTGTCTCAGTAGTGGGAAGTTTGATAAACTGCCCTGTTTTTGCGTTGTATTGGCTCACATCCAGACTTCCGCTTATCCATCCCATCATCTGCTTCCAGAAAAGAGGGTAATCCGCATGTGAATGGAAGTCATTCCATATATCCGGGTTGAGCGGGTCGTAGATATTATCCCCAACAGGGTCTGCAAGCCCTGAATAGAGCACCGTTCCCTTCCCGAACTTCCAGTATGCAAGTATGGCAGAGCCGTCCCCTCCTTCAACAAGCGATACTGCACCGGGCTTCGCCTGCGCCTTGAAATGTTTCTTAACCTGTATTTTGTCAATGTCTATGCCGTCTGTTATCATGCTGGGCAGGACTACATTTAGCGATGTCCCGTTCTCAAGGGAACCGAGGGTCACGGGCAGGAGATCCATGTCCTTTAATTCAGGTGAGGCGATTACAACAGCATTTCCCCCTCCTCTGACATAATCGGAGAGGCTCTGTATTGCATCCAATGGTAAAGTGGAGCCAACAAACACAATCGAATAACCCGACAATGAAGGGATGTTTTTGGTATCCGTTTTCGTAACCGTAGTAAAAGGGATAAGACCGAGAGCAACTACAGAAGGCGATTTTGCATTATTGGTTATATACAGAAGGTCCTGTTTCACTGAGCTTGGAATTATAATAAAGGCATTGTTATCAAGAGGAAGGGCATCATCAGAACTGAGCGAGATTTTCGTTGTTCCAGATGCCAAGTTGCTTATTACAAAGTTCTGGCTTGAGTCCCCGTTCAGGCGAAGCGTGCTTGAAAGCACGTTTGTGTTGTCAGTGGTGACATCGATTTTTACATCCCGCGCATCAGGATTGAAGTTTTTAATTACAATCGTATAATCGTTGCCGCCATTAAACCAGCCGTTCACAATACCTATGTTGTCCGTCCTTCCGCTTATTGTAACGAAGTCCACTGTGATACCATTGGCTTCCGCAAGTGCCTTAGCAACAGAAGGGTCATCACCAATCCAGCTTGTAAAATCAGAGAACACCACTATCCTGCCGCCTTCAGGAAGCACCCTTCTTCCGAGAAGAATTGCACTTGAAAGGTCTGTTTCTGTGGCTTTTGCCTTCAATTTCCGAAGCGCATCCGATGCGCTGCCTGAAGGTGCGTCCTGCATCACCATCAAAGGCACACTTTCAGCAAGTATTATTGTGTTCTTTGCAGAGAGGAAATTCTGCGCCTGCCCAAGCGCAGCTTCAAACTTGGTACTTCCCAGAGAGGTTTTAGCCTGCATGCTCCCAGATGCATCAAGTATGATCACAGTCGAACCTCCTCCGGCTTGCTCGTTTGCCATAATGAAAGGCGCTGCAACCGCAAGCGAGACAAGAACAAGCACGAGCAACTGGATGAGGAACAAGGGGTCTTTGAGGAATTTCCTGAAAATATTGAGCCTTTTCTTCCTTTCAAGGTCAAAAAGGAACATGAGCGAAGGTATTTTTAGTTTCCTCGGTCT
>CAYXIP010000069.1:0-8718 GCA_964465515.1 uncultured Candidatus Methanoperedens sp. | reverse complement strand
TTGGTGTCAAGTCCAATTCGCCTGTAGTTTACCAACTCTCCCGCTCCTTTTTAATGTACTCATCAACATCTATCGTTTGCCATATTTCCTTGCCAAGCCCTTTTAAATTTCTGAGAGATAATGGCTTCTTAGCTTCTATTTTTTTCATTACGATTTCATGGTTTTTCTTGTAAACCTGTAAAGTGTCGCCTTTTGAAATTCCAAGAAGTTCGCGAATATCCTTGGGAATTACTACCTGAAATTTATGGCTTACTTTTGTAAAAGGCATAGTTGTACTGTATGGTTGTACGATACATATTAATCTTACGACTTGTATTCGTTAAAAAAATGAGAAAGATGGAAGTTATTAACCCACATATTTATATTAAAAAATATATTTTGATAATTTATTACAGCGCAAGTGAAAAATGATTAGCTGTTTTGGAAAAACCCTCATACGCCCTCGCAACAATAAAACCACAGAGTTCACAGAGGGCACAGGGCAAAAGCGCTCTCTGTGGTCTCTGTGCTCTCGGTGGCTAACTTTCTTTGTCCAGCCTGCCTCGCCAAATTGTCGCGCGCCTCATCGCCTGCCCGCCCCTGTGCATGCGCGCCAACGTCCTCGTAGGAATATAAGCCACAGAGCACACAGAGGGCACAGAGCAAAAACCACAACTCTGCATTCTCTGTGTCCTCCGTGGTTGAATGCTCGGGTTGCCCTGTGGGGCGTAGAACAGGAACCTGCCATAGGAAATTATTTAACACCCATTCTCCATTCAGGTATGCCATCGCTTTTACAGAATAAGGAAAAATAACAATTATTGGAGGAAATTTAATTGGCAAGAATGCACACACGCAGGAAAGGTCAGGCAGGTTCCAAAAAGCCCTTCAGGACAGAGCCGCCCAAGTGGTCGAACACGAATAAGGAAGAGATCGAGGATACGATACAGCAGCTTGCCTCGCAGGGCAAGAGCTCAAGCGAGATAGGCATGGTTCTAAGAGACCGCTTCGGAGTTCCCGATGTTACGCTCGTCACAGGCAAGAAGATAGGCACTATAATGAAGGAAAAGAAGATTGCCAGATCAGTTCCTGAGGACATTTATAACCTGATAGTAAATGTCCTTGAACTTAAAAAACATCTTGACAGGAACCCAAAGGATGTTCATAACAGGCGTTCTCTCAATAATATGGAGTCAAAGATAAGGCGGCTTGAAAAATACTATCACCGTGGAGGCATTCTCCCAGAGGACTGGAAATATTCAATTGAGAGAGCCGAGATGTTAATTTCGCGATGAATGGAAAGGGAAGCCTTGCTGAACTTCTGGAGCTGAGCAGGCGAGTAGCAGACGCCATAATAGAACACGACAATGTCAGGCTGATATCCCATAACGATGCAGATGGATTAGCTGCTGCTGGAATCATGTGCAATGCACTTCATAGGAGTGGGATAATTTTCCAAGCCACCATTGTAAGCACCTTCGAACAATCAACCATTGAGTTGATTGAAAAAACATCTCACGGTGTAGTCATCCTGTGCGATATGGGAAGTTCGCAGGTCGAACTTGCCTCAAAGCTCAAGGAAGCCATAATCATCGACCACCACAAACCCACAGGTGATTTAAAACACGTCCAGTTTAACCCTCATCTTGTTGGAATTGACGGTTCAACACAGGTATGCGCTTCATGCGGTGCATACTTGGTCGCAAGGCAGATGGGGGAGAACAGCGACCTTGCAGGGCTTGCGCTCGTTGGCGCTATCGGGGACAAGCAATCCATGAACGGCGCAAATAAATTAATTCTGGACGAAGCGATTGAAAAAAAGACAGTCGCTGTTAAGAAAGGTCTTCGGATGGGAGACGAGACGGTTGAGGAACTGCTTGAGTATGGTATCGATCCTTATCTTGACATAACAGGCGACAGGGATAGAATCAAGGTTTTCCTTGATAAGCTTGGAGTAAAAGGGCGATTATCGCAACTCTCAGAGGAGCAGTTGATAAAATTTTCATCTGCTATCATCCTCAAACTTGCAAAGCAGAATCCCCATGCCATAGATACGTTGATCGGCGAGACATACATACTGAACAATGAAGTTGTATCCAACGCATTTGATTTCGTAAATATCCTCAATGCCTGCGGGAAGATGGAGAAAGCAGGTCTTTGTCTTGCGCTGTGCATGCGGGATGCGTCGGTAGCAGAGGAGGCAAGGGCATGTGCGCGGGAGCATCAGCGAGGCTTAATTGCATCGATAAAAAAAGCACAGGCGAGCATAAAGTCTGCACGGAATTTACACTACGCGCTTCTGGATGATTTAAGCGGGGGAGGGATAATCGCAGGCACGATGACTCGATATCTCTATCCTGACAAGCCTTTCATCGCGTTGAACCAGGTTGAGGATAAGGTCAAGGTTTCAGCGCGTGGGACAAGGAAACTGGTGGCTTCGGGGCTTGACCTCGCTGCTGCGATGCGGGAGGCATCGGCTCTGGTTGGAGGCATGGGCGGAGGGCATGATGTGGCTGCGGGTGCGACCATACCTAAAGGCACAGCTATGAAGTTCATTGATGCTGTGGATTCGATAATCGAAAAACAGTTGAAGGGAAAGACATGAAGATTAAAGGGAAATTGACGTTCAAAGGCGAAAATGCCGGGGAGTTTGTCGATATTATAGCAAAGTCGCTAGCGCCTGATAATGTCTCCGGGATAGAAACCATTGTCGAGGAAAATTCTGTCACTGTGAGATTCGAGGGGGATAAGGTTGGGACGATACTTGCGTCTGTTGACGATTATCTGATGAATGCAAAGATAGCGAGCGATATGCTTAGAATAAAGTGAAATTTTTATTCCACAATTATCCCTGCGTATCCCACAACCGCAGCCAGATCACCGGTGGTATCTCCACTCGTGCTGTATTTAAGCAGCGTTGCCTTCTTCGCGCCGAGGTTCTTTGTCGCTGTCAGCATTGCCGCAATCGCACCATAACCACAGACAGAGGCATTGCGCTCATGTAATCTTCGATAAAAACCTGAAATATCCATATCAAGGATGGATTGTATGTAATACGTATCGTTCTCCCGTGCAACCTTATCAGGTTTGTAATGCGTGAAATCGCTTGATGCTATTATCACCACCTTCTTATTTACCTTGCGTGCAGCTTCTGCCACTTCCATTCCGACCTCAAGCGCCGTCTTTTCGTCCTGCATTCCCATGCAGATGGCGACGATGCTGAATTCCCTGAACCTGTGCTGCAGAAAAGGCAGTTGCACCTCTATCGAATGCTCGTATTTGTGGGCGCTCTCATCCGTGTCGATAATTTTTCTGGGCAGCGCTCTGATAAACTCCCTGTCAGAACTTACCTCACCAAGTGGGGTGCTCCATGTTTCAGAGGAAACAGAAACAGGAGAGCCGTAACCTGTGTGATTGGGTCCGAGCAGCACAAACGTATCAGCTTTGGGCAGGGAAGAATATACGTAAGCGGCAGTATTACCCGAATACATGTAACCTGCATGGGGCACAACAGCGCCGAGAACATCTTTTTCAACTGAAGGCACGCCTGCAAAGCACCGGCTGATTTCCTTCTCCAAATCATTTTTGCTGCGCGGGTAGAACTGCCCAGAAACCGCAGGTGTTCTCATATCTCTGCTTCAAAATCAGCTACAGTATAAGTTATTGTGTCGCCCCTTTCCTCAAGCGTTTTCTTGGCAAGCAGCCAGTATATCAATGCCAGGGCTTTTCTTCCCTTGTTATTGGTGGGAATCACAAAATCCACATTGGAGGTTGAGTTATTGGTATCGCAAAGACCAATAACAGGTATCCCGATATTCACCGCCTCATTTACTGCCTGCACATCTCCTGCAGGGTCTGTCACCACAAGAATATCAGGTTCGATAAATATATGCAGCTTCGGGTTTGTCATGGTGCCCGGGATAAACCTGCCTGTCGCGGCTCTCGCTCCTATTACCTTTGCAAACATCTCGGAAGGATAATGACCGTACTGCCTTGCAGATACAACCAGTATCTTTTGCGGCTCGTATTTTGCAAGCAATTTTGCAGCAAGCCTTATTCGCTGGTCTGTCGCCTGTATGTCGAGGACATACAAGCCGTCAGTCCTCACGCGGTACACGAAGCGCATCATTTCTTTTGTCTTCTGCTGCGTACCTATATGAATTCCCGCTGTTAGATACTCATCCTGGGGGATAATTGATTCATAACCAGTATCCTGTTTTACATCCTGTTTAATATCGATTACATCTTCCATCGTATTCACACCTTATGTGGTTGTTTTCCTTTTATCGTTCTTTTCACTGTTATTGGGATTACTCCCATTTCCAATTCCACCAATGCAATATCTATTGGTTCTTTCCGGTCAACATCTATCAATACCGGAGCTCCGAGGGATATCTGAAGCGCCCTTGCACCGATAACCCTGGCGCGCTCGTATCTTGTTAACTTTTCACTCACCTACGTCACCTCAAAAACAAATTCCTTAAATCTTAATAAATGCAATTTTTACTATTTTTTCCCAGAGTCCCTCTGAGAGTGGTTCATGTTCTTTTCATTTTTGATGAATCCAATGTTATCCGTTCTTTTTTTGACGGATTCATCAAATGCCATGCCCTGAATGGGGTTGCTGAGATTTGAACTCAGGTCACGGCGTCCCGAACGCCATAGGATGGACCAGGCTACCCTACAACCCCTCCTCACTGGTACGGGGCAAGCAGGTCAACAAGCTCTACATGCGTGAGCAGCATCCGCCTGCAGCAGTACCGTTCGATTCCAAGATCGTCGAGTACCTTCATCGGGTCTTCGCTTTCTGTTCGTTTTTTGTATTCATCCCATACGCTCGAAATCACTTTCCCGCATGTAAAGCATCGTACCGGTATCATGTTTCACCTGTACGATTTCTGTCTTCTCTTCCGTGCTCCGCGACCGCCGAATTTCTTGGGCAGTTTATAGCGGGTATCGTTGACAAGCAGGCTTCTGTCGTACTGCGCCATCGCATCTCTAAGTGCAACGTCGTTTGTCCATTCCACAAGCCCTCTTGCAATCGCTGTGCGCACTGCGCCAGCCTGTCCGAAGATACCGCCTCCATGTACATTGACGTCGATATCCACGGTAGGAATAACGCTGCCTGCAAATTCAAGCGGCTCAGACATCTTCAATCTGACAAGTTCTGGCTCTACTATCTCAAGGGGTTTCTTGTTTACCCTTATGCGTCCTTTTCCTTCCCTTATGGTTGCACGAGCGATTGCGGTTTTTCTTTTTCCTGATGAATTAACTATCTTCATGTAAACACCTAATATCTTGAACCTAATTTTTTGCTTAACTCTCCAAGCACAGTGTAATTGCTTGTGCTGAGGCGCATAATACTCGCATCTTCGATCGTATTAGCCTGCTCTTTGCTCAATTCAGGCGGGACTCCAATATAAACCTTCAGCCTATTATATGCTTCCCTTCCGGTTGCCTTTGTGTGCGGAATCATACCGCGGATAGTTCTTGCTACGAGCTGGTCAGGGCGCCTTGGGAAATGAGGACCAAATTCTCTGGAGCCTCGGTCGATGTATCTCTTGTATCGAGCAAACGTGGTGTCCTTCCTGCCCGATATTATTGCTCTCTCAGCATTTATGATTTTGATTTCTTCACCCTTTAACAGCCGTTTGGCAACATTACTTGCCATTCTTCCCAGAATAAGATTGTTTGCATCTATTACCGTCATGTTTTCACCCTATTATCCTTACCCTGGAACCTTCAGGATTCATACCCATAAGCTCATTGATGGTGAGGCAGGAACCCCCTGCTGCTGTTATCTTGCTCTTTGCATTTGCGCTGAAGCTGACAGCCGCTACTGTAAGCTGGTGATCAAGTTCTCCTGCACCAAGGACTTTTCCTGGAATGAGTACCACATCTTTTTCCTTTGTGTAGCGGTTTATCCTGCTGAGATTGACCTCAGAATGGTTTCTTGTCGGGCGCTCAAGCCGCAAGGCGATGTCGCGCCAGAGAGGGACTTCCTTTTCTCTGGATTGTTTTTTGAGACCTGATATCAGGTCTAATAGTTGTGGGTTTGTTTTGTAATTGTGTTTCATTCTTTCCTCCGTAAGACCATTGCTGGTCCGACTCACGCAAAACCGAGATTTCTGTTTGTGCTGGGGTATGCGGAGCATACCCCGCGTTTGATAAACCTTTCTTAAAGGTTTTTTTGCGTTCGGTTTTTAACCATACGCCGCAGGGATTGCCTGCTACGGTTGTGTAGAATCATAAAAGGATGATTCGGACTTCACCTTTAAGCAGTTTCATATTAGATAAAGGTAACGCAATTGAAATTTTGTAAAACAACAGCGAAATAACGCGAACTCGGTTTAAAAATTTGGTTTGAGCCAGTTGTTTTATCTTGATGGAGGGATAGAATGGAATTGTTATATAAACAAGAATTTTACGATATAAAATCGGCTTGCATAGAGCTAAAAAATGAACTTGGTCTTGGGTTTCTTGAAAAGGTTTATGAAAATGCTTTAAAAATTGAACTTGAGGAAAGAGGTTTTGTGGTTGAGCAACAATATCAAAACTGTACAAAAAGTAAAAGAAATTATGAAAGAGGAAATTATTTCAGGAATGATAGTTCTATTTTGTCTTAACAAATTATTTATACCTTATTTCCAATTAATACGATTGTAAATTTTAATTCGAAGGTGAAAATAAATGACTGGACAGGTTCCCCCAATACTTCCATTTGCGCCTGTTGAGCGCATCATCCGAAAGGCAGGAGCGGAAAGAGTAAGCTATGACGCAGGCATTGAGCTTGCAAGAGTCCTTGAAGACTACGGGATTGAAGTGTCGCGTGAAGCTATAACACTCGCAAAGCATGCCAAGCGCACCACGGTCAAGGAAGAGGATATCAGGCTTGCAGTTGTGAGGATAAAGAAATAGGTTAAAATATCAAGATTAATATGCTGCAAGCAGATATAAAGAAAATTGAAGATGCTATCGGCTATTCTTTCAAAGATAAAAATCATTTGATACGAGCATTGACACGTAAAGCCTATGCGCTTGAGCAAAAACAGCAAAATCGAGACTGTGAAGATCAGGAAATTTTTCAAACTCTTGGCGATGCGGTTTTGAAATTAATACTGGTTGAACGCCTGATAGAAAATGGTTCAAATACAAGGGAAAATATCACAAATGAAAAAATGAACCTTGAGAGTAGAGAAAAGCTGGCTGAGATAAGTCGGCAGCTAGGAATCGGAACTTTCATAAAATTGGGCATTGGAGAAATAAGACAAAAAGCAAATGAAAAGCAGAGTGTCCTTGCAGAAACACTTGAGGCACTGATTGCTGCAATCTATCGTGACGGTGGATACCATGCTTGTAAAGAAACTATTGACAAATGGTTCTCAAGATTTAATTGGGTTTAATACGCAAATACCAGCATGCGGCTTCGAAAGGTACTACATATCTCAGGTATATTTATCCCGGTAATCGCAGGCTTCATCGGAAAGAATCTGACGATTGCTCTTTTGTTATCGGTTTTTGTTGTTTATCTAATGCTTGAAGCTCTGAAACAAAAAATACCCTCACATATTCTTTCTATTGTTTACAGGGAGAATGAATTAAAGGATTTTTCCATAGAACCTCTTTCGTATTTCATATCAGTTCTCTCGCTTCTTTACCTTTCTTTTTATATCGATGAAAGGATATGTTTTGCTGCAATTGCAGTTCTTGCCGCAGGGGACGGGTTTGCAGGAGTGGTGGGCAGAAAATACGGGCGCCATAGGTTCTCATTCAATAATAATAAATCATGGGAAGGCACGCTCTCAGGATTTATTGCAGCATCGTTAGTCGGCTTTTATTTTGCAGGCGGGATAGCGCTCATCGGAAGCGCTTTCGGGATGCTGGCAGGTGCGGTGAATAAGCATGATAACATCGCAGTCCCGTATGCGGCGCTGGCGACGATGGTTGTGGTGCGATATGTGATTTTTATGTAGGCTGCACGCAGCTCTCTCATCCTTGCGGATGGAAACTATTATCATATATGGTAATAAAATTAACAGCGTATGATCCTGATAGAATCACCATAGACCCTGAAGTTATGTCTTGGACTGCGCCTAATTAGCAGACAGTCAGTTAAGCTTCTATATTTAAGTTAACGCCTTCTCAAAATTGATCGGCGATTCATAACCGATCGACGAATGAAGGCGTTTTGAATTGTACACCTCCTCAATAAAGTGGTCGATGTTTGCAATGCACCATTGAACGCCGCGTATTCGTTCAGAGGGACTCGCCATTGGGAGTGCCAATTCACGGTTATGTTGGATATACCTCTTAAAAAAAATTGCTTTAAGATAAGCTTATTCAGTTGATTCTGATTATTCAGAAAAATTTAAATATTCAGAATCCCAATTACCACTGAGGTGATATAATGTCCAAAAAACCTAAGACAGAATCCTGCTGCGCCCCCTTATCCAAAAACATGGGCTGCTGCAAGGTGGAATCCATAATAAGCATAGATGACAGGGGACAGATGGTGCTTCCCAAGGAGATAAGGGAAAAGGCAAATATCCGAACAGGCGATAAGCTGGCTGTCATAAGCTTTGAAAAAGACGGGAAGATATGCTGCCTCTCCTTGATCAAGGTAGAGGATTTTGCAGAAATGGTAAAGGGCTTACTCGGTCCGATGATGAAAGAGATAATCATAGGAGAATTTTGAAAAACCATAGCGTCGAAATATTTAATACATACTAACTATATTTA
>CAYXIP010000068.1:0-8737 GCA_964465515.1 uncultured Candidatus Methanoperedens sp. | reverse complement strand
GCTTGCATTATTATTTATTATATCGTTATCCTCAGAATGCAGGAGATAGATTCCATTCTTTTGGTTTGAATTTGCAGTATTATCAGCTATAGTATTGTAAGCTTTTTTCCCATCAGAGTGTTCAAGAAATATTCCATTTTCGTTTGAGCTTGCATTATTATCTAATATATAATTATTTTCGGAATGCAAGAGATAGATGCCATTCTTTTGGTTTGAATTTGCAGTGTTGTTAGCTACAGTATTGTTAGCCTTTTTCCCATCAGAATGTTCAAGAAATATTCCATTTTCGTTTGAGTTTGCATTATTATTTGCTATATAGTTATTCTCAGAATGTAGGAGATAGATTCCATTCTTTTGGTTTGAATTTGCAGTGTTGTTAGCTACAGTATTGTCATTAGAAAATTGCAGGAAGACTCCAACTACGTTGGAGCTTGCTGTGTTGTTTATTATGTTTCCGTTAGCTACATTTTGGTAATGGATTCCATTATTTGAGTTTTTCACTATCAAATTTTTTACTGTGACATTCGTGAGGGTCGATGATGTGTCATGGGCATAGACTCCATCTTGCCCTCCGCCGTCAATAGTATTGCCCGCGCCATCAAAAACAACATCCTTTGAAGTAATGATAATACAACTTGAAGCGCCACTGCTCAGTATGTTCATATTTTCAACATAATACCCCGGCTCTGAGATCGTCCCGCACGAGCTAATGGTCGCCACTGCTCTCACTTCACCTGCCAGCAATATCGTCAGCGCTATTCCAATCACCATACCAATGCTGTGCCTCCTCCAAACCTGATCTGATATCATTTTCATATTATCTCGACACATGATGCGCACAGCCTTTATTTTTTAACACATCCCGGACGCCTCCACAAAGTCTATGGTTCAAAGGACTATTTAAAACTTATTATATTATTGAGATAATTATTGTTATGCTAATCATAATCAGGTTAATCATGATAATATGCTACGGCGGTTCTTTTTCCAGTGCCTTTAACCACATTACAACGTGAATAAAGGAGATCCCACATCTTTGACTATTTGGTTCAGAGGTAAAAAACCAGCGGTTACAGGTAAGCACCTTGTTATACAGAAAGTATATTATATCCACCAACTATCTTATTTACACTTCTACTAACTCAAAGAATGCGAATAAAGCTCTTGGGGAGGAAGGAAGTTAAAATCAAAGCAAGGTATTAAAATGGAAACAACCCCTACAAATGTAACGCCTACAAATGTCAATGTTAAGGATATGACTGAGAACTCAAAAAATGTTAATGCCACTCTTAAAGTGATCGAGATAGGAGAGGTAAAGGACATACAATCGAAATTCGGTGCCAAGCGCGTCTGTGAAGTAAAAGTTGCAGATGCAACCGCGAGTATCCTGTTATCTTTATGGGATGACCAGATTGGAAAAATAGCGGCTGGGGACACGATTTCAATCCAGAACGGGTATATTTCTGTGGTCAGGAATTCTATGAGACTGAACATCGGGAAATACGGGAAGATGCTCTTATCAGAGGAGCCGCTCACAGAGGTCAATACCGAAATCAATATGTCGGATAAGCATGTGGAGCAGCCTGAACGGAAACGCATCGGAGGATTCGTCCGCGGCGGGGGAGGTGGAGGCGGATACGGCAGAATGTACGGCAGCGGAGAACGCGACTTCGGTTCATTCAGGCGCGGAGGGTACGGGGGAGGACGTGGAGGGCGAAGGGATTCACGGGACAGAAGAGGCGACAGAAGAAGAAGATAACTTTTTTATTAACGCTTTTTATAGGCAGCAGTGATATACAGTATTGATGCTTGAAAGTATCTCAAATACATTTCTTTCCACCTCAAGTAAAGAATTCAGGGTTCTTCTTGCCATCGAGAACAAGATGAAATTCTATGAATGGGTTCCGGTGGAAGAGATAGCCAGTTTTACAAATTATGAGACAAAAGATGTTGAATATCTCCTTTCTATTCTTGCAAGGAAAAAGCTCATACACCGGAACATCCGTGCTTATGAAGGATACCGTATATATTTTGAGGCTTATGACCTGTTAGCCCTGAAGGCGTTTGTGAAACGCGGCGCCATAAATGCAATAGGCAACGCCATCGGTACCGGAAAGGAATCGCATGTATATGAGGCTACAGGGGGCATCATAGACAGGCACGTTATATTAAAGTTCCACAGGGAGGGGAAGATGAGCTTCAAGCAGGTCAGGATAAAAAGAGAATATGCGGGCGAGAGAAAACATCTTTCATGGCTCTACGCCTCTCGCCTTGCGGCGAAAAAGGAATACGATGCCCTTCGCACCCTTTACCCTGAAGTAAGCGTTCCAGAGCCTGTTGACTATAACAGGCATGCCATCGTGATGTCGGTTGCAAAAGGGCAACAGCTCGCCCGCACTACAATAAATGAACCCGATTGGTATCTGAATGAGATACTGGGCGAGATAAGAAAAGCATTCAGACTCGGCATAATACATGGAGATGTGAGCGAATTCAATATCTTTGTGAGCCCACAAGGGATTGAGATTATAGACTGGCCTCAGTACATTACCACTGCTCACACGAATGCAATGGAACTGCTCAGGCGAGACATAGACAACGTCTTAAGTTTTTTTTACAGGAAATACAGGATTAAAAGGGGTGCGTTGGAGGCAATGAACAACATAGTGACCTGAATTATGCCAGAAAAAGTGATTTTCGGGATAGATGTAGCAAAAGGCTCTCTTCGGGCAAAACAGAAGCCTGGATATGCCGTCGTAATACTCAGAGATGGCGAAGCCGAGCATCACCACATGGTAAGCATCCATAAATTCCTGAGGATGGCATGGAAGGAAAAACCTTCAATAATCGCGGTTGATAATATCTTTGAGCTTGCCTCTGACAAGCATGACCTTGTTTCTTTTCTCCAGAAATTACCCACAGATACGAAACTGGTTCAGGTAACAGGAGGCGAGAAACTTGAACCCCTTACAAAACTTGCAAAAGAGCACGGGTTTTCATTTGACAGGTTCGACCCAAATGCCGAGGCTCTGGCGTGTGCTAAACTTGCGCAGGCAGGTGTGGGCTATGAGGTCTCTGCATTCGAGGATAAAACCATAATTAAAGTGAGCAGGGCACGCTCCCTCGGGAGGGGCGGATGGAGCCAGAACAGGTACAGGCGCAAGGTGCATGGCAATGTGAGGCAGAAGGCAAGGGAAATAGAGGATTATCTTAATGAACAATCAAGGCTCAAAGGCTTTACATTCACGCAGAATGTAATCGAGAGGTTCGGAGGTTACTCAAAATCCGAGTTCCTCGTTAATACTCCCAGAAACCTGCTTCATATCGGTTCCGGAAAATACAGCGATGTGCAGGTGAGTGTTAAAAATATAGAACGCGACGCCCTTGTTTTCAAGCCTCTCAAAGCCAGGAAAAGAGATTATATTATCGTGGGCATAGACCCTGGAACAACAACGGCAGTCGCTGTGCTTACACTGGAGGGGGAGCTTCGGATGCTTCACAGCGGAAGAACCATATCAATTCCTGATGTCATTGAAATGGTTGCTGAACAGGGAAGACCGCTTATTATAGCAAGCGATGTGTTCCCCACGCCGAATGCCGTGGAAAAAATTCGCCGTGCCTTCAACGCGGTATCAGGCTTACCGGGAGAACTAACAGCCGAAGATAAAATTGAGTTTGCGGCGCCTTACGGGTATTCGAATAACCATGAACGCGATGCCATAGCCGCTGCCGTGTCTGTGTATCGTAAAAATAAGAATAAGTTTGAACAGATAAAGAAAAAAATACCTGCCGATGTGGATGCAGATGAAGTGATCGCTCAGGTCGTGAGGGGTAAGTCTGTAGATGCTGTAATCTCAGGATTGACTGAAAAGGAGATACAAGAGCCTGAAGTTGTAACACTTTCTGAAAAAACCGATGATGAGGTTCTTCGCTTAAAGGAGCAGATTCGAAAACATGAAGAAATTCTTGAAGGGATGAAGAGCTATCAGAATGAATTGAGAAATGAGATCGCTCTGAAGGATAATAAAATCGGGAAATTAGAAGAACTCGTTGAAAAACAGCGCACCGAAGTATATAGGCAACTTAAAAAAGAAAAAACAATAAAAATTCGCAACAAAGAGATCATGAGTTTGCAGGGCAGGATAAGGGAGAGCAAAAATAGAATTTCGGAGCTGGAGGAGAGGATACATAGGCTAACACATATTCGAAGGCTTGAGATCAGCGGCAGGGTACTTCCTGTAAAGATAATCTCTTCTTTTACAAAGAACAGCATCATGGAGACGAAAGAACAGGTGGGAATAAAGAAAGATGACATCATACTCCTGCGGGATGCAAGCGGCGGCGGCGGCATTACTGCTAAAATGCTTGCTGACCTTGGAGTGAGAGCTGTGATCATCTGCAATGATATGTCCCATGCAGCAGAAGAAGAACTTTTCGACCTGGGCGTACCTGTTCTGAAAGCAAAGGACGTGAATCTCCAGTTTGATGACACTTTTGAGTTTGCAGTAATCAATCCAGAGGACATTAAGAATGCGATTGAAGACTGGAATAAAAAAGCGCAAGAACGCAGTATGGCTGCAAAAGAGGAATGGCTGGAATCGCTTGTGGATGACTACAGGAGCAGGAGAAAACATGAGATAAAAGGATAAGTTTAAGTATTTAGCTGATATGGGGAATATCATCATTAATAATAGGAGTCTCATATGCGATTCAAAAACGCTTCGATTATTGCATGTATGGTTTTTGCGCTGGTGGCAATATCTTCCCTGCTGACATTGATTCAGCCTGCAGTCGCACAGCCGTCAAATTTTCCAAACAACACATGTGCAGACTGCCATCGAAGATTGCTTTTTGTATGAGAGCCACAAAGGCAATTTATAGAAATACGCATCAAGCATCTTGAAAACGGCATTTCGTGTTCCATCGTTTGCCATGAAAATCAGCTTAACAAGACCACATCCAGCACATATGCGCTCTGGTCAATATCCACTCACATCCTTTAATACATCAAAAACCTATCCGAGTGCTATGCCATGCGAGGAGTTCAATAAAAAACTTGAGGATTATAAAAGCATCCGCAGGCAGAAAAAACTTTTCGGGACTTTTGGTTTTCGTGGAGTCGTGAACAGAGAAATAGGCGCTGAAAAAGCAAGGCGTGTTGGCGCTGCTCTGGCATCTTATCTCGGGAAAGGAAAAATGGTGGCGATAGGGAAAGACACGAGAATCTCCTCTCCCATGCTTGAGGAGGCGCTGATAGAAGGAATTGTAGAACATGGATGCAATGCATTGACCCTTGGCATAATCACACCAAATACTCTGTCGCTTGAAGTTGCAGGGCAGGCTGATGCTGGCGTGATGATAACAGCCTCGCATAACCCACCTGAATACAATGGAATAAAATGTTTGAGCAAAAGCGGCAGGGGTTTTTCTCCGCAGGAAGACCTTGCTCTTGAGAAGATATACTTCGGTGAACTTAGGAAGGCAGAAAAAAAAGGAAAGCGCCTTTCTTACACCGGAGCAGGTGAGAGATACTGCACCCACATAGTGCAGTATGTCAAAAAAGTCTTCCCATCAAAACCTATGAAAATCGCAGTGGATGGCGGCGGGGGCTCTGCGTCCTCGGTTACTCCTGAAACCCTCGAAACATTGGGTCACAAGGTGGTGAGGTTCAACTGCAAATACGATGGGATGTTCAGGGAGAGGAATCCTGAGCCTACCGATGCCAACCTTGAAAAGCTGAAAAGGCTTGTGATTGCGGAAAATGCTGATTTCGGTGTTGCGCATGACGGCGATGGGGACAGGACAGCGTTTGTGGACGAGAAGGGGAAGTTCATCCAGGGAGATGTTTCTGCTGCTATAATTGCAGACCACGTATTGAGGCAGGATAAGGACAAAAAAAAGTACATCGCCGTGACGATTGCATTTTCCAATATCATAAAAGACGTTGCAAAAGCTTTTGGCGCAGAGGTTATCTACACGCCTGTTGGAGAGCCTTATCTTGCGCAGGCAAAACTCCTGTGTGGCGCGCAGGTAGGGCTTGAGGAGCACGGCTCTGTGCTGCTTGAGTGGAGCCGCGAGGGATCGATGCTCGCAGGAATTATGGCAGGGATTCTTGCGAAGGAAGAGATGAGCTTATCAGAGTTTGTGGCTTCGTATCCAAAATACCACCAGATAAAGGATGCGAAGACGCTTCCTGCGGGTACGGATACAGAGGCAATACTGGATAGGCTGAAGCAGGAAATTCCTCAGGATTATGAACAGTTCAGCGACATGGATGGCTTGCGGGTGGATTATGAAGACAGCTGGTTCCTTGTCAGGGCAAGCGGGACTGAGCCGAAGGTGAGGGTTTTCACAGAGGGGAAGACAGAAGAGAGGGCGAGGGGGTTGAATAAGATTGCGATGGAGGGGCTGGAGAGGACGATGGGTTAATATTCTGTTACCTTCACAGCCTTCACCCCATTCTCCCACACATACGCCCTCATCCCGTCAGCGCCAGCGATGAGCCAAACCTCCGGGACGTTCTGCATGGTCTCCCTGTCCCACAGCGAAGGCACTGCCGACGAGACAGGATGCGTGTGATACACTCCCACAATCTCCTTTCCGTTTTTCTCTGCATCATTCCATGCGTCATAAAATTGCTTCGGGTCAAGCTCGAAGCTCGTCCTCGTTTGCTTCACGTTGGTTACAGGCAGCGCCTTCTCCGCGAGCGCCGTGCTTCCACTGATTTTGCCTATGAGCAAACCGCAGGCTTCGTAGGGCTTGTTGGCTTCCAGTTCCTGTTGTATAATCTCTATGTCGCGGCGCGAGATTTTGAGTTCAGTAAACATTGATGGCTTTTTATAGCCTCAGACACGCAAAAGAAACGCAAAAACCGGACAATAAATCTGCGTTCATCTGCGTCATCTGCGGTTATTTATTGTACCTCCTTATATCTTAAAGGTCTATATGCGGGTTCAGATCACACCCCGTGCACGGCAGGCACATGGTCTTTGATACGCTTGCATCAAGCCCGTACTTATCCAGAATCCTCCTTGCCATCTTCGCAAGCTTGAGTAGCCTTTCCTTCGTTGGGCGCTCGGCTTCCAGTTCCCCGAAGCGCAATGGATGCACGCCTACGGCTCTTATTATCGGGATAACGCCCATCTTTGCAAGCTCCTCATATTCCTTTTCAACCGTCTCGTCGGTCTCTCCAAGTCCGACTATAAAGTTAGTGAACACATAGTTTTTTCCGAATAACCTGACCGCATCCTTCAGACACAGAAGTGTGAAATCAAGGGGCGGCTTCTTGCAGTATTTGTCATAAATCTCACGATCCATCGTCTCGACATTATATTTTATCTCACTTGCGCCTGCCTCTTTTAACAAGCGAGATGAATCTTTTGTGGGATACACAGATACGCCTATTGGAACCTTATATTTCCTCAACGCCTTTACAAGTTCCACCGCCCTGTCCACTTCTTTCTCAGGTGATACCTCAACTCCTGAAGTTATCGAGATTCCTTTCATTCTCCCGAGCCCGTGCGCTTCTTCCACAAGCGCAAGCAGTTCCTCCTTTGACTTCACCTTACCCTTGAGTTTCGGTACAGGACAGAACTTGCAGTCGTAGATGCAGCGCTCGCTCATGGTTATGTACGCCTGCTCGGGGCAGTGGATGAGTTCTTCCTCGATTTCTCCCCTCACAAGCTCCTTTTTGCCTTTCATTATCACAATCTCGTCGTTATCCCTGAAAGCACGCAGCGGCGAGCCCTGGTCAACGACCAGCCTTACCCTTCGCTTCCCTGACCTGAAGAAAAACGCCTTGCCGCCGGCACCGGGTCCTGCTGTGGGGATTGTAATCCTGCCGAGCAGGGAGGTGTCGATATCAATGGCGCCGATGGAAATCAGTTCGGCTTTGATTTCTGCATTCATTTTCATGTTCTTAAATCAAAATACTTTTTAAACACATAAATACTTGCGGAACACTTTCACCATGCTTTCATCAGCTTTAATATTGCAGCAGCTTATTATTATCCATGCGTACAGGCACCGTATGCCTCCCTCTCCACAGCGGAAAAGCGCCACCATGGCTTTTTAAGAGAATGGTGAAATTAGCCGGGGGTATTACCGAGGCGATAATTTACGAATATGGTCAGGATGAATTTTTAAAGAGGCTCTCAGACCCATACTGGTTTCAAGCGCTCTCATGTGTGCTGGGCTTTGACTGGCATTCCTCTGGAACCACAACAACCACATGCGGCGCGCTGAAGATGGCTCTCTCGCCAGAGGAGCACGGCATAGCAGTCGCTGGAGGGAAGGGCGCAGTGTCGCGAAAAGCACCCGACGAGATCGAGAAAAGCGCTGAGATTTTTTCACTTTCCTCTGAGAAGATGGAGAGGCTGAAATATTCGAGCAGGATGTCTGCCAAGGTGGACAACTCCTGCATCCAGGACAGCTACCAGTTATACCATCACTGCTTTTTCTTAACCGAAAAGGGCGGCTGGGCTGTTGTGCAGCAGGGCATGAGCGCAGAGTATGCGCGGCGGTATCACTGGCTTTCAGACTCGGTAAGAAGCTTCATCGAGCCTCATGGTGTATGCTGCGACAGGAAAGAAGCAGAAGTTCTGGACATGACAGCAAACGAGAGCGAATCCTGTCGAAGTACAAGCCTTGACCTTGTTAAGGACAATCCTGTGCATCTTGTAACCTGACTTTGACATTTCAAAATATTTCCTCTCTAGAATTTCTTCAATTTTTGTCA
>CAYXIP010000067.1:0-8867 GCA_964465515.1 uncultured Candidatus Methanoperedens sp. | reverse complement strand
CCTCGCCTGCGAGGGCAGCAGCCACATCATCCTGCGTGCTCAAAGGATTTGAAGCTGCAAGTGCGATATTCGCACCTCCGGCTTTCAGCGTATGGATGAGATTCGCGGTTTCGACCGTTACATGAAGGCATGCCACTACGTTAATACCCTCAAGCGGTCTTTCTTCCTCGAACTGCTCCTTGATTTTCGAAAGTACAGGCATGTGTCTTCTTGCCCATTCAATTCTCTGTTTCCCTGCGCCTGAAAGGTTTATATCCTTTATTATATAATTTTTCATCAAAATCCCTTTTCCCCCAAATGCCTGATATGTTATTAAATCTGTTGGTTTTTTGATTTTTAATAAGATTAGCGGCTTTCGGGATTACTTAGGCGATATAAAATATAATGCGAATAAAATAATACTTATAATAAGGAGCGCGATAATTAAATAATAGTTCCAGTGGTCTTTTACTGGGGTTCTTATTAAATAGCGGCTCCAACTGGTTTTTGTTGGAATTTTTTCTGCTTCATCTGTTCCTTTAGCCACCGCTGGCACTAAAGGAACGGGAGCCACCTGAGCTTGAATGTCTTCTTTTTTAGATTCTAAAGACGGCTGTTGAAGAAGCAGTGTTGGTTTTTGCTCGTCTGTTTCTTTGGACTCTGCTATTAAAGGAACGGGTTCTGCTGCATGAATATCCTCTTTTTTGGGTTCAGAAGGAGATTCGGGCTGTATAAATGGTGCCGGTTTTTGCTCGTTTTGGGTTATTATCCCAGGCTCAGGAGAAGGTAGATGCTCCCTGCAGAAGCTATTCCCATTGACAACATATTCCGCCGCTTTTCCGCATTTGATACATTTTAATGTCGTAATAACCACCTTCTTTAAGCGTAAAAGCAATATTGCAGTGATTATATAAATACTATACCATAACGATTGAATTCAGTAATTAGATGCGGCTGCCGGTGTTATTGATTCTGTTATCGGAGTCTGCTTTTACAAGTAAAAAAATGGAACCGTGTTGAGGACTTATGGTAATGGAATTAGTGATCAGTCTCTAAAATTGTCAGTTTGTCCTCTTTTTTGATAACGAAGTACTGACCTGACATTCCCAATACGTTGATTATGGTCTTATTAATGAGAGAGACGACTTCCTTTTCATCGAATTTATGATATAATCGTATCTCATTTCCACTTTGTTCTATTCTGTAAATTAATCCATTTGCTTTTAAGATTTCATCAATGAAACAGATCAGATTATGAAGGTTAAAAGTCTCAATTGTACCTCCATAAATGCTGGAAACAAGGTTGTTGAGCTGATTTGAAAAATCACGAGATTTGAGGATTTGAATAAAGATGTCCCTGCTTATTACAATGTCTTCGTAATGGTCAGCTTTTAAGATATTGACGACATTCTTCCAGAATTGTATCTTGTTCTGGATCTCATCGAAGAATGACTGATCATGTCCGAAATGTTCTATTACTGATCCATACGCTTCTTCTTCATTGCTGCCTTGTTCGTAATCAACTATGATAAGGTTGGGTGATTCCATAACCTTCTTTGTCTTTAATTTTATCGGATGATGGGCGAAGATGCATGAAAGGTTCATTACTGACCATTTTAAGTAGTCAGCATCTTCAGCCTCAAAAGAGACGCGGATATTCTGGAAATCTCGACTCATCTCGATATTTTGTCTGATCTCTGATCCGAATATATTATTTGTATCGGCTATTTTGATATAATCATGAATGGAGAAACTTTCCATTCCAAGTAGCTTTATATATTTTTCTGTGAAGACTCTGAAGGTGCCCAGAGGAGGTACCCACAAACTTTTTTTGGAGAGCCATTTGACAAGCGGTACAAAGATGAGTTCTGCTATTCGGTTCTCGATGATCTGGTTCCTGAGAATGAACATCATTCGCTGGTCGCTGGTTATCCTGTTCACACTCGCCTGTTTTTTATGTTCGTCAATCAATTGTCTTATTGCCTTACTCAGATTATTATCAGTAGAGTCTAAAAAAGGTTTCAAAGTTTCAAGATCACTCTTGTCTATAGAAATTGTCCGACGAATTTTCATTTCAAACCTCCCCCGCCAAACTCCTCATTATGTAGATGATAGATATGAAATCGTTCAAGTATTTAAATGTATTACCTGTAAGACAAAATAATTTTATAAATAATACATAAAAATATTTCTGTAACGAATTCGTAGCAAATAATTCTAAATATGGTATGATTTCAGATTTAATGTGACTGAAACTATATTGGGGGTGCATTAATTAAAAAATTGTAATGGTTCCCTCATTCAATTAAATTAAAACCGCGCTTTAAAAAATCCGAGATGCATGGGGGTTTGCCCGCAAGGGTGGTGTGGTGAGTGCATCAGGCGCCGAGTGGGCGCTATACAAGACTGCCGTAGGCGAGCCTTGCAAGAAGGAAATACAAAAGGATAATGGAGGAAAAGAAATGAAAGAAAGAAATATTGAGAGTAGTTTACAGAAACGAATAATGGGAATAATAGGAATAGTCGTTACCGTGACGACTTTGAGTGCTGTAGCATCAGCGTTGCCTTTCCAAGTAGGTGATGTTTTTGCGGGAGTAGCTAATGGGAACGTACAGCACTACGACAAAAACGGAAATTTGCTTGAGACTTTAAATACGGGACTGGGAGGATTCACAACAGGGATGGCATTCGATTCAAATGGCAATCTCTATGTAACAAACTTCGATAAGACAAACGTAGCTAAGTTTGATAATACAGGAACATTACTTGGAACATTTGGAAGTGGTTACAGCGGTAAACCAGAATCAATCCTGTTCGATGCGTCCGGGAATGCCTATGTGGGGGCTGTAGATGGAGATAACCATGTAAGAAAGTTTGATGCTGGAGGAACCCCGTTAGCTCAGTTTACTGTGGCGACAGAAAATAGAGGATCGGACTGGATAGACCTTGCTACTGACCAGTGCACGCTGTTTTACACATCAGAAGGGTCTCATGTGAAGAGGTTCAATGTCTGTACTAATACACAGCTTACTGACTTTGCTACATTGGATCATTCGCCTGCCTATGCACTTCGACTACTTCCGGGAGGAGGAGCACTGGTCGCGGATACCGTTGATATTCACCGCCTTGATAGTTCTGGCAATATGGTCCAAACATATAATGTGGCCGGAAACAGTCAATGGTTCGCCTTGAATATCGATCCTGATGGAACAAGCTTCTGGAGCGGGTCATTCGATACAGGAAAATTCTACAAATTCGATATCGCGTCGGGAAACGTGCTGATGTCTGTTAACACGGCTACTGGGGCAAACACACTTTTCGGACTTACTGTATTCGGAGAACAAACAGAGGCGCTGGGAAGCATCTCAGGTCAGAAATTCAATGACCTCAATGGAAACGGCGTCAAAGATGCAGGAGAACCTGGTCTGGCTAATTGGCAAATAGTACTTACGAAGCCCGATGGAACAAATATCACGCAGAACACCGATGCGAGCGGCAACTATGATTTCGGTTCTTTATTGACAGGTACCTATACAGTATCAGAGGTTTTGCAGCCCGGCTGGAAACAGACCGCGCCAGCAGGAGGGACTTACACAATATCCATCACACCAGCAGACCATGAAACTGGTAAAGACTTTGGCAACACTAATGTTGGAAGTATCTCTGGTACTAAATTTGAAGACGTCAATGCCAATGGGGTTATGGACAGTGGGGAACCAGTTCTCGCTGGCTGGACAATTGTATTGACCAAACCAGATGGAACACAAGAGACACAAACAACAGATGCCAGTGGCAACTATAAATTCGATAATTTGGTAGCTGGCATATACACTGTGGGTGAGGTATTGCAAAATGGTTATATCCAGACAGCTCCTGGGGTATCAACAACAGGCTCGGCGACTTATACCGTAGATCTTAAGCCCGGAGAAAATGTACAAGACAAAGTATTCGGTAACTTCCAGTTTGGAAGTGTTTCAGGCACTAAGTTCGAAGACCTCAATGCTAATGGAGTTAGAGATGCAGGCGAAGCAGGACTTGCTGGTTGGAACATAACAATAAATGGCACAGACACAATCACAGGCGCGACTGTGAATCAGACAACAACAACCGATGCGAACGGCAACTACAGTTTCACTGGACTGACAAATGGAACATATACCATAAGCGAGACATTGAAAGCAGGCTGGGTGCAGACAGCCCCGCCGACAGGCACCTACACAGTAACTATAACAAGCGGAACAGCAATCACTGGAGCTGACTTCGGCAACTTCCACAAAGGCAAGATAACTGGAGGAGGCTGGATAAACATTACCGGTGACCCGAAGGCTACATTCGGAATCGTGGGGCAGTATCCGGATAGTTCAAATAATGCTCAAGGTAGTGTGGAATATCAAGACCACAATGCCAGTCTGAACATTAAGAGCATTCAGATAAACACAGTGGCAACCACCTTGGACAAGAAGAAGGGTGCTATAACAGGTCTTGCTATGGTCAATGGCGCTGGTTCATATCCGTTCGTGGTATACGTAGAGGATAATGCAGAACCTGGCAAAGGTACCGATGTATTCAAGATATCGCTGCCCACATATCCGTATTCAAACGGAGCTATCCTGAGCGGCGGGAATATACAAATACATAGTTAGAGTTTGAGGGTGCAAACCCTCTTTTATTTTTTTATATATATTATAAACGCATTTACATAGCTGCGTCTTTGCCTTGATTATCGGCGCAGTCTCTTCTCCACTTTCAAACACTGCAACTTTTGCCTCATCTCTTGCGAATACGTAACAATTGCGGCTGCCGGGATTCGAACCCGGGTTAGAGGCTGTTTCCCTTCCTTAAAGGTCGTTGGGAAGCCCCTGTCATAACCACTGGACCACAGCCGCACTGTTTCTTGATTTTGCTCAGTCCAATCGAGCCGAAGGCAAGATGGACACGCCCTCCAGAGGCGTGACTCTGGCCGTTCTGGACCACAGCCGCAAGAAATCATATTGCTGTTAATTATTCAGGCAATATATCGTTTATGGTTAAAGTTATTTCTCTTCAACCACAAATTTACAGTGACAATGCCCTGTTCCATTACATTCTGTCTCTTTAACATTGCAATCAAGCTTTATCCTGCTTGATAAAACCCCCTCTATAATCCCCTCGTCCATGGAACACAACGTTTTTCCGACATTAGGCATCTTGCTGCAATGGTGGCAGTTATTAACCAGCACGGCAATGTTGTCGCCTTCGATAACGGTCATATCCCCCAGTTTATGATTTTCCCAGAAAAAAGAAAGTTCGTTTAAAATGTCCTCACAATTATTTGATTTGAACCCAGGTCCGATCCTTGTTCCTAAATCATTTCCCATCTTTTTCAAAATCGGTTTCGGGTCAATGCCATACGCCTCCATGCCGAATCGAAAACTACAAAAAAGTTTTTCTTTCAATGAACCTCCGCTCAATATGGATGATGCGATGTAATCCAGATGCCTGTTATACTGATTAAGTAAAGGAGGTTCAGAATATGCTAAATAGAGAGCATTCAACACAAAATATTTTTTTCGCTTATCGTTGGGGAATGTTTTCTCATGTATCAGGTTTAATTCCTCAAGGTCGTGCAAATGCACAGAAACGGTGGACTTGGCTTTTTTGGACTTTTCCACAAGTTCATCGAAGGATATGGTGCCATTTGCAAGGAGTTCAAGTATTTTCAACTTAACCGGGCTGTCCAGGGCTACCATGCCATTGTCGGTTGATAATATTGCCGTAGTCCTGTCCTTCACCATAAATTTGTAAATTGTCTTAGTTATATAAATAATGTTCGCTTTTGTACGAAATTCTTTGGAATACAACATAAATATTAATCCGCCAATATGACTACCAATGACCCGCGATAAACGCACGATTAAATTCACAAAAAAGATTGTATCGGATAAGGAGGGTTTGCAGCTTGCCACTCCTGAAATCGTGGCAGAATACATTGCAAAAAGGTTAAAGACAGATGTAATCGCAGACCTCGGATGCGGAATCGGAGGGCAGGTTATTTTTTTTGCAAAACAATGTAAAAAGGTATATGCTGTTGAGAGAAATCCGCAAAAGCTTGAATATGCAAAGCAAAATTGCAGGTTATACAACGTCAGCAATGTTGAATTCATCCTGAGCGATGCGCTTTCGGAAGATGTTAAAGCAAAGGTATCTGCCGCCGACATTATCTTCTCTGACCCGGCGCGTGCATTATCAGAGGAAATTCGCACTTTGGAAAACCTTGAGCCGCCAATCACTAAAATTTTGAAAATTTATTCCGACGTAACGCGAAATTTTGCATTCCATGCCCCGCCGCAGATGCCGCCTGAGAGGATACTTCTTGACTGCGAGCGCGAGTATCTTTCGTTGAACGGACAGTTGAACAGGCTTACGTTATATTTTGGTGCTCTCAAAAGATGTGAGAGAAGCGCGGCAGTTCTTCCTGAAGGAGCATGGCTCTCTTCTTCGGATGCACCTGTGATCAAAACATGTACTTTGCAAGAGTATGTTTATGAGCCAGAGCCTTCTGTCGTGAAGGCAGAACTTTTGAACGAGATGGCTCAAACAATAGCAGAGGCTGGCGAGGAAATTTTTTATTTTAAAGGTGATGAGAGGCGTATCCTTCTCACATCATCGAAGCTTGTTGCATCGCCGTTTTTTAAGGATAGGTACAGGGTGGTTGGCAGAACAGAAAGGGATATTTTGAAATTGAAAGAGATTTTAACATCAGAAAATGCAAGAAATGTTATCCTTCGTCTTGATATTGAACCTGAAAAATACTGGCAATATAGAAAGATGCTTGAGAAAGGATTGACTGGCAGCAGGACATTACATGTGTTCGGGTTCGGGGATGAGGCAGTGGTGTGCGAGAAGATAAAACTATAATATGATATCAGCCAATTGTGCACCTATGTTCACAATAAAAAATCATGTTGAAATCCGAAACAATCATCTTATCATTGGCAAGGCTGATACCACGGAACTTGCAGAACTATACGGAACACCGCTTTATGTCACCAATGAGTCCCGCGTTATTGAAAATTTCTCTTCGTATAGGAAGGCATTTCCGCATGCGGGCATATATTATGCTGCCAAAGCCAACGGGAGTTTTGCGGTCTTAAGGATATTGGCAAAACAGGGAGCTGGCGCAGATGTATTCAGCTACGGCGAGCTTTATATGGCGCTTCTTGCCGGAATCCCGAAGGAGAAAATCCTTTTTAATGGCAATTCAAAGACAGATTTCGAGCTTCAAAAAGCCGTGGAGATAGGTGTAAAGGTATCAGTTGATTCAAGGGATGAACTTTATACTCTCTCTGAGATCGCACAAAAAGCGAAAAAAGACGTGGAAATAGCATTTCGCGTCAATCCCGATGTCTCCCCAAAGACGCATCCCAAGATTTCGACCGGACTTCGGACTTCCAAATTTGGAATACCATCAGAAGAGGTTGTGCGTATCTATCAGGAAGCCTCTCTACTTCCGGGAATCTCGCCAAGCGGCATACATTGCCATATTGGCTCGCAGATACTGGATACGTCACCTTTTCGCGAAGCAGTGCACAAAATGATGGACTTTGTGGAAAAGGTGACCTCGCTCGGGATCGATTTAAAATTCATCGATATGGGCTCTGGTCTTGGCATACCATATAGGAAGGATGAACGTGCGCCTACGCCGCAAGACCATGCAGATGCTATTCTCCCTGTATTTGAAGAAAGAACATCTTCACTTGGAATCTCCCCGAAACTCATCCTTGAGCCCGGACGCTATATAGTGGGCGATACCACTATCCTTTTAACCCGCGTTAATACGGTAAAGAAGGCGGCAAAGAATTTTGTAGGCGTGGATGCAGGTTTTAATCTCCTGATCCGACCAGCGATGTACGAATCCTACCATCATGCTATCGTGGCAAATAAGGCAGCTTCGCCCCCTGAGGAAACATACACCATCGCTGGACCGATATGTGAAACAGGGGATATTCTTGCCCATGACAGAGAGCTGCCGCATATTGAAAAGGGGGATCTTATAGCCCTTCTGGATGCGGGTGCATACGGGTTCAGCATGAGCAGCCAGTATAACGGAAGACCCAGGTGCGCCGAGATACTTGTGAAGAATGGAGAAACCGATGTCATAAGAGGCAGGGAGGATATTGAGGAGCTTTTTGCAAAACAGAGGCTTCCTTCGAGGTTGATGTAATTAACGTTTATTAAACAGCACGCGCAGCAGCTTTCCGAAAACAGAAAAAGGTCCTGAAGACTTCTTTTTCGTTATTATATCCGGCTCCTTTTCAGCATCATAGGTCTCGTAGTGAACAATGCTGGAGAGCGGAAGCCTCGGCGGGACAGAAGCCCTGCCGACCTCGTATCCAAAGGTGATAAGAGCGATAATTTTCAGCTTATCAGGAATGTGCAGCATGTTTTTCAGGGTTTGCTCTTCAAATGCCCCTATCCAGCACGAGCCTATGCCAAGCGAGGTCGCCATCAGGGTCATATTTGCACCTGCTATTGCCGCGTCAAGATGATATGTCTGGCTTCCAGCATCGGGGTCGGCGCAGATGACAACAACAGCGCCCGCCTCTCCAACGTGTCTGGATTTGAATATTTTATAGAAGCAGCTCTCTGCTATCGCAGCAAGCGTTTCCTTTCTCGTAACAACGATGAAGCGCCAGGGCTGTGCATTCGCGCCTGATGGAGCCCACCTTCCGGCTTCGAGCATCTGCTCCATGTGCTCTTCTGGAATCTTCTCGCCGTCAAATTTCCTAACGCTGCGGCGCCGTTTGATTATATCGAAGATTATCTCGCTTTCTTTCATTTATTGGCTTTCCCTTAATCACTCTTCATAACTTCTTTCATCCTGCAAATATTGATCCTCGAAGATAAAA
>CAYXIP010000066.1:0-9100 GCA_964465515.1 uncultured Candidatus Methanoperedens sp. | reverse complement strand
CCCCCGAACAGCTCCACCTCATGCTCGACCTCAGCTTCCCTGAGCGCCTGCGCCTCATCGTATATCTTCTGAATCTTTTTTGTCACAGACTTCGATTCTGCAAGAAAAGCTATTTCCTCAGGCTCAAGCGCGAGCGACGCAGCAGTATAGGGCGCATATTCCTCATCCTTCAGCATCATCCTGAAAAAAGGCAGTAACTGGGAACGGGTATAACTCATGGATACGTGGCAATGGGCTCCGATTTTTGCGCACGCAGAATCCCTCACCTGCCTCATCCCCTTTGTGGCTCCGAGTTTTTTCCACAGCGTTGGAGGCTGGTACTTCACAAACCCGCCGTAGCGGTGAGACCGCGCCACTATCATACCTGAGGTCATCAGCACGCTTGCGTACCTCCACATGTTATAATTCTGCCTCCTGCTCACCCTTCCAAGGAAGATGGACGCCCTTGAAAGATAGCGATAACCTTCTTCAAGGTCTTTCGCATCAGTATATTCAATCGGGAGATTCTCATCCACCCACTGGATGAAATCCTCAGGATTCTCGTCAAGATTAAAAGTGGCACTGTGAGCCTCGATAATATTTTTACCTTTAAAAATTTTCACAAGCACCTTAAAGATGCTCTCCTTGGTGTCCCTCGCGCCCGTGATTATATCCGCAAGCTCAAGCATGGTTTTTCCCTGCACAATTGCCTGAAGGTCGTTTATGGCGCTTCGCAGGTCGCCGTTGGCATTCTCGGCTATCTTCTCAAGCACCCCAAGCCCGCACTTTATCCCCTCAGCCTCCACGATTCTCTTGAGCGCAGGAATCATGGAGCGCGACATCACTGAACTGAACTGGATGGGCTTGCATGCCCCTCGCAGACCTGCTGACATGTCGTAGAGTTCATTTGCAATAAGAATTATGGGCTGGTTTGTCTTTTTTATCAGCTCGAGTATTGCCTTCTCCCCTCCCCTGTCCGCCGTGCCGTGGATGTTATCCGCCTCGTCCAGTATCACAAGCCGTTTGTGTGCCTCTGTAAGCGTGCTCATCTGTGAGGCAGAGCCAGCTACTTTTTCGATTATTTCTGCGGTTCGTTGGTCGCTGGCGTTCATCTCGATGACCTCCCATCCCATATCGTGTGCGAGGGCATGCGCCGCAGTGGTTTTGCCTATTCCTGCTCTTCCGTACAGCACAACAGCCCTTGCTTCAGGCACGCCCTGCATCCACGCCTGCGCCCAGCTTTTGAGTTCCTCCACTGCCTTATTGTGACCCACCACCTCTGAAAGCGTCTGTGGGCGGTATTTTTCTGTCCAGTCGAGTTGTTTCATAATAATTAGATTCCAAGGATATGTTGTCAAGTTCAGATATTTAAAACATATAGTTATAAATACCGCCAATAAAGTAAAGTAAGAATTAAAGCAAAAAATTAATATACAGGAAGCTTGATATATTTGACTAGAGGCAGTATGGTGGAAATGGATTTAATTGTAGAGGGCGACGTTCAGGGGGTTGGTTACAGGCAATACGTTGCAAAAGTTGGGCGAAAACTAAAACTTGCAGGCTTTGTTAAGAACTTGGAAGATGACACGGTACACATTCAATGCAAGGGGAACAAAAAAGCCATCATTGAATTCAAGAAGAAAATCAATCAGAAAAATCCAGCCGAAGCGCCTCTCATATACGTAGAAAATATAAATGAAAATCAACTCGCACAGGGAACAATTACACAAACAAATTTTAAAGAGATATATGATGAATCGACTGCCGAGATGTCGCAGGGATTTTCTACAGGTATGAGCTATATGAATCTTTTCAGGCAAGAAACCCATGAAAGTTTTGAGCGCATGGATGAAAAATACCATATAATTTCTCAGTCGATGCTTGCTGTTGTTGATAAAATCGAAGAGAGAAACAAAACATTTGAGAGCAGAATGGAAAAAACAGAGAAGAGTATTGAGAGAACTGAGAAGAACATCGAATCCCTGCTAAAGATTCTTGTTGAAAAGAAAAGTTAATGGTATAAATCCACAACTGATAATGGAATCTTAATAGGCTCAAAATGTAATCTTTTCCTTGGCAATGCAATGAGAATAAACGCAATCCAGCTTTGTATTAACTCAGCCATAATGATGTCCAACCTTTTCATCCCCGTGATCGCGCAGGATCTCGGGGCGTCTGATACCGAGATAGGTATAATAGGCGCAGTGTACGGGGCATCGCTTTTTATTTCAACGTACATATTCAGCAGGGCGTCGGATGCTTTTCCTCCGAAGACATTTTTATATGCCGGTTTCCTGAGCGCAGCTGCTTCCTTTTTCCTACTCGTTTTTGCGGCTTCTCCTCTCAGCCTTGGGGTGATAAGGGCTCTTGCAGGGTTCAGTGTGGGGATATATCCTGCTGTGCTTTTGCTCTATGTTTACGACCTCAAACGAAGTATTGGAAAGTTCAGCTCTTTCATGCCTCTGGGCTGGGCAATAGGTAACACGATGGCAGGATTAATTGCAATCTACTGGGCAATCAGAGGAATTTTTGTCGTATCGTCAATATTTTTTGCTCTGGCATTCTTAATCACATTAACCTTACCGCCGGGGAAAATCCGTGCAAAAAAGAAAGCGGATTATTTTTCCATGGATATCCTGAAAAAAAACTGGAATATCTATTTTGGATTTTTCCTCCGCCAGATCGGGGCTAACAATGTCTGGGTAATTTTTCCACTGTATCTTGTGAGCCTAAAAGCGAATGAACTGGAGGTTGGTTTGATCTATACGTTGAACCCAGCCCTGCAATTTTTCATTATGAGGCGGCTTGACAGGATTAACACAAGAACGCTCATTCATGCAGGCGACCTTTTCTCAGCAGCTGCTTTTCTTGCGCTGATACCGCTAACAATATACTATGAAGCTGTTGTGGGCATGATTCTTATCGCTTTTTCTTATTCATGCCTGTACGTAGGTTCAACGCGTATGCTCATTGAGACAAATGAAGAAAAAGGAGCAGCCGCAGGTCTGCTCAATTCCTCGATTGCCTTTGCTACAATAATCGGCTCCCTCATAGGCGGCGTGATTCTCCAGTACTACAGTTTCAGGGCTGTGATGGCAATGGGGGCTTTTTTTGCTGTTCTGGGTTATGTGGTCGTTGGTTTCAAAAGTTCCGGCAGACCTCAAAAAAGTTCCTGAAAATGTCGTTTCCTCGCTCGGTATGCGAGACCTCGGGATGGAACTGGACGCCGTATAATGGTTTTGTCTTGTGTTTCATGGCTTCCACCTCGCATATCCTTGAGCGCGCCAGCTTTATGAAATCGGGAGGAAGAGAGCATACCTCATCCGCATGCGATGCCCATACCGTTGTTCTTGGGCCGATGCCCTTTAGAATATCATCTTCCTCTACTATTTCTATTTCGATAGCGGCATAGCCTCCGTAAGTTCCCTTTCCCACAGGCGCACCGTAAGCCTGCGCCATTACCTGATGACCGAGGCAGATGCCCAGAATGGGAAGGTCGATTGCCTTTACGTACAGGGCGCAGTTGCCCGCGCGCTCAAGCGTTGGTCCGCCGCTGAGAATGAGCCCGTCGGGTTCTTTTGCGAGTATTTCCTCTATGGAGGAGGTATTTTTCATCAGTTCTACTTCCTGTTCCAAGTCCCGCACGGCGCGGTGAATCAGGTGGCAGGTCTGCCCATAGTTGTTGATTACAATGATTTTTACCATTTTCTCATTCATCCGGAATTTCAGCAAGCTTCAATCCCGCCAAGCCCATGATGACGAAAAAAATAAGCAGCGCCACTGCATAGCCGAATCCTGCCGATGAAGGCATTACGAGCTTTGCAGCAGCTATTAAAATAATAAATACAGCGACGCAGCCTATTGCTGCGGTAATCTCAAGCGACTTTTTTTTCATAAGACCACAAGTTTTGCATCCATAATGCCATCCACCGCCCTTATCTCATCGAGTATGACGTCGCTCACATCGCTGTCTATGTTAAGCACCATGATTGCCTCGCCTCCCCTCGTAATCCTTCCCACCTGCATCCCTGCGATATTGATATTATTCCTTCCGAGTATCATGCAGCACGGCCCTATGATATTAGGTCTATCTTCATGTTTTGCCACTATCATATATCCTGAAGGGAACACATCAATCCTGTACTTGTCGATCTGCACGATTCTTGGTTCCTTCCCTATGATGGAGCCGCTCACCAGTTTCTCCTCGCCCTTCCTGCTCAGTTTTACTGAAATCTGGCTTGGATAACCCTCGGTGGTCTTTGATCTGCTCTCGATGACCTTTATCTTGCGCTCTTTTGCTATTACGGGCGCATTCACATAATTCACGCCCGCACCGAGTATGGGTTCAAGCAACCCTTTAATTACCGCAAGTGTCATGGGCGCCACGTCTTTATCTGCTATTTCACCGCTGTACGAAACCTCTATCTTCTCGTAATTGCTTCCCATGAGCTGCGTTGCCAGCTTTCCCATTTTTTCAGCCAGAGGCAGGAAAGGCTCGATAACCTGCATGACATCTGGTTTAACATAGGGCATGTTGATGGCGTTTTTTACAGGAAGACCGCTTAACGCATTGACTATCTGCTCAGCCACGGATACGGCTACGTTAATCTGGGCTTCTTCTGTTGATGCCCCGAGATGTGGGGTAACGATAACGCGGTCAAGCTCAAGAAGAGGGCTTTCGAAAGGCGGCTCCTTGACGAAAACATCGATGGCTGCGCTGCTTACGATGCCTTCTTTAACCGCTTTTGCAAGCGCTTCTTCGTTGATGATGCCGCCTCGTGCGCAGTTGATGAGCCGTGCGCCCTTTTTTATAATCGCAAATTCCTTACTGCTGATGAGGTCTTTTGTCTCCTTGGTGAGCGGGGTGTGGACTGTGATATAGTCGGCGTTTTTAACTATATCTTCTACAGTTGTCAGCTCGACTCCGAGTTCATGCGCTCTCTCCTGCGATATGAAGGGGTCGTAGGCAAGGATCTTCATCTCCATTCCCAGCGCCCTTTTTGCTACCTCCGATCCTATCCTCCCGAGCCCGATAATCCCGAGCACCTTTCCGCGAACCTCGACGCCCATGAATTTTTTTCTGTCCCATTTCTTGCTCTTGAGCGATGCGTTTGCCTGGGGGATGTTCCGTGACATCGCCATCATCATGGCTATCGTGTGCTCCGCTGCCGAAATCGTGTTGCCTTCGGGCGCATTCACGACGATTATTCCCCGCTCTGTGGCTGAGTTTACATCGATGTTATCCACGCCCACACCCGCCCTGCCTATGATTTTAAGCTTTTTGCCTGCATTAATGACGTCCTTTGTTACCTGCGTTTCGCTCCTGACGATGAGGGCTTCATAGTTTCCTATCCTTTTTATGAGCTCAGCAGGCGCAAGACCTGTTGCTATATCAACATCAAATTCTTTTTTTAATATCTCAATGCCCTGCTCTGATACAGGGTCGCTTACAAGTACTTTCACTATTATCACCAGATAACGGGGTTTTAATAGGACTAATAGCATTTCAGCTTTTCGTTTAAGGCTTAGATATTTCAGGCTTGAAGTGGAAGAGGAAGCTATGCCTCCAAGACCCTTCGTATTCATCAACGCTGCCATGAGCGCAGATGGGAAAATCGCAACTGTCGAGCGAAAACAGACAAGGATTTCAGGCAGCCTTGATCTTGACCGTGTGGATGAGTTAAGAGCCTCATCTGATGCTGTGATGGTAGGTATAGGCACCATGCTTTCAGACAATCCCAGCCTCACCGTGAAATCAAAAGAGCGAAGGGAGAGGCGACGAATGCATGGGCTTCCTGAGAATCCAGCAAGAGTAGTGGTTGACAGTCTTGCAAGAACTCCGATAGAAGCTGATATTTTCAAAAAAGGCGATGGCAAGAGGATAATTGCAGTCTCAGAAAGTGCGCCCTCGGAAAAAGTAAAAGAACTTGCAAATTATGCGGATATAATTACTGCCGGTGAAAAAAGTGTAGACCTTGAAAAATTGCTTTCGGAACTGAAGGCTCGGGGAATCAACCGTCTCATGGTAGAAGGAGGAGCGACATTGAACTGGGGGCTTGTATCGGCTGGTCTTGTGGATGAAATATATACCTTTATTGGGAATATAATAATCGGAGGCACAAACTCTCCCACGCTTGTGGATGGCGAGGGATGCACAGGCGATTTTTGTAAGCTTTCTCTTCTATCCTGCGAAAAATTGGAAAACGGGGTTCTTATCAGATGGAAAGTTTGAAGCCGCAATTTTTAATAATATTTACGATAATTGTAAACCCACGGTCAAGCTGGATCAGATTAACATTTCTAACGTCGGTTTCGCAGCAGAAATAGCAGGAATGGGAGCGCTTTCGCACAGCAAGGTTGATAAAGTATTTATCTAAGGGAGAAGTATTAAAGAGGAAAATATGTGGTTTAAATTGAGACTCTATCTGATAATGGCTGTAATGTTCGCCCTTGTCTATGGACTTGTGGCATTCGCAGCGAGCCTTATCGGGATAAGCGGATTCTTCGCCTACGGAGCAATGGCATCTGTTATATTGCTCATCCAGTATATGATAGGACCAAAGATGGTCGAGTGGTCAATGGGCGTTAGATATGTTAGCGAGCAGGAAGCTCCATCTCTTCACAGGATGGTAGCAGAGCTTGCAAGGGATGCAGGAATTCCAAAGCCGAAGGTAGGCATTGCAAGAATACCCATACCCAACGCCTTTGCATTCGGACGATGGGCAGGCGATGGGCGCGTGTGCGTCACCGAGGGAATAATGAATCTTCTTGATGAAAAGGAACTCAAAGCAGTGCTGGGTCACGAGATATCCCATCTGAAACATAAGGACGTAGTGGTTATAACGATGGTAAGCGTCATTCCCATGATCGCATGGTATCTTGCATGGAATTCGCTGTTCTCAGGCAATCGGCGCGGGAATAATATCCTTATAGGCATAGCTGCCTTTGCAATATACTTTATGACAAACCTTCTCGTGCTGTATGTTTCAAGGATAAGGGAATACTACGCAGACGAGGGTTCTGTGCAGCTTGGAAACCAGCCGCATTACCTTGCCTCAGCCCTCTATAAACTTGTATATGGCAGCGCAAAGGTCTCAAAGGAAAGATTAAGACCTGTCGAAGGAATGAAAGCTTTCTTTGCAAACGACCCTTCGCGAGCAGGTGATGATATAAGGGAATTGTCCCAGATAGACCTTGATAAGAACGGTACCATAGATTTCAAAGAACTTTCGGCTCTGCGGACAACGCCCCTTAAAATAAAGACCACGGATAAGATACTGGAGATGCTGAGCACCCACCCCAATATGCTAAAGCGCATCCAGCGGCTCTCCACGCTTCAGGTTAATTCAGCTTATTAAGATATTCACTCTATCCTTGGTTTGGGGCATTCCCTCTCCGAAAAGGTTAAAAGGAATGTGATATTATGAGGAAAAACCATTCATCGTTATGCAGTGATTCCCTCCAGTTGTTTTGACTCAAACGATCCAAAACAATCCTCAATCATGCATAATAGTTGAATTATAGCTTGTCCCTTATCGGGACTGTACAGTGCATTATGAAATGCATAACCCCAACAGATGTTGGAAAAGGAGGACTATAGGTTGTTAAATGAATTAATGAATAGAAAGACTGACTTAAAAAATAAATCTGAAAAGTACAAAAACAAGAGAAACGAATTCAATCTGGAAGCAAGTAAGTGGGCAAGTAAGAGAAATGAATTAAATAGGGGCACCAAAGAAAAAATAGACGGGGCTCAGGAACTCAAGAAGTTGCGTGATGAGAATAATGAAAAAGTCGCACAGGCCAAGCTCAAACGTGATGAATTGAATGAGCAGGCCAATAAAATATATGCTGAAATTGATAAAATCCGAAAGAACCTTAATCTCGGCGATGGGCCCTCGCTCAAAGAGTTAAAAAGACAGATAGACGCACTGGAGTTTAAACAGCAGACAGAGGTAATGACCCCTGCCAAGGAAAGGGAACTCGTAGATAATATTGCCTCGTTAACCGAAGAGCTGAAGCGCAAAAAACATCAGCTTGAGGGAAATACAGAATTAAAATCATTGCTTGAAAAAGCCCAAACGCTGCGCGATGAGGCTTTAGTATATCATAACAATGTTAAAGAGTATGCAGATGCAGCGCAGGAATACCATGATAAGATGATTGTGATTTTCAAAGAAGCTGATGCAGTAAGGGCAGAATCAGACGCAGCACACAAGGAATTTGTGAAGGCGCAGGAAGCTGCTGATGAGCAGCACAGGTTATTCATCCAGACACAGAAAGAAATCCGTGAACTCAATAAGGTAATTATCGGATTAAAGAGAAAGACGAAGGAAAGCAAGGACGAATCCATACGTGAGCAGGCCAAGAAGGAAGCAGAGGAAGTATATAACCAGTTCAAACTTGGCGAGAAACTGAATACCGAGGATTTGATGCTGCTCCAGAGGTCGGGGCTCCTTTAGAGTTCTTTTTTTTCATGGATATCAGGGTTCATGTTTTTATTTCAGGGAAAGTTCAGGGGGTATTCTTCCGTTCAGGTGCGAAGGAAAAGGCAGATGGGCTTGGCATAAGCGGCTGGGTGAGGAACCTTGACGATGGGAGAGTTGAAGCTGTTTTTGAGGGCGAGGATGGAAATGTTAAAAGGATGATAGAGTGGTGCAGGAAAGGACCGGAATATGCACGGGTGGAGGATGTGGGAGTTATACAGGAACAGTATAAAAGGGAGTTTTCTGGGTTTATGCTGCGTCGGTAGATATAAACGGTAGCAATTTAATTAAGGAACGAGAGAGGAAGGGCGGCTGCCGGCGGTAACGCTGAGGAAAGTCCCCTCACCTTCTGGACCGCGGATGCCTGCAAGGGCATAGGGTGAGAATCCTGGCTCTGGAACAGAAACGATACCGCAGCGCAGAAATGCTTTGAGCTCGAAAGAGTGAGGTCATGTGCATGCGGATGGAACGGCGAATCCCCGCGGGTGCAAGCCGAAATAGGACAAAAGGGCAGTCCAGACCTGTCCGAGTACGGCGCATAGCCAAATGCCGCATGAGCGCGATAAGGGCATTGCCCCTGCGCTGAACATAAAGGGGCTTACTCTCCTCACTCAAATTTATATTCATAAATAGCA
>CAYXIP010000065.1:0-9133 GCA_964465515.1 uncultured Candidatus Methanoperedens sp. | reverse complement strand
ACTGCTCGTAGAAATCCTGCACCAGTTTTTTAAGCGTGGTCTTCGCGAGGGAATCCCGCATCTCCTTGTTGCTTTTTTCGGTCAGAGTTTCACCGCCTTTGCGCCGGTGATAAGCTCTTGCTCAATCCCCTCGACCACAGGCTGCGGAAGTTTTGAGGCATCCTCGGCGTCAAGTTTGTAAACTATCGCCTTCTGTTCTCCAGGCTTTAAGGAAATCTTCCAGACATAATCAATCTGTTTCCCTATCGGGATTTTCTTCGGCTCAGGGCTTGGTGATTCGATAGGGATAGGAAGAGTCTCGTGAAGATTGAAATGATGAACCGTATCCCTGTAATTCTTGAGCCTTATCTCCACATCGCATGCCTTTCCGTTGTGCTGAACCACCCTCTGAACAAAAACATTCCCCATTATTTTCGCAACAACTGGCGTAATATCAGGCGTCGGCTTCTCAAGTATCTCCCCGACTTTCTTCGCTATGCGTGGCAGTATATGATAGATTATCTCCTCCTTCTCCCTTCTCTTCTCAAGATTGTCCTGTCTCGAAAGGTAGAGCTTTAGCCTCCGTGCTATGTCTTTCAAAGCAAGCTCGATCTCCTCCACTATCTCAGGTACGTCCGCTATCGCTTCCTTGGATTCGGATGTAAAAGGGACATGCGTCGAGGCTACATGCACAAGGATTATAGCAGGTCCTATCGGAATGCCGCCCGGTTGAAGAAGGGAGTAGTTCTTCCAGTTTAGATTCTCGACTGCATGCGTGATGGCGCACGCTCCCTGCTGGTAGAGCAACGGTACGCGGTTTGCAAACCTAAGTATCTCCACCTTCTCTTCCTTGGGGAGATTCCCTCCGTATGCTATGCCTGCCTCGACCTGGAAAGGATGACCGCTGTGCACCGAAGCAGGACGTGTCGTGGTCTCTATGAAATCCACCGTATGTTCTTTCCCAAGTCCTTTTCGTATCAACTCTTCTGTTATCGGGGAAAGACAATTGGTAGCCGGAGCCAGGATCTTTACCTTGCTGAATGCTTCATGTATTCTCCTGGCTTCCTCAAGCGTTATTGATTTTGGATCTGTTTCAAGACTAAGTCCAGCTTTTTTACATATCTCTTTAGAAGTCTGAGTTCCTATTCGTGAGAATGAGCCGCGCAGGAAATCGTCAAGTTTTTTCGTTTCGGAGTACCGCAGCATCTTCATCAGCGTGCCGAGTTCAATCCCGTGCGGATGGGGCAGTATTTCCACAGCCTGCACAGGCATTCTATCGGTAGCCCTTTCAAATACAATCGGGTTGTTGTCAGGTTCAATGAGAGTTATACGCGCATGAGGGTTCACGATCGCTGTATCCTTGAGGTACTCATACACCGACTGCCTCCTGCCTTTCGCATACGATGCCTCTGCCTCAAGCTCGATCCTTGTTCCCCGCAATCTGTCCCATTCTGTTATTTTATCCATAAGAATCTCGGGTTCATTGGTCTGCGTGTTTATGAGCAGTTCAAAATAATGAGCAGGTGCATCCTTATCTATCTTGGAAATTATTTTTGCAGGTCTGCCAGAGGTGAGCTGCGAATATAATACCGCTGCCGATATTCCGATTCCCTGCTGCCCTCTGCTTTGCTTCACCGAATGAAAGCGTGAGCCGTAGAGCAATTTTGCAAAAACCTTCGGGATTTGTTCCCGCACTATGCCTGGACCATTGTCTTCCACGATAAGGGTCATGTTATTTTTTGAGGCATTTTCGAGTTTAATCAGTATATCTGGAAGTATGCCGGCTTCCTCGCATGCATCGAGGGAATTATCCACAGCCTCTTTTACGGATGTTAACAGGCTTCGAGGACTTGAATCAAACCCAAGGATTTGCCTGTTTTTCTCGAAAAATTCAGCGATGCTTATTGCCTTTTGCTTCTTGGCAAGCTCTTCGGCAATGACCATTAAGTTAAAGCTCCGCCCCAACTATTGTCTGCGTTTTCGTGACGTTTTCACTTTCCCTGATTGTATCCACCAGTTTATTTAACGCACTCAAGCCATCGACATTGCTTATCACTACAAAATCGTATTCCCCGAATACATGGTACACGTCTTTAATTCCTTTTATTTTTATAAGCTCATTGTATGCAGCTTTTTCCTGTCCCGGTACTACATTCACAAGCGTAACTCCTATTACCAAGTTAAATCACCAATCCTTTAATTTTTTTAACATACAGCTTGGTAGTGATATACTTTAAGTACTAAAAAAGCTTTGTATTATACAGGAGTGTTGAAATTTCTGTATATTCGAAAGCGCCAAGGAAAGCCTCAAATATAATAAATGCATTGTCCGTAAAAAAACAATAGGGTGTTATCTATGAAATCGACGAAGTCGTTGTGCCCTGAATGTTCTGCTGTTATCGATGCATCCATACTTGAAGAGAATGGAAAAATCATTCTTGAAAAAACATGCAGCAAGCACGGTCATTTCAAAGATATTTACTGGTCAAGTGCGAAGCAGTATAAAAGGTTTGAGCGGTACTGGCATGATGGAAACGGTATATTAAATCCAACAGGTTCAAACGGGAATTGCCCTCATGCGTGTGGAATATGCCCATCGCATAAAACAAGTACCATACTTGCGAATATTGACGTCACCAACAGATGCAATCAGAAATGCCCTGTATGTTTCGCAAACGCCCAGGCTTCGGGCTATCTCTACGAACCATCACTTGTGCAGATAAGGGCAATGATGCAGAACCTAAGAGCTGAAAAGCCTGTGCCGTGCCCTGCTGTCCAGTTTGCAGGCGGCGAACCCACGATGCGTGAGGACATTGTCCAGATTGTCAGGATGGCAAGTGAGTTCGAATTTACCCAGATACAGATGGCGACCAACGGGATTAAACTTGCAAAGAGTCTGGAATTTTGCCAACAATTGTGTGCTGCAGGCCTGCATACTGTTTATTTGCAGTTTGATGGCGTTACCGAAAAGCCTTATATCATAAACAGGGGCTATAACGCCCTCCCACTCAAACTTAAAGCAATCGAGAACTGCAGAACAGGGGGTTTGACGAGTATTTCTCTTGTTCCAACGCTGGCAAAAGGCGTGAACGATATGCAGGTAGGGGATATAATCAGGTTCGCAGTTAAAAACATGGATATAGTAAAAGGCATAAATTTCCAGCCGATTTCTTTTGCAGGAAGGATAAACAAACAGGAAAGGATGGAAAAAAGAATAACAATTCCGGATTTATTTAATCTGATAGAAGAACAAACTGATGGCGCCATCGGTGCCGATGATTTCTACCCTGTACCTTTTGTGGTCCCAATTTCCCATTTTGTATCGGCAGAGGAAGGTATCCAGAATGTGGAGTTCACGGTTCATCCGCACTGCGGTACTGGTACATACATCTATATCGAAGACGGAAAGATGATACCAATCACCCGTTTTATAGATGTGGAAGGACTTCTTGAACACGTAAATGAACTTGCATTGGGCGGCGACAAATGGCTTGGCAAATCGCTCGGGAAAATAAAAAGAATAGGAAGCCTTATTTCAGCACTGCCCAAGTACATCGATACTGCAAAAGCGCCAAAATCCATAGATGTGAAAAAACTTTTCATCAATGTCCTTAAGGAAGGGACTGGTGAAGCAACAAAAGAATTCCATCGCCATACACTCTTTATAGGCGCAATGCATTTTATGGATCTGTATAACATGGACCTTGAGAGGGTTAAACGGTGCGGGGTTCATTACGCCACTCCTGACGGCAGGATTATACCGTTCTGCACATATAATACGATACACAGGGTGGAAGTGGAGAGGAAGTTTGCAACACCCCTCTTAAGGGTGAAAGTGTAGCAAGCGATGGAAAGATATTCCAGAGAACCCCTTTATCTACGGCGATATTTTGATGTAATGAAGGATAAGCTTCCTTCACAGTTCATGATTTCAAGATCGCTGAATGTTGATTTTAAAAAGGATTCGCCGCTTGATGAACTCTGGGAAATACACGATAATGCAATGAAACTCTTTTACGAGAAATTAGATGAGATAAAAGATATTCCCCCTCCCATCGAGTCTTCACTTCTCGGTCTCAAGGGAGCAATCGCTGACAGGATACTCGAATCCTGCCATTTTTGTGAGAGGCGCTGCGGGGCAAATCGCAGAAAAAAGGAATTGGGATACTGCCGATGCGAGGCTGTTTCGCATTATTCTGCCGAGTTCCTGCACTACGGCGAGGAGCCAGAGCTTGTGCCCTCGCATGCGATTTTCTTCACAGGCTGCAATTTTACCTGCGTTTACTGCCAGAACTGGGAAATTTCGCAGTTTCCGGGGAGCGGTATTTCTATATTGCCGGAGGAAATAGCAAGAATAATCGCTCTGAGACGTGCTTATGGTTCAAGGAATGTGAATTTCGTGACGCCAACACCGCATACGCATGTCATCCTGAAAATCCTGAGTGCTCTGAAAGTCAATGTGCCTGTGGTGTGGAACTCCAACATGTATTATTCGCAGGAGATAGCAAAATTGCTGGAGGGAATTGTTGATGTGTATCTTGGGGATTTCAGGTATGGAAACGATGAATGTGCAAGGAAATATTCAAACGTGCCTGATTATTTGCTGGTTGTTAAGAGAAATTTTAAGAAGGCTTATACGAGCGGAGAAATCCTGCTCAGGCAGCTGGTTCTTCCAGGGCATCTTGAATGCTGCACAAGACCCATCGTAAAATGGACAAAAGAAAATATCCCAAGGATAAGGTTCAACCTGATGTTCCAGTACAGACCTAATTACAGGGCTTACGAATATCCTGAGATCGACCGCAGCCTTACTCCGCAGGAGATTCAAAAGGCACTTGAGATTGTGAAGGAATCCGGACTTGAAGATGTGCTTGTATGAAAAACCCTTATTTACTGTCTCATCTTAGGGAACATAAATGAAAGAGCTCTCATCCATAATAGAAAAAGTACAGGCTTGCGAAGAACTCGACTTCGAGGAAGGCTTGCTCCTCATGAACTCCAAAAACCTCCCGCTCATCGGAGCGCTTGCTGATTATGCGCGCAAAAAAACAGTCGGTGACAAGGTGATGTTTGTAACCAACTGCCACATAAACTATACCAATATCTGCATCTCAAAATGCAGGTTCTGTGCGTATTTCAGGGAAGAGGGACAGAAAGACGCTTTTACCCTTACTATTGACGAAATAATGGAGAAGGCGCAAAGAGCATCGAGAATGGGTGCAACTGAACTGCATATCGTGGGCTCCCTCAACCCGAAGCTTCCTTTTGAGTATTACGAGGGAATGCTCAGAAAGCTACACGAAAAGTATCCTGAAATGTCATTGAAGGCATATACAGCAGTGGAGATAGCATACCTTGCAGAACAGTCAGGATTGAGCGTAAAACATGTGCTTTTGCGCCTGAAGAATGCAGGGTTAACAAGTCTTCCTGGAGGCGGCGGGGAAATATTCAATGAAGAGATCAGGAAAGAACTCTGCCCGAACAAGATTAGCGGGGAGCGGTGGCTTGAGGTTATGGAAACTGCTCACATGCTTGGAATAAAAAGCAATGCCACGATGCTCTACGGGCATATAGAAACGCATGAGGATATTGTTGACCATATCCTGAGGATCAGGGAATTACAGAAGAAAACAAAAGGTTTCCAGGCATTCATTCCCCTAAGCTTCCATCCGGATAACACAGAGCTCCAAGAAATAAAGGGTCCAACCGGGTTTGATGACCTGAAAATAGTCGCAGTCTCGCGACTCTTGCTGAACGGATATGTCAATAACATCAAGGCATACTGGGTCATGGTTGGGGAGAAGCTTGCTCAGATTGCGCTTCACTTTGGTGCGAACGATATCGACGGCACTGTGATGGAAGAGCGCATCACCCATGCCGCAGGAGGTGCTTCGCCTGAATATATGCCGAAAGACAGGCTAATTCATTTAATAAAAAATGCAGGCAGGATACCGGTGGAAAGAACGACGAACTATGAGATAATAAAAGAATACTGAACTTCTGGAACTACTTTATTTTTATTATTTCACTGGAGATCAGCTTTATCATGTCGTTTGGAAGAGTGCTTTTTCCTTTTAATGATGCTTTCTCTTCTTCCGGATTTATGGGCACGATGATCTTCTTGATATCGTTTTTGAAAATATAAGCCGGGTAGTAATCATCGAACAGTGGTTCAAACCAGATTCCATCTTCATCTTTTTCTTTTATATATCCCACATAGGTAGAACCGGTGGAAGTTTGTATCCTGACAAGATTGTGTCCTGGCTTTTTTTTAAAATCCTCCAAGAGATTTGGATTTTTAACAATTGCATCTATGATCTTTGACGTTGGAACCACCAAATTTTTTGTAGTTATATTACTATTTAATAATAATAAAATTATCGCATGAAGGTTCACAAACCCAATTCAGAGTGTTTCAATTCGCTTCTTTTCTTTTCGAGGAACTTATAAACAGGACCGTGCGATGAGCCCTCTAAAAGCATATCGATCCCTTTTCTTGCTATCGAATTCTGTTCGGGATGCCCTATCAGACATACAGTTTTTCCATAGACTGAGATGCGAACATTGGTAAGCGCCTCAAAGATCTCTCTTGTTTTCCCCCTCTTGCCTATGATTCTTCCTCGAATTCGCTGGAGGTCTTTTTCTGTTCTTGTGATCTCAGAAAGGTCGATTATCTCGAATATGAGAGACTCGTCATCGAAAAGCCGAAGCGCCTTTTCAGGACTGAAACCCCGTGCAATGGCATGTATCACCTCTGTTGCACGCATTCCTTTGAGCGGGTCTTTTGCAGCTTTTATCTCAACATCCCCGCTCTGGCTGTCTATATTGAGCATGGCAGTTGATTTCTCTTCGATTAGTTCTTTAACTGCGCCTTTAGGACCCACAAGAACTGCGATTCTCTCAAGCGGGACTTTGATATGTTCTGTCATTTTGCTTCCTTTTTTATAATCGAAATAATTTCATCCTCATCAATCTTAATATATTTTCCAAAGAACCGTGCGATATTGGCTGCATCACGCCGCAGGTATGCTTCTGCATTTAAATGGTCGGTCGTAACAGACTGGCCCATGTCTATTATCACGGGCTCCATTGTGTTCACATCAACCAGAATATTATATTCACTCAGGTCAGCATGTACAAGTCTTGCCTTCGAATACAGGAGTTTCATATATTCGACGGTACGATTAAAGATATGTTTTGCCTCTTCGTATGTAAGTTCAGCATCCTTCAACTGCGGCATGGGAATTCCATCCTTGCCAATAAACTCCATTAAAAGGATGTTCCTTTTTGTAAAATACGGTTTGGGCACCCTTACCCCGGCTTCCTCGGCACGCTTTAGGTTCTTGAATTCTTTTTTTGTCCATGCAAGAATTATATCCTTCCTGGATTGTTTAATTCCGATAAACCGGGGGTCTCCAAGAATATATTCCTTCATTGCATTAAAATTCGCAGTGGAAATGAGGTATATCTTCACGGCAATTTCAGAGATATCGTCTTTTTTTGCGATAGCATGGAAAAGATTAGCCTCTTTTCCCGTACTGAAGCAGCCACCGAGAGCCTCGATATACCCTTTTCTGGAAAGCTCGTAGAGTGCCATTAATGTTGCCTCATCAAAAACATCGGCAAATGTTTCCATATCGGAAGCCTTGATGCGCATGCGGAATTCATCGATTATCTCATCCATGCGGCGAAGCTTCTTGTAATTCTCCATAATTTACGTTTTCAAAAATCCCTTACGTTCGAGCCAGTTTACCTGAGGTCCGCTGTATTTCCATACTATGTCTGCCTTCTCGTTCTGGAAAGACCAGGGAACCACTATAACCACGTCCCCTTCACGAATCCATGTACTTTTTTTCATTTTACCCGGAATGCGAGCGAGCCTCACCACCCCATCCATGCACCTGACCCTGAGCTTATTTGCCCCCAGCAAACTTTCAACCGTGCCCAGTATTTCATTCGCCTTTTTTTGAGGAATGCGAATTCTGGTAAACTCCTCAGGATGCTGGTTTTTATTTTCTCGCTTTTTCAGTATAACACCTCATGTTTGAAAATTCTGTCAAACATTTGAAGTTCAAAGTCTTCACGAATTTTCAAAGATTCGTGATTCTTATAGTCTCTGCTATATGTAAAGGTTACTGAGTAGACCCCGTATTTAAATACGGGGTCTTTACATGAAGTTGCAGAATGAAAAAAATCTCAATTCTCGGTCTTGAGGGAACCGCATGGAACTTAAGCGCCGCAGTTGTTGACGAAAAGGACGTAATAGCCGAAACAACTGCAACGTATATGCCCCCGACTGGTGGAATTCACCCGCGTGAGGCTGCGCAGCATCATGCCAATCATATCGCAAAGGTTGTAAAAGAAACCCTGAAAAAGACCAAAAAAGAGATAAACGCAGTGGCTTTTTCCCAGGGACCCGGGCTCGGTCCGTGCCTTCGCACTGTTGCAACGGCAGCAAGAGCGCTGGCATTATCGCTTAACGTCCCTCTAATAGGCGTGAACCACTGCATAGCGCATGTCGAAGTCGGAAGGTGGAGAACGCCTGCAAGGGATCCGGTGACGCTGTACGTAAGCGGCGCGAACTCGCAGGTGCTTGCTTACAGGGCAGGGCGATACAGGGTATTTGGCGAGACGCTGGATATAGGAATCGGAAATGCGCTCGATAAATTCGCAAGGTTTGCAGGCTTGCCGCATCCCGGAGGACCAAAAGTCGAGGAGTTGGCTAAAAAGGCTGCGCGATACGTTCCACTGCCATATACTGTAAAAGGCATGGATTTTTCTTTCTCAGGCTTAACAACTGCTGCGCAGGAGGCTTTGAAAAGCTCAACTTTGCCCGATGTCTGCCATTCGTTGCAGGAGGCTGCGTTTGCAATGCTCGTGGAAGTTACTGAAAGGGCTGTTGCGCACACAGGCAAGAGCGAGGTGCTGCTTGCAGGAGGCGTGGGCGCAAATATGCGCCTGCAGGAGATGCTCGCGCTCATGTGCGAGGACAGGGGCATAGAGTTCTACGTGCCCGAGAAGAGGTTCATGGGGGACAACGGCGCGATGATTGCTTATCTCGGTCTTCTGATGTATAAATCAGGGTACAGGACGGCGATAGAGGATTCAAAGGTTAATCCAAACTACAGACCTGACGATGCGGAGGTAACGTGGC
>CAYXIP010000064.1:0-9411 GCA_964465515.1 uncultured Candidatus Methanoperedens sp. | reverse complement strand
TCTCGGGTCCGATGATGACGAAGTAATTGTACATCATATAGCTCCGGTTTATGAAGCTCCCGTTGGCGACTGCCTTTAATTCAAGCGGGACTGCGTGCACCATTACAACGTCTGCAGCTCCGAGTTCTCCTGTTGCAATAGATTTTCCTGTCCCTTCGCACACGGTTAATACCTTGACATTATTCTCTTCCTCAAACTTCTTGTTCAGAACGTCGAGCAATCCCGTATCGCAGGTAGAAGTGGTAGTGGCAAGGCGCAATTCCTGCTGTGGGGGTGCAGTCGATGCGGGAGTTGTTATATTTCCAGTCGGCGCCTGCTGGACACAGCCGGCAAATAGCGATATTATAATCGAAACTAAGATTATTTTTGCAAACATGTTTTTCATGGCATCACCTTATGTTCGCTCAAACATAACGAATGCTAATAAAAGTTTCGAAAAAAATGCAGACAAGGCTCTTATGAAAATGTTAAACTGAGTCATGCGGGTAAAAACCTACAGCGCACAGCCGTCCCACGTTGAAGCCCTGCGCGCTGAACAGAAAAACGACTATATTATTGCTGCAAAGTTGGACATGCCAATTATTATTTCAGCTAAGCTCCAAATGTCTCATTTGGCAGTACATTCTGCACTATTTGCTTGGCTTTTGCGCTAACATAATACTTATTAAATTGCCCCTCTTTCTCCAGTTTAATAATCCCATCTGCACGCAGGTATTCCATATACTGTGTGACAGCGGGGCCCGAAATTCCAATTACATTTGATATATCTTTCCTCGATATGCCCGGATGCTCTATTAGATTTTCAATTATCCTTCTGGGTGTATCTTGTTTTAGATATTTGAGAGTCTTCATCTCATCATCATTGAATTTCATATGGTTCTCAAAATATTTTTTATATCTCTTGTCTTCATCGTGTATTTTTATTTTGTTGTACAATTTCAAGATTTTAAGGTGGTAGCTTAAGGTACCCCTGTTTACATCAGTTTCTTCTGAAAGAACGCCAAAACTGACTCCGGGGTTCTTCTTGATATAATCAAGAATCTTTAAGCGAGTGCTGTTTTTCAGTATATTGTTGTCTGTGACAGCTCTATAGCCAAGATAACTGAGGCTTTTAAAGGCAGCAAATGTCTCGCCTGGCATCAGACTTAGCTGTCCGATGATGATTAAAATCTGGAACTGCCACCAGCTAATAGGTATTGGGTCGTGCCTTTCCCCTTGTATTGGAACTTTATATCCTGACTCAACAATGATATCGTCATTTGCTGCAACTGCAGGTATGATTAACAAAAAAATAAAAAATATAGCAATAGTGAGGTTATTTTGTTTCATTACTGCCTATATTTTAAATCTGTTAGGTTATATTATTTGCGCTTTTTTTCAGTACCATACATCAAAGCTGTACATCTGGCTTCCCGATACACTTTCTCCATACACTTCAAACTTCCACTTTCCTGCTGCGAAGTTTCCACCGCCGCCTTTCGTGAAAGACAGATATATTCTTCCATCGGTTACTCCATCAGCAGAATCACGATAGGGGCCGAGTACTGTTCCTTCTGACGTAATGACTTTCAGCGTCAGCGAGTTGCTTGGAACTCCCCAATTGAGGTCGGTCCACACTCTTGGTACGCTTGGGATATCCTGATAATAGTAGTCAGTCTCTCCCTGCACAACTGAGCCAATGGTAGTAATTCCATTAGGAGCAAGTGGCTTTGCACCCGATCCTGGTGCGACGATGATATTCGTATTCGATTCCTGCGCGCCGACTGGCAGCGCAAACAATGCCATGACCAATAACATGGTCAAGATTTTTAATTGTTTCATTGGTATATCACCACACTCATACATAGTTTGACTGCGTGGTTTAAATCTTATGTGACAACAGCTTACATATCTATCTTTAAATTAAAATCATATTTATACAAAACAATTAAATGTAAGTTCTTGTCACAGAAGTTATTTTAAAGAGCGGCTTGTTTTTAGAATCATGGGGTTCAGGAACTCCAAAAAGCAACTGAACCCCAAAAGTGCCCGAAGGCAAATTAAGGTTAGCACTTACAAGGTATTAAAGACTTGCCTGGTTTCGCCTCCGGAGTAAATGAAAAAAGGAGGTGAAAAAGAATGAAAGCGAGCTTAAGAATAATAGGAGCAGCTCTGCTCGTATTGGGTATATTTGCTGGTTTGGCATCAGCCGAGACGCCGGACGCCTGTGGTGATTGGAGTTGCGCAACCCTGTTCAGCGTTCCGAATAATAAATACACAGACGTAAATGGCGTTCTTACAAGCAGCCCAGTAGATAACGTAGATACGTGGAAGAGCACCGATCCCAATGTAGGGGATACCCTCTTAGTGTATCTGGATGGTCAGTCATACGAAAATTATCTGACAGCGCAGCTCTACGACGGAAATTTGGCTTTGATGCAGCAAATTAGTAGGAACTACGGTAATGTAGAATACGACAGAACTTTAAATGCAAAACCAACGTTCGTCAAGATATCAGGGTTCCCGGGCGGCTATTCCTATACATTTTCGCTTAGCCGAAATGTATAAAAAATACATATAACTTTCAAATTTTTCAATTTTTTATTTTTTAATAAATAAAACAATCTACAAAAAGAAGTGTTGAAATATGCAAATAAAAATAACAATGTTATTAATAATAACACTCAGCTTATTACTTTCAATAGATGCCGTATCAGCAGTTGCAAACAACACCTTACGGGCCGAAAAAATTATTTCTATCACGGAAATTGTGAAACCTTACGTGCTTGATAATTCTAAAGAGGTTTCCCTAAAAAATGGTTCTATTTCTATGCAAGGTCTCTGGAGTCCGGATGGTGGGAAGGTTCTTATCAGTTCCCTGGTCTCATGGAGTCAATCTGAGGGAATATCTGAAATTTATGTTATGAATGCAGATGGGACTGAATTAAATAAAATTGTCTCATCCAAGAAGATGAAAACAAAAGGCGCTTGGATAGCAAATCCTGTATGGAATCCGAGCGGAGATAAAATATTTTTCCAGCTAACACAACCTGGATCTATTTTGGTCGTAATTAATCGGGATGGTACAGCACTGAAGACCATTGCAAATAATTTATCAGATATGGAATCGATTTTAGCATTTTTACCTGAAGCTGGATGGTGGCAAAGCAATCTCAAATTGAGCCCCGATACGACGAAAATGGCTTTTGAATTTGAGAAAAAGTCAGAAGGTTCAAACGGGCGTGTTTATGTAGCCGATGTAGATGGTTCTAATCTCAGGAAATTGTATTCGGGCACTTCAGATAATCCTGTGTGGAGTCATGATTCTAAAAAAATTATTTTCAGGACAATTGGAGAGCAATCAAGTCTTATAAAAATAAATATGGATGGAACTGATATAAAATACCTATCAAATGGAACAAAATATAGATCTTACGAATGGAGTCCTGATGATAACCAAATATTATATTTATCATCTAAAGAAATAAATGGAAAAGAGCAGTGGAACCTATATATAGTAAATGCTGACGGTACGGGAACAAAGGAAATATTGATCGGTAGTTCGATAGAGAATCCAAGCTGGAGTCTGGACAGAAGTAAGATACTTTTTCAGAATAATAACAATGCATACACGGTAGATGCAGATGGGACGAATTTAAAAAATATTTTAAATGGGGATATTAAGATGTTAAGCTGGAGTCCTAACGGAGAAAAGATAGCTTTCATGGATAAATATAGTTTATACACGATGAATCCTGATGGGACTGGGAAGGCAATGTTAGCAATAACAGGCTGGGGAGATTTATTGCAACAGCCAGTATATGCATGGAGTCCTTCGGGCGATAAAATTGTTTTTTCATCGGTCATCGACCCTGTAACAGGGAATCAAGTAGATTTCGATACTTTTTGGCCAAGACGCAGTTCTTATGAAGCTCATATTTTTTTAACGAACCCGGATGGTACAGAGCGTACACAACTTACTTCTAAAGAGCCGTACAATGTAATCACGGGGGGCTGGAGTCCAGATGGCAGCAGATTGATTGTTGATTCCTCACATGATACAGAAATGAGAAATAGGAATGTATCAATAATAAAACTAAGTGGATACAATGAAGTACTGTCGGTTTATGCCCCCTTATTTATTGAGCAGGGCGAAGAGTTTGTCATTGAAGTCAAATCCATGTTAAAACCTATTGAAAATGCATCAATTACCCTCAATGGCAAAGAAATTGGAGTAACCGATGAAAAAGGAGATTTAAAGTACAGTCTTAAGGAGACAGGCAGATATCAATTAAATGCTACAAAAGAAGGTTATAAAACTGCAACTAAAACAATTATTCTCAAAGAAAGCGAAAAGATACAAGAACAAAAAATCACTGAGGTTAAAGAAACTATACCCCCAGGAAAAACTGCAAACACCCCTGAGACACCAGGGTTTACCTTAATGTTATCAATACTCGGATTAATAGTTTCATTATTTTATAATTCTAGAAGACGGAGGAGATCTCTGTGAAACGGAATATAAATAATGTTTTTATTATAGCCCAAAAAGAATTTGCCGATAATCTATGGAGCCCCAGGTTTTGGGTGTTAATTTCCATATTCTTGCTTATATTATTCTCATACAGCTATAGAACAGGATTAGGTTCCAGTTTCACCGATGTTATCCAGATAATCGCAGTTTTTGCACCTGTAATAGGGATAGCCCTTGGATTTGATGCTGTAACTAAGGAGACCGAAAGCAGTTCTTTGAATGTTTTATTGACCCATCCTGTATTCAGAGACAATATAATTACCGGAAAAATCCTGGGATCAATGTCAACTCTTGGGCTTGTGGTTTTTTTATCAGTGTCTGTCTTGTTTGGCACAAACCTATTAATTTCAGGAAAACCCGCAAGCTTACTTGAATTGAATCGATATTTGATTTATGCAATTCTCACTTTTGTTTATTTACTCATATTCCTATCGATAGGCATACTCACCTCGGTAATTTCAAAAAATGAAGTCGATTCATTAACATATGGAATTGCTACGTGGCTTAATTTATGCGTGGTATTTGGAGCCACTGTCATGATTATTGCTTCTATTGCGACTGGGCAGTCATTGTTTGATATAGGTAACAATCAGCAGTTCAGAGAACTCAATTTTCAGCTCCAAAAATTTTCTCCAATATATCACTATTCTGAAGTTGCCTCTGGATTCTCTGATTTAAGTTGGGGGGGTTTGGTGAAACAGGAAACTATTAAGGGTATTTTAGATACACGATATACATTCGGACAATGGACAAATGAATTTTGGGCTAACATTGTAGTCTTAGCTGCTATACCTATAATTCTATTCACACTTTCATTCATTGCATTCTTGAGAAAGGATATTTAGGAGATATTATGATAAGCAATACTAAAAATATAATTTCAATTGCCCAAAAAGAATTTGCAGATCACGTATCGAGTTCCAGATTTCTTATTTATGTTGCTACCTTCAGTCTAATAGTATTTGTGTTTGGCTATCAAAAAGGATTAGAGATACAGTATGCACAGCGTATTTTTTCAACCGACTCCGCGTTGCGTGGCTTTGAAGGCATAGCAAGGATCATAGGCAGCTTTGCACCTTTAATTGGTATAGCTTTAGGTTTTGATACCATAGTTAAAGAGATAAAATCAGGATCTTTAAATGTTCTCTTAACTCATCCTGTTTTCAGAGATAATATAATTGCTGGAAAGCTCGCGGGATCAGCAGTAGCTTTAGCTTTAGTGCAGGTGATTTCAGCAATAGTCTCCATCGGGACAATGTTGATAGTATCTGGTGTTCAAATAAAGGACTCAGACTTTTTAAGAATTGGGATATTCATAATATTAACTTTCTTTTACGTCCTTATTTTTTTGGGAATAGGAGTCACCACTTCAATTCTTGTAAAAAGCTCAAGCGACTCCTTGATTTATAACATTGCTGTGTGGCTCTTTATCATACTATTTAGCTCTATAGTCTTTGCTGGTATTTTTGTATCAACTGGACAAACACAAGAGGAGAGTCTTGGACTTGCAACTCAGCTAATGAGTCTAGCACCCGCCCACCATTATGCTCAAGTTACAATAGGCAAAAACGATATCGGTTGGGGTGGTTTCCTTGGTAGTGATTCAAAGATACAAGGCATCTTTGACACCCGCTTTACCCTCGCCCAATGGTTCAGCGAGTTCTGGATGAATTTGACAGTGCTAATAGTAGCTCCGATCATCGTGCTTATCATTGCGTTCATTGCATTTCTCAGGAAGGACATCAGTACATGAATATAATATCAAGAGCCTTCGGCATTCTAGTAATACTCATTTTGTTTTTATTACCCTTAGCCAGTGCAGAATTCTCCCAGATCACAGCCACCACCGACATTACCGGCAAGGTTGTCCGTCCTGGCGACACGGTTGAGTTCACCACAACCCTGCAAAAGGGATACAATACTTCCAAAAGCGTTTCAGTCAAGCTTTTCATAGACAAAAAACCCGACAACTGGCTTGCAGGTTTCTACGCAGATAATAATCAGGTCAGCCAGATAACCTTCCCTGCCGACTCAACCGATTCAAAGCAAATTATTTTAAGACTGCGGGTGCCGGTTAATACAACCGATGGAGCCTATTTGATAAGAATAGGTTTGCAGCCCTATGGCGAGGATGTAACCAATTATGAATTGATATACCGCGAGTTTGTAGCGACTGTGGATAGAAACGCCATGCCCAGTCTGGATATCTATTCAAGCATTCCCGGTAGAAAAACCCATCCAGGCTCTCCAGCCAGATTCAGCATCACCGTGGAAAATAAATACGACAGCAGGGCTACAGTAAAGCTCTCTGTGCTCTCAAAGCCAGACGAGTGGGGCGTAGATATGCTCTCTTCAGACGGCGCAAGAATCACAAAGCTGAGCATCCCTGCAAAAGGCAAGCAGGATTTTGATGTTATAGCCCAACCCCCTCTCAATACCAGCGAAGGGGATTACGAAGTCCTGATGGGGGCATCTATGGAAAGCGGCAGCCAGATCATTTCGCTGCCGCTGAGCATCAGCATAAATCCAGATATAGATTCAACTCAAGCTTTAAGTGCATATCTTGAAATGCGTTCAGCTATAGCAGGTCTTGAGGTTCGTCCTGAAAATACAGCGGATTTTACTGTATCCCTGAAAAACAGATACGACCAGCAAATAAAACTGAATTTGAAGGCACTGAACAAGCCGGAAGGCTGGAATGTTGAATTCCTCTCAGATACCAATGATAAAGTTAGGCTGACTACCCTTGAACTGCCAGCCAAAGGCGAGCAGGAGTTCAAAGTAAAAGTCAAACCTTCCCTGAATGCCAGCGATGGTATATACCCCATACTCGTGGGTGCTGTTAGCGGAGATGACAGGAGCATATCCCAGAGACTTGAGGTAACTGTCAACAAAGGTATTGAGAAAAGCCAGATACTCAGCCTTTATCCAAGCTACAGCGAGGTAACGCTTAATCCAGGCGGTTCGACAGAGATCAGTGTAACCCTGAGGAACGGCGGAGATGAAGCACTGAGCAACGTGCAGCTTGAAATACAGGAAGTAAGCGGCATCAGCACTCAGATCAGGAGCTTCGGAACAATAGAAAAACTTGAAGCTGGCGAATCGAGGAATATTCCTGTTGAGATAACTGCAAGGGCAGATGCAGGCTCAGGGATAAAAGAGATATTCATGCGTGCAAGGAGCGGCGATATTCAGGGCGAGGAAAAGAGCATTAAGGTAAACGTGGAAAAATCAGGATCAAGTGGAGTGGCAGGAATCGGGATGGTTGTGCTGGCTATTATTGCGCTTGTGTTTATAATACGTAAATTTGGAAGACGATAGATATGGATAAAGAAATCAGTCAGAATGAAAACATTATAGAAACAATAGATCTTACCAAGCGTTTTGGTAAGCATAATGAACTTGTAGCAGTGGATTCGCTTAACCTGAGCGTTAAAAAAGGCGAGGTTTTCGGTTTCGTTGGTCCAAACGGTGCAGGCAAAACCACGACAATGAAGATGCTGATAGGCTTGCTTGAGCCGAGCAGCGGCTCTGGCAAAGTAGCAGGTTTCGACATCGTGAGAGAAGTCATCAAGATAAGAGAAGCCACAGGAGTTCTGCCTGAGCCTGCTGGATACTACGATAACCTCACCGCAAGACAGAATCTCAGGTTCTATGCAAAGCTCTACGATATCGATGAAAAAACAAGAGAAAAACGGATTGTTGACCTGCTAGAATTAGTGGGTCTCAACCGTGCCATAGACCAGAGAACTGGCGGGTTCTCAACAGGCATGAGGAAGCGTTTCGGTCTTGCCCAGGCGCTGATAAACGAGCCAAGTGTCCTGTTCCTTGATGAGCCTACCAGCGGAATAGATCCTCTCGGCGCGCAGATGATGCGGGATTTAATCAAGAAGCTCAGCAAGGAGAAGGGAGTAACAGTGTTCCTGAGCAGCCACAGCATGGCAGAGGTTGAGGAGATCTGCGATAGAATAGGCGTAATTGCAAGGGGCAAGCTGCTTGCCGTAGGTACGGTAGAAGAACTCAGGGACAAGGTGAGAGAAAAAGTAGGTGTCAGATACGCCCTTGAAGTACAGGATTTGCCGGTGCAGAGGGTTATAGAGGGCTTGAAAAGATTGAAAGGCGTGCGCTCTGTTGAGCCAGTTAACGGCCATATCTCGCTACTGACAGATTTAGGTGCACGTATGGAAATAGCTATGGCAGTAAAATCTATTGGTGGAACTATATCAAGATTTGAGGAAGAGAGAATGGATCTGCAGCGTGTGTTCCTGAAGCTGATAGAAGAATCAGCATGATGCTATAAAATTATACAGATTATGAGAAGAAATCACGGAAATGCAATAGCGAATGCCAAGCTTGAAATCCAGGAAATCATCGAAGAGATACTTCGCAAGCACCGCATTGACCCTGGAGATCACAACTATGATCTAAGACTCAGGATGCCCACCTATTTTGATCCGTTTATAGGGAGGATAAATAACCAAGAATCATCAGGACAGAATGGAGATTTGATTTTGTTTGTGAAAAAGAAAGGAGGGAGATTCCTAAGGATGGGGCAATATTATGAGCTGAGCGGAGACCACACGAGCGACCCGGTAATTGCGATGGACGCTGGCAGTAGTTACTGGGTTCCTGTCAGGATTGATCGGGCAGTTGGGGATATCGTCTGCTGCTACATCGAGAACGGCAAGCGCATGATGTATCCTGATAAAATTGAAGAGTTCATTTCGATCCAGCGCATATTTGCTCAAAAAATCAGAGAGCAGGGGTGGTTGGACAGCGGAATAAAGTTAAAGAGAAAATAGCTTGGCTCTGCCCTTGGAATTATAATATATTGAGGAGGTAACAATCATTCCTTCCCAATCATCACTTCTGTTGCCTTCACAACCGCCAGAACTTTA